>JAEEUA010000035.1 GCA_016286775.1 Bacteroidales bacterium
CGCGACTGCATGTTCTCGGGGATGCGCTGTGTCCGGGCTGCCTCGATGGCTTCTTTGGTCTTGGGGTCTGACTTTCGACCATAGGCATAGAGCGTGTCCTGATGGCCCAGGAACTTGCAGCGACGGAAGACGACGCAGTCGCCGGCAACCAGTGCAGCAACAGCCTGGCCAACGCCGCGTCCTCCCTGTGCAAAGGATTCGTTAGAGGCTGTATTCTCGAACACGATGCCGATGGCTTCGAAGTAGGGGGCATAGATATAGGCGGTTGCTGAGCCCGAAGTGCCCAACTTGCGCCCCGTAATGGGCGAAATCTTGTTGGCATAGTCGTCGTTGGTGATGACCACTTCGCCTTCGGTGCGGGCAATGAGCGTAACGTGGCTCTTCGATTCGGGAACCACCAGCTTCTCGTGATAGATGCCGGGGGCAACCAGTATCTTGAGTTCCTCGCCATTGTAGTCGGGCACAGCCATGATGGCTTCCTGGATGGTCATGAAGTCGCCCGAACCGTCCTTGGCTACCACGAGGTCATACTTGCGGATGAAGGGCTTGAGGGCGGGAACAGCTTCGCCGATGGCATCGATGGTGGCTGCACACATCTTGCGTGCTCCACTGATGCGCAGGTGCGTATTGTCCTCACGTCCCTTGGGTGCTGCCGCGTAGGTGTTGGCGGGCAGCCAGCAGAACAGGCCTTTAGAACCTTCGACACCTTCGCCGAGGATGACCTGCTTCGAGATGGCATTCATTTCGACGAAGGGCACATTCAGTTCCTTTGCCACCCGGCGGGGTGCCTCGAGGTAGTCATCGACTGTGCCATCGCCGCGAACGATGATGTGTGTCTCGACCAGCGAATCGCCTTCGGTCTTCTGGGTGATGCCCTTGCCGAACAGGTCATCCTCTTCGGCGGCATTCTTGTTTTCGAAGAAGCTGCGGCGTGCGATGGAGTTGAAGAGGACAGGAATGCCTCCCTTCGAGCGTGTCTCGTTGACGAAACGTCGGAGGTTGTCGTCGAACGAGGCAGGACGTCCCCACTGGTCGGGGCAAAGCTGGGGTTCGGGGGTGCCGGGACGAGTGCCGCGGTTCTCCGACTTGATCTTCTCGTCGTTGTGTCCGAACTGGATGAAGACGTAGTCGCCGGGCTGGATGGCATCATAGACCTTCTGCCATTCTCCTTCGAGGATGAAGGAGAGGGAGCTGCGACCGTTCAGCGCATGATTATCGACACGGATGTCGTCGGTAAAGAATCCCGACAGCATCTGTCCCCAGCCGCGTTCCTGGTTGTCGCCATCGAGGGGCTTGTTGGCCATGGTCGAATCGCCGATCATGAAGATGGTGATGGGACGCTTGGTGTCGGCGCTGGTGAGTGTCAGCATCAGCACCACTGCAGCAAGGCTGAGCAACCAGCTATGGGCAGCCTTCAAATGTCTGTGGAAAGAGAATAAAGCCTTCATGTGTGTTTATTTCGATTTGAGTAGTTCGTTGTATCGGCGTTCGTCGTTGATGATGTCCATCGCTTCCTTGAACACGTCGGACGTATGGTTCATGATGCGGCTGTATGCACCCTGTTCGTAGAGGTCGTTGGCCAGGTAAGCAGCAATCTGGCTGCGGAACACGTCGTTGGTGTAGAGTGTTTCGAGTTCGTTGCTCTGTGCGCTGTCCTTGCGTGCCTGTTCGATGATGTTGCCGACCATCTCGTCCGACACCTTGAAGCCCGTCTCTTCGTTGAGGAATGCTTCGATGGTGGGGTATTGCTTGTGCAGCTCCTGCTGGTGGGCCTTGAAATATTGGATGACGTATCGGTTGAGCGAACCTTTTGCATTCACGGCGCGGTGTGCCTTGGTGTAGCTCAGGGTGTCGAGGGGCACGAAGAAGTCGGGCATGATGCCACCACCTCCATAGACGGTGCGCCCGTTGCGGGTGTAGTATTTGAGCGAATCGGCAAAGTCGATGCTGTCGGCATTCTGCAGTTCGCCCTGCTTGAAGCGTTTCAGGAGGTCCTCGTTGTAGCTCTTCTGGTCACCCTTCGTATAGGGCTTCTGAATACATCTGCCCGAAGGTGTATAGTAGTGCGAGATGGTCAGTCGGATCATGCCTCCGTTTGACAGGCGGATCGGGCTTTGGACAAGACCTTTGCCAAAGGAACGGCGTCCGACGATGACGCCACGGTCCAGGTCCTGCAGACAGCCTGCCAGGATCTCCGAAGCCGAAGCGCTCTGTTCGTTGATCAGCACCACCACACGTCCCTTGAAATGGTCAAAGACGTGGCGGGTGAGGTAGTTGCGGTGTCCGTCGCTGCGTCCTTCGGTATAGACAACGAGTTCGGAAGAGGGGAGTAGGAAGTTGGCCAGATCGACAGCCGAGCTGAGATAGCCGCCACCATTATCCTGCAGGTCGATGATGAGGTGCTTCATGCCCTGTTCGTCGAGCTTGCCCATGGCCTTGTCGAATTCTTCGGGCGTGGTTTGTGCAAATCGCGACAGGCGGATGTATCCGACACCGGGTGCTGCGATGTACGAGGCATCGATGCTATAGACGGGTATCTTGTCGCGTTCCACCTTGAACCAGAGCAGCTGGCTCTCCCCTTGACGAAGGACGCCCAGATCGACAACCGACCCTTTTGGTCCGCGCAGTCGGCGCTGTATCTCGTTGGTGTTGAACTTCTGTCCGGCAATGGTCGAATCGCCTACCATGATGATGCGGTCGCCAGCCAGGATACCCACCTTTTCGGAAGGTCCGCCGCTGACCGTATTGATGACGAGCAGGGTGTCGTTCTCCATCTGGTACCGTACACCGATCCCTTCAAACGAGCCGCCGAGGCCTTCGTTCATCTGTTCCACTTCCTTCGGCGAGAGATAGGTGGAGTGGGGGTCCAGCTCCTTCAGCATGGCCTTGATGGCTATCTCGGTCAAGGCATCCACATCGACCGTATCCACATACCGGTTCTCAAGGCTGAGCAAGGCGCTGTTGAAGGTCTTCATGCTGTTGTAGAGGTCAGCCTTCGCTTCACCAGCACAAAGGAGAAGGAAAAGTATAAACAGATATCTGAGCTGTTTCATCATAGAAAAAGTTCTATTCCAGTGTTTTATAAATAACCCGAGCTGTTCTTTTCGAAAATTTGCCCGAGCTGTTCCTGTTCGAAGTTGACTTGAAATGATTGTTTATGAAGTTGACTTGAATTGTTCCAGACTTGTTTCAATGTCCCGAATTGTTCCAGACTTGTTTCGATGTCCCGAAGTGTTCCAGACTTGTTTCAATGTCCCGAAATGTTCCAGAACGATTTCGATTACCCGAAATAGGGTTCGTTCTGGGGCTTCACCTTCGAGAGCGGAGGAAAACCATCGGGCATGAAGTCCGACACGTCCTTGCCGAACGAAAGCAGCTCGCGTACGGTGGTCGAGGTAATATGGGCCATGGCAGGTTCGTTGAAGAGCAGGATGGTCTCGATGCCTGTCAGGTGACGATTGACGTCGGCCAGCGAACGTTCGTACTCGAAATCGATTACGGTACGCACACCGCGCAGGATATGCGAGCAGCCCAGTTCGTTGGCTATGTCGGTGGTCAGCGTGGTGTAGGCGATCACCGAAACACGGGGTTCCTCTTCGTAGAAGTCGCTTATCATCCGGACTCGTTCCTCTACGGAGAACATACCCGTGTTGCCCTTCAGTCCGTTGTAGCCCACAGCGATGACGATCTCGTCGCTGAAGTCAAGCGCACGCCTGACGATGCTTTCGTGTCCTTTGGTGAAGGGGTCAAAGGAACCGGGGAATATCAGCTTCATGTTCTTTTGTTTTTTGTGTTGAATGGGGGAATCCTCCGGATAGATCAGGCTTCGTCGAGTTCGATGACCAGGTTGTTGATGATGAATTCCTGGCGTTCCATCGTGTTCTTGCCCATGTAGTATTCGAGCATCTCGTGGACGGCATCTTCCTTGCGGAGCATCACCGTGTCGAGCCGCATGTCTTCGCCGATGAAGATCTTGAACTCGTCGGGACTGATTTCTCCCAAGCCCTTGAATCGGGTGATTTCGGCAGTCGGCCCGCATTCCTTGATGGCAGCTTCGCGCTCCTCGTCGGTGTAGCAGTAGCGGCAGATCTTCTTGTTGCGGACACGGAAGAGGGGCGTCTGAAGGATGAAGACGTGGCCCTTGCGCACCAGTTCGGGATAGAACTGCAGGAAGAACGTCATCATCAGCAGGCGGATGTGCATGCCATCGACATCGGCATCCGTGGCAATGATCACCTTGTTGTAGCGAAGTCCGTCCAGTCCGTCCTCGATGTTGAGCGCAGCCTGCAGCAGGTTGAACTCCTCGTTCTCGTAGCATACCTTCTTGGTCATGCCGAAGCAGTTGCGCGGTTTGCCACGCAACGAGAAGACGGCCTGTGTCTCGACGTTGCGGCTCTTGGTGATTGAACCGGAAGCCGAATCGCCCTCGGTGATGAAGATGCACGATTCGTCCTGGCGGTCGCCTTTTGCATCATTGTAGTGGATGTGGCAGTCGCGCAGCTTACGATTGTGCAGACTGATCTTCTTGGCGCGTTCCTTGGCCTGTTTCGACAAGCCGGCCAGCTCCTTGCGTTCGCGTTCGTTCGAAAGGATTTTCGCAAGCATCACTTCGGTGGTCTCCGGTTCGCGGTGCATGAAGTTGTCGAGTTCGCGCTTCAGGAAGTCGCCCACAAACTTCTGGATGGTGATGTCCTCGGGGTTGGGTGACATGCGTGTCGAGCCGAGCTTCGTCTTGGTCTGTGCTTCGAACACTGGTTCCTGCACCTTGATGGCAATGGCAGCCACCATGCCGTTGCGGATGTCGCTGAACTCGAAGTTCTTCTGGCTGAAGAACTCCTTGATGACGCGTGCAGTTGCTTCCTTGAAGGCTGCCAGATGGGTGCCTCCCAGGCTCGTATATTGTCCGTTGACGAACGAGTAGTACTGTTCGCCGTAGCTGTTGCAGTGCGTGATGACCACTTCGATGTCGTCACCCATCAGGTGGATGGGTTCGTAGAGCGGCTGCATCTCCATGCGGGCATTGAGAAGGTCAGCCAGTCCGTTTTTCGAAATGTAGCGGGTGCCGTTCAGAATGAGAGCGAGTCCAATGTTGAGGTAACAATAGTTATGCAGGAGGGTTTCGACAAATTCCATGCGGAACTTATAGTTTGTGAAGATGGAGTTGTCGGGAACAAATTCAATGTAGGTACCGTTCGGTTCGTCGGTGGGGACGATTTCACTCTCCTGTATCTTCTTGGCAGCGGTATAAGTGATTTCTTTCTTTTCGCCATTGCGGCAGGAGCGTACGAAGAAGAAGCTCGAAAGGGCATTGACGGCCTTGAGGCCTACGCCGTTCAGGCCAACCGACTTCTTGAAGACCGAGGTGTCGTACTTGCCGCCTGTGTTGATCTCGCTGACGCAGGCATCCACCTTGCCCAGGGGAATGCCACGTCCGTAGTCGCGGACCGAGACATGACCTTCTTCGCTCACCTTGACTTCAATCATCTTGCCGAACCCCATCGCATATTCGTCGATCGAGTTGTCGATGACTTCCTTCAGCAGGATATAGATTCCATCATCTGCGTGCGAACCGTCTCCCTGCTTGCCGATATACATGCCAGGGCGACGACGGATGTGCTCGGTCCATTCGAGGTGCTGGATCTTGTCATCGCTGTAGTCGTCGATGGCTTTTGCCTGGGCCAGTTGTTCGTCAAGATTGGTTTGTATATCTGTCATAGGGCTTTTTCTTTCGTATTTGTCTGTCTATTTGGCCACAAAGATACGGAAAATTTCGCAATATTCCAAATTTGAGGTTAAAAATCGTTATTTTTTATCTATTTTACGCGCATTCTGTCATTATTGCTTTGAGATATCAAAGAATTTATCTATTTTTGCACGGTCGAAGATGAATATTATTCATCTCCCCGTAACATTATTAACCTTTAATATTTTCTACTATGGCATCAGGCATCGAGCAGCTTATTGAGCTGGTAAAGAAAAACCCCGAGATTGCAACAAAATTGGTTTCCAACGCCAATATCGATTCTCTTCTTCCCCTCATCAAGAGCATGGGCGTGGATATCGCTAAGAAGGAACTTCAGGAATATATTGCCAAGAACGTCAACGTCGGTGATGTGGCTAATGCTGTCCTGAAGAGCGGTGCTGCTGGTGACGTTGCCAGCACCGTGCTGAAGAGCGGTATGGCAGGCGAACTGCTGAAGGGCGTCCTGGGTGGCAAGAAGTAAATCTTCCGTCCAATATACAATCGCTTTTCCAGCGCTTCGTCTGGCTCTCAGACTAAACAAATGCTCCCCGTCGGAATTTCCGGCGGGGAGTATTTGTTTGGGGCTATCGTCCTTTGAGGCTTGTGCCATAGGTCGAATCCCCTGGGATGGCTTGTGCCTTGGGTCGAATCGCCTGGGATGGCTTATGCCTGTTGGGTTTAGCCACCGAAATTATCGAAGCGGATCATGTCGTCCTCAACGCCCAGCGAGTGGAGCAGGTCGAGCACGGTCTTGGCCATCATCGGAGGTCCGCAGAGATAGTACTCGCAATCCTCGGGAGCCTCGTGTGCCTTCAGGTAGGTGTCGCCCATAACGGGTGCTACGAAGCCTGGGGTATAGGCAATGCCGGCTGCATCGGCCTTCGGATCCGGACGGTCCAGTGCCAGGTGGAAGTGGAAGTTCGGGAAGTCCTTCTGGAGCTGCAGGAAGTCGTCGAGGAATGGAATCTCCTCCAGGGCACGGGCGCCATAGAAGTAGTGCATCGGGCGCTGACGGTCTTCGTCCTTCACGCCATTGCCCTTCAGCATGTGCATGATCTGTGCACGGAGAGGAGCCATACCGGCGCCACCGCCTACCCAGATCATCTCACGGCCTGTGCCGTACTGGGGACGGAACTCGCCGTAGGGACCCGACATGATTACCTTGTCGCCTGGACGCAGGTTGAAGATGTAGGTCGATGCAATACCCGGGTTGACAGGCATGAAGTTGTTGGCACCCTTGACTTGCTGTTCGCGTGGCTTGAACGGAGGAGTGGCAATACGCACGTTGAGCGTGATGATGTCGCCCTCGTCGGGATAGTTGGCCATCGAGTAGGCACGTACGGTAGGCTCTGTGTTCGAGCAATGCAGGTCGAACAGGTGGAAGCTCTCCCAAGCTGGCAGATAGGTGTCGCCGATCAGACTGCGGTCGAAGTCCTTGTAGTCGATCTCGAAGGTCGGGATCTTGATCTGGGCATACGAGCCAGGCTCGAAGTTCATGTGCTCTCCAGGAGGCAGAGCCACCTTGTACTCCTTGATGAACGTGGCAACGTTCTTGTTGCCGATCACGGTGCATTCCCATTCCTTTACGCCGAATACGTCGTCAGGAACAGTAATCTTGGCATTCTCCTTGATCTTCGACTGGCAGGCCAGACGATAGTTCTTCTTGATCTCCTTGCGGGTGAAGAAGCCTACCTCGGTGGGAAGGATGTTGCCGGCGCCCGATTCGATGATACACTTGCACTGGCCGCACTTGCCACCGCCACCGCAGGCCGACGACAGGAAGATGCCGCCCGACTGAAGGGCTGCAAGGGCTGTCGTGCCGATGCCGGCTTCGATGTTCTTCTTGCCGTTCACATCAATGGTGATGTTGCCCGAAGGTACAAGCTTTGCCTTGACGAAAAGCAGGAGCGCTACGAGAACGAGTATTACGATCAGAAATACTACGATTGCATAAATGTAAGTTGTTAACATAGTGTAGTCTCCTTTCTTTTAACCAAGTTGAATACCAGAGAAGCTCATGAAGGCAATGGCCATCAGACCGGTCACGATGAACGTGATGCCAAGGCCCTTCAAGGGAGCAGGAATGTTACTGTACGAGAGCTTCTCGCGGATTGCTGCGATGCACGCAATGGCGAACAGCCAGCCGATACCGTCGCCAAGGGCGTAGGTGATGGCATAGCCCACGTTCTCGAACTCCTTCTGCTGCATGAACAGCGAACCACCGAGGATGGCGCAGTTCACGGCAATAAGCGGAAGGAAGATGCCGAGCGAACCATAGAGTGCAGGGAAGAACTTCTCGACAACCATCTCGACAATCTGTACGATGGCAGCGATGTTGGCGATGAAGATGATGAAGCTCAGGTAGCTGAGATCGACGCCCTCAACGAGTGCATCGGGCTGAAGCACATACTTGTCCAACAGGTAGTTGATAGGCAGGGTGATGAGCAGCACGAACGTTACTGCACAGCCAAGGCCTACCGATGTGCTTACGGTCTTTGACACAGCCAGGTAAGAACACATACCCAGGAACAGTGCAAAGATCATGTTGTCAATGAAAATCGACTTGATGAATAGATTTAAATACTCCATTTTGCAGATGTTTTAAGGGTATTACTTTTCCTGAAGATCCGGGTTCTTGGCACGCTGATACCAGATGATGCAGCCAAGGATGATCAGGGCTGCTGCAGGCATCGTGAAGAAGCCGCAGTTCTGATAGCCGTCGTAGCCAGCTTCGTTCACGAAGCGTGCAATCACGTCGTAGCCGAAGAGGGTGCCGCTGCCGAACAGTTCGCGAAGGGTGGCGGTGATGAACAGGATCAGCGCATAGCCGATGCCGTTGCCAAGGCCGTCAAGGAGTGCGGGGAAGGGCTTGTTGCCCAGCGCAAAGGCCTCCAGACGTCCCATCAGAATACAGTTCGTGATGATCAGACCGACATATACCGACAGGGCCTTGCTCACATCATAGACGTAGGCTTTCAGGATTTGGTTCACAAGAATTACAAGTGCAGCAACGACTACCAGCTGAACGATGATGCGGATTCGGTTCGGGATGGTGTTGCGGAGCACAGAAATGATCACGTTGGCGAAAGCAAGCACGCAGGTCAGGGAGATGCCCATCACCAGTGCAGGCTTCATCTGCGTTGTAACCGCAAGGGCCGAGCAGATACCAAGCACCTGGACTACCACAGGGTTATTCGTCCAGAGCGGTCCGGTGAAAACACCGGGTTTCTTTTCATTTGCCATAACTGTTATTTCGATTGACAATTAAATTAACAATTACTCAGCCTTTTTGCAGGCATCACACGCAGCCTTGTCGGCACACTCGGGCTTCTCGCCACATTCGGCTTTCTCGCCGCACTCGGCCTTCTTGCCGCACTGGGCCTTGCATTCCTCCTTGCCGCAGGCTTCGGGGGTGCAGGCTTCCTTCTGGCAGCCTTCCATCTGGCAGTCCTTCTTCTCGCCGCAGGTGCCTTCGTGCTTCTTGCAGCAGTTGGCTGGAGTGGTTCCGCCCTGGATGAATGGAACATAGCCGAGCAGCGACTCGTAGATCATCAGGCCTACGTAGTCAGAGGTCTTCGTGGCACCCGTGATGGCATCAACCTTCTCGCCACCGTAGTTGGCGGGCTTGCCTGCCTTGGTGACCGACACCGAGGTGAACTTGCCGTCGGTGAAGATGCTCTTGCCGATGAAGCCGGCTGCGAATGCCGGGTCGTCCTTGATCTTCGAACCCAGACCGGCAGTCTCCGAATCGTGGTCGAACGATACGCCGGCCACCTTGCCTTCGGGATCAACCGACAGATAGCCCCAGATGGGACCCCACAGACCGGCACCATACATGCTCATGATGCGGTAGGGAACGCCGTTGATGTTGGCTACATAAACGGGAAGGGTGGCTTCAGGAATGATTTTGCCGGCCGAGAAGAGGCTCTTCGAGGCGATGTCAAAGGCCTTGCCTTCAACCTTCTCGCCCTTGGTGTTCACGCAGAACATGGCTTCGTCCATCTTGAGCTCCTGCCACAGGTCGGCAGCGTTCTCGAAGGTCACTTCCTTGCCAAGCTTCGAAGCAACCGACTGAAGGATCTGCTGCTTCTTCTCGTTGTCGGTGTTGGCCTTCTGCTTGTCCTTAAGGCCCAGGGAGGCAGCAGAAAGCAGGATAGCTACCAATACTGTCAAAACGGTTGCGTAGATGACAGTATAAACATTTGAATTACGATTCATAGTCTTATGCATTTACGCGTTTAGCACGCTTTGAGATATTAGAATTGATAACACAGTAGTCGATGAGAGGAGCGCAGGCATTACCCAGCAGGACGGCCATCATGGCGCCTTCGGGATAGCCCGTGTTGAACATACGGATCAGGATGGCCATGATACCGATGAACAGGCCGTAGATGTACTTGCCCGTATTGGTGCGGCATCCGGTCACTGGGTCAGTAGCCATGAAGACAGCTGCAAAGGCAAAGCCGCCGAGGCAGAGCTGCTGGGCAACGGTAGGTGCGTTCTCCGAGAAGGCGGCGATGATGGCCGACATCAGGGCGCCACCCACGAAGACAGAGCACATGATGCGCCACGAGGCCACACGGGTCACGAGCAGCAGGCAGGCACCCAGCAGGATGGCAAGCGTCGAAGTCTCGGCAATAGAGCCGGGAATGCAGCCGAGGAAGGCATCCATGGTCGAATAGGTGGCAGGGTTGAACGTGCCGTCAGCAACAGCTGCCAGAGGAGTGGCTCCCGAGAAGCCGTCCACCACTGCAGTGCCCTCGATGGGGGAGTTGCAGAGAGCCGAACCGGTGCGAACGAATACTTCGTCGCCCGACATGGCCTTTGGATAGGCAAAGAAGAGGAACGCACGCGTAATGAGGGCAGGGTTGAAGATGTTCATGCCAGTGCCGCCGAAGATCTCCTTGGCAAAGATTACCGAGAAGGCAGTAGCCACGGCAATCATCCAGAGAGGAGTATTTACAGGCACGATCATGGGGATCAGCAGGCCGGTAGCCAGGAAGCCTTCGGCCACTTCTTCGCGCTTCATGCAGGCTACGGCCATCTCGATGCCGAGACCGACAGCGTAGCTCACAACAACCTTGGGCAGGAAGGCCACAAGACCATAGAGGAACTGCATGAACCAGCCGTCGTCGATGCCGAGGGCCAGGTCGTGCTGATAGCCTACGTTCCACATACCTACGAGTGCAGCAGGAACCAGGGCCAGGATCACCATCATGATCACGCGCTTGGAATCCACCGAATCGTGTACCTGCACGCCCTTGCGGCCTGCAGTGTGACGAGGAACGAAGAGGAATGTATGGAAGCTGTCATAGATAGACCACAGCTTCTCATACTTGCCGCCCTTTTGGAACAGGGGGTCAATCTTTTCGTTGATATAATCGTTCAGTTTCATTGGACAATAGGATAATTTACAGTTTGACAATTATTCCATCTCCTTGCGAAGCTTGACGAGTCCGTCGGCAATGACCTGCTGGACAGGATTCTTCGAGACGTCAACAAATTCACAAAGAGCGAAGTCCTCAGGCAGTACCTCGTAAATGCCAAGCTGCTCCATCTTGTCGATGTCGTAGGCCAGGACAGCCTTGTAGAGGTGCTCAGGATAGATGTCCATGGGGAAGACGCGCTCCCAGTCACCACTGACAATGAGCGCACGCGGTCCACCCTTCAGGCGGGCATCGAGCTTCCACTTCTTAGACTTGAAGAGGCCGAACAGACCGGCGAGACCTGTGTTCGAGGTCGAGTAGCGGTTCAGGCCGGGGGTGATCCATCCGAAGATTTCGTCGGTCTGGTCGCCTTCCGGAATCACGGTGACGGTCTGTCCCTTGAAGTTCAGCGATCCGGCAAGTCCTGTGGCTACGCCTGTCAGAACATCTCCGTTGATCACGCGCTGCTTGTACTCGACATGCTTCACCTTGCCGTCCAGGATGTCAGCCAGCGACTGGCCGGCCTGTACCTTGGCATAGGCGGGTGCCACGACCTCCGAGCCTGCAATGGTGATGATGCGCGAGAAGTCGCACTTGCCGTTCAGGATGCGTCCGATGACGATCACGTCCTGTGCATTGGCGGTCCAGACGATCTCACCCTTGTTGATGGGCTTGAAGTTGTTGATCTGAACGCCTACGTTGCCAGCCGGGTGAGGGCCTTCCACGGTCACCTTCTCCACGCCGCTGACGGCAGGAATGGCGGTGCCCGATGCAGCTCCCACGTAAACCTTGCCGCCGGTCAGTTTGGCGAGCGCTGCGAGGCCGGTCTCGAAGTCCTTCTCCTGTCCCTTGACGATGATGTCGAAGCTGGGGGCAAGAGGGGCTGTGTTGAGAGCCGTCACGAAGATGTCGCGTGGCTGTACTTCAGGATTGGCCAGAACGCCATAGGGACGCTGTGTGAGGAAAGGCCATACGCCACCGTCGAGCATCGCCTGCTTGATTTCGTCAGCAGTCGATGTCTTCGGATCAACAACAGGCAGTTCTGCACTCGTGCCCTTGCCATCGTTCGAAATGACGATGCCAAGCACTTTGCGTCGGTCTCCGCGAACGACTTCCTCCAGGGTGCCGCTCACAGGGCTCACGAACTTAATCTGTGGATACTGTTTGTCGTGGAAGATTTCATCTCCAGCATGCACAGCATCGCCGGCTTTTAACACAATCTTCGGGGTACACAGCACGATGTCGTCAGGAACGAGGGTGACCTTCTTGGCCTCCTTCACGCTCACAAACTTTTCTTCGGGTGTGCCCTCCAGGTTGATGTTCAAGCCTTTTTTGAGCTTAATAACATTTGCCATTAAAAAAAATGTTTATTTGATTGTTGGTTGTGTAATGTTTCGCTGTAGGTCCGGTCATTTTCAGGTGCGAAAAAACCTGACATAAAATACATATTACGATGGCAAAGGTAATGAAAATTTACAATATGGACAACCTTCCGCTATGATTTATTCAAAAAGAACCCCACTGCAGAAACGATGCAGTGGGGATTGATACTTTTACTTGCCAAAAAAAGTTTACTTGGGCTGCTTGCCGATATAGGCGAGGATGCCTCCATCCACATAGAGGACGTGGCCGTTGACGGCATCCGAAGCGTGCGATGCCAGGAAGACGGCAGGTCCGCCCAGCTCCTCAGGATCGAGCCAGCGGCCGGCAGGCGTCTTGGCGCAGATGAAGCTGTCGAACGGGTGACGGCTGCCATCGGGCTGACGCTCGCGAAGCGGGGCAGTCTGTGGGGTAGCAATGTAACCGGGGCCGATGCCGTTGCACTGGATGTTGTATTCGCCATACTCCGAGCAGATGTTGCGGGTCAGCATCTTCAGGCCACCCTTGGCTGCAGCGTAGGCGCTCACGGTCTCGCGGCCGAGCTCCGACATCATCGAGCAGATGTTGATGATCTTGCCTTCCTTGCGCTCCATCATTTCGGGCAGGACGGCTGCTGCTACGATGTAGGGAGCCACCAGGTCAACGTCGATCACCTGCTGGAACTCCGAGCGCTTCATCTCGTGCATCGGGATGCGCTTGATGATGCCGGCGTTGTTCACCAGGATGTCAATCTGGCCAACCTCTTCGTGGATCTTCTTCACCAGTTCGCCCACAGCAACTTCGTCAGTGACGTTGCAGACATAGCCCTTCACGTTCGTGATGCCGGCCTCCTTGTAGTTGTTGAGTCCGCGCTCAAGGGCAGCTTCGTTGATGTCGTTGAAGATGATGTTCTTGACGCCAGCTGCCACGAAGGCCTTGGCGATGTTGAAACCAATACCGTAAGAAGCACCGGTGATCCAGGCATTCTTACCTTCGAGTGAGAAATCTTTTAGACTTTTCATGTTGTTTATTAATTGATGGTTAGTGAAAAATGGACAGTTCAGATAGCCGATTCGCGAAGAATCAGGTTGTGGTTGACAATCAGGTGCGAGGGATGGTTCATCTCGGGTATCTCGCCCAGATGGGAGAGGAGCAGCTTGGCAGCCATCTCGCCGATGCGCTGCTGGTGCAGGTCAAACGATGCCAGCGGGGTGGACAGGTAGTTGTCGAAGGGTTCGTTGGCCACGCCGATGATGGCAATCTCCTTCGGCACCTTGATGCCTTTTCGGCGAAAGATGTCGAGTGCCGTGATGGCCGGGAAGTCGCCGGCCGAAAAGATGCCGTCAGGTCGGTCCTCCATCTGAACGATGCGCTGGGCTGCCTCCGTGCCGGCTTCGATGGTGATGGAGCTCTGGAAGAGCCATTCGTCGCGGAAGGGGAGGCCCAGGTCCTGCAGCGCCTTCCGGTATCCCTTGTATCGGTCCACATACGATGACTGGACCATCGGTCCCGCAAAGTGGCAGATTTTCTGGCAGCCCAGTTTGTGCAACTGGACCACGGCGTCATATCCGATCTGGTAGTTGTCGTTGCAGACCGAGTCGCAGTCCGCCAGCTCGTTCGGCAGACGGTCGAAATAGACAAGGGGGATATGGTGTTGCGCAAGCAGATCGGCGTAGAGCGGGTCCTGCGTCTCCGTCGAGAGCGAAATGGCTAAGCCATCCACCTTTTTCGTAATCATTGCCTTCACGGCGTTCGATTCCTGTTCCTCGCTCTCTCCGCTGGCGGCAATGATGACCTGGAAACCGTGTTTCTGCGCCTGGATTTGGAACGACGAGATAATCGTAGCAAAGAAGTTTCGGTCGATGCGGGGTACAATAATGCCCAGGACATTGCCTTTTCCGGTGCGCAAATGGTGTGCCACCGGGTCGGGAATATAGTTCAGTTCCTTCGCCAGCTTCTGCACCGCTTCGCGCGTCTTAATACTGATGCGGGGATTATTTTGTAGGGCACGTGAAACCGTCGATGCGGTGGTATGGAGTCGTTGTGCCAGGTCGTATATGGTTACTTTTCCTTTTTCGCCCATGGTGTGTTTGAATACGTGGTGGATACACTATCTGTTCGATAGTTTCGGCGCAAAGATAGCCTTTTTTGCCATACATTCCAAATTTTTTTGCGAAAAAGTTGCGCAATCAATCGGAAAATTGCATAAATGTCAACTGCGCCCGTGATTTGAGACAATCGTTTACACTAAAGCCCAATGTCCGCGCACCTGGTAATCCTTGTCAAACCACGTGGTGAAGTCCTTCGGTTCGTGGTCGAAAATGCCGAACAGGGCCGACCCCGATCCCGACATGCTCGCATAGGCGGCCCCGCGCTCATAGAGCGTAGCCTTCGCCTTCGCCAGTTGCGGATACAGGGGGAATACCGAATCCTCGAAATCGTTGTGGATGCAGCCGGTCCATTCGTCTAATGGTCGCCCGAGGAGTTCCTTCAAGGGTATCTCCGGCCGATTGATCCGCACGCCGCTGTATGCCTCGCGTGTGCTGACGCCGAACGGAGGCTTCACCACAACCAGGTACTTCCCCTTCAGCGTGAGGGGGTGGGGCTCCAGCTCGTACCCGATGCCGTCGCAGTAGTACGCCTGCATTCGGTCGCCGTTGTTCGCCGTGTTCATCCCGTTTCCGCATCGGCAGAAGAACGCGCAGTCGGCCCCCATCTTGGCAGCCATCGCCTCCAGTTCCGCATCCGAAACGGGCAGCTCAAACATCTTCCGCAGCATCAGCAGCGCATGCGAACCGTCCGACGATCCGCCTCCCAGTCCCGCTCCAAACGGAATCCGTTTCTCCAGAATCATTTCCACCGCAGGCAGCTCCGCAAACTTTCCTTGCAGCATCCGATAGGCCTTCACGCACAGATTCGCCTCCGGATCACAGTCCACCTGGATTCCCGTCTGCCTCCAGCTGATCCGCTTGTCCTCTGTCTCTGCCGATGAAGCCTCGTCTCCGCTCTTCCTGTTCGCTTCGCTTCCGCTCGACAGGTCCTGCCGAGGCAGCACCTCCAGCGCATCACACCACTCGATGGGATAGAACACCGTCTGCAGCACATGGTATCCATCCTCCCGTCGTGCTGTCACAAACAGCCCGACATTAATTTTCGCCTCCGGAAACAGTATCATAATATATATAAATAAGGTGTATTATTCAAAATCCCGCCGCAAATATACACTTTTTTTCCCACTTTCGAAAATTTGGCCCCCTAAAAATCAAAATGTCCTCCGAAAATCGTGTCATTTTGTCATGGCATAACTTTTGCATAGCCGCTTTCATAATAATAATTTAAAACGTAAACTTATGGAAGACGAAGAAATCACCATCAATAACGAACAAGTGAACAACCAGGCACCCGTCGATCCGGAATCCCCCATCGACGCATCTGCCGAACCCGAAACCGAACCGGCCGCCGAAACTCCCTCCGAGGAGGCCGCCGCCGAGCCCGAACAGACTCCCGAGCAGCGCATCGCCGAACTCGAAGCCCAGGTCGAGCAGCTCAAGAAGGACGCCCTCTACCGTGCCGCTGAGTTCGACAACTACCGCAAGCGCACCATCCAGGAGAAAGCCGACCTCATCAAGTACGGCAGCCAGAAGGCCATCGAAGCCCTCCTTCCAGTGATTGACGACCTGGAGCGGGCCATGCAGCACATCGACAAGGCCGAAGACACCCAAAGCGTCAAGGAAGGAGTGGAGCTCATCATGCAGAAGTTTCAAGGCTACCTTAAGCAACAGCAGGTCACCGTTATTCCTGCAAACCCCGGAGACGACTTCGACGACAAGATCCACGAAGCCATCACCATGTTTCCTGCGCCCGATCCTTCGCTTAAAGGAAAGATTGTCGATTGCCCTACGAAAGGCTACAAGCTCTATGACAAGGTGGTTCGCTATGCGAAGGTAGTGGTCGGCCAGTAATCAACCGTTTATCAAGGAGAAAATGTACAACTATGGCAAAAAGAGATTATTATGAGGTCTTAGGTCTCCAGAAGGGGGCCACGGCCGACGAAATAAAGAAGGCCTATCGAAAGCTTGCCATCAAATGGCATCCCGACAAGTGGCAGCAGGCCAGCGAAGCCGAGCAGAAGACCGCCGAGCAGAACTTCAAGGAGGTCAACGAAGCCTACGCCGTGCTCAGCGATGAGCAGAAGCGTGCCCGTTACGACCAGTTCGGCCATGCCGGCATGAATGGCGGCTTTGGTGGAGCCGGAGGCGGCGGAGGCTACGATTTTGGCGGAATGGGCTTCGATCCGTTCGACATCTTCAACGCCTTTTTCGGAACACGCAGTGCCGGTGGTGGACAAGGTTCCCCCTTCGGCAACGGCGGTCCGTTTGGCGGCATTCATTTCGATTTTGGCAACGGCGAGGGCTTCAACCCCTTCCAGCAGGAAGTCAAGGGCCAGGACATCAACATCACGTTGCGCGTCTCGCTCGACGACGTGATGAACGGCGTGGACAAGAAGGTCAAGATCCGCCATTCGGTGGCCGATTCCACCGGCAACGTCCGGCAGGTCGAGGACATCATCCCCATTCGCTTGCCCAAGGGCGTGCAGGAAGGCCAGAAGTTCCTGTCCAAGGGCAAGGGCAACGCGGCACCCGGCGGTCGTGGCGTCCCCGGCGACCTGATTGTCAACATCGAGGAGATACCCCATCCCGAACTGTTGCGCGACGGCAGGGACTTGGTCTATAACTGTGTCATTTCCTTCCCGACAGCAGCCCTGGGCGGTCCTGTCGAGATTCCCACGCTCGATGGACGTGTGCGCATCAACATCGCCCCAGGCACCCAGCCCGGCAAGATGCTCCGCCTCAAGGGCAAGGGCCTTCCCTCCAAGGAAAGCAGCGTATTGGGCGACCTGATCATCAACATCCTGGTATATGTCCCCGAGAAGCTCACCTCCGACGAGCGCAAGGCCATCGAGAAGCTCTCCAGCAGCGCCAACTGCAAGCCCACCGAGAGCAATCGCCAGTCCATGTTCAGCCGACTGAAGTATTTCTTTACTAAACACGAATAAGTATGAAGGACATCTGGTATCCCACCGAAGGAACCTGTTCGAGGTTCATCCATGTTCAGCTCAGCGACGACCATGTCATCGAGGACATCGAGTTCATCGGCGGATGCAACGGCAATCTGAAGGGAATCTCCTCCCTCGTCAAGGGCCAGCGCGCCGAGGACGTCATCGCAAAAGTGCAGGGAATAACCTGCGGCACAAAGCCCACCTCTTGCCCCGATCAGTTGTCAAAAGCGCTTGCTAAAGCCATTGAGGCAGCTCGTTAATTGATAATTTAAGTTAAATAATACGCATCCTTCTTGGTAAATCCAAAAAGAATGCGTATTTTTGCATCATGAATTATGGGAAAATTGTGTTGTCACTTTGGGTGACATTATTTTTGACAGAAGGTATTTGGGCTAAAGGAGATATCGTTCCGCAGGTTCATCGCGATATACATCGGACACTTCAGGAGCAGCAGGATGTTGCCCGTTTTTTCCAGACGATGTCCGACTCCGTCAGTACACTCGAGGGCGAGCAGCCCTTCGAACTGCGTCCCGAACTCGACCTCTACAGCGAATGGAACGACAAGTTCGACCCCCTGAACGGCAAGAAGATCCCTGCCAACATACCCAATAATGTCGAAATAGACCTTTCCGGATGGTATCCACCCATCCGAGGCATGGTCACTTCGCCCTTCGGCTGGCGCAAGGAACGCATGCACAAGGGCGAGGACATCCGGCTCCTTACCGGCGATACGGTGCGCGCCGCCTTCGATGGCAGGGTTCGCATCTGCCGCAGCGACCGCCGTGGGTATGGCAACTTCTACGTCATTCGGCACGACAACGGCCTCGAGACCATCTACGGCCATCTGTCCAAGCATATCGTCAAGCAGGACGAATACGTCAAGGCCGGACAGGCCATCGGCCTCGGTGGCAGCACCGGACGAAGCACCGGCCCCCACCTGCATTTCGAGATGCGCTACATGGGCATCGCCCTCGACCCCGCCGACCTGATCGACTTCACCACGTTCCAGCCCCGTTCGCAGATCTACCAGCTCGACCGCAAGCGCGCCCAGTGGGAGCAGTCCAACAAGGGTAGGAGTACCGCCTCGCGCAGCTCCGCAGGTCGTGGCAAGACATCCCGTCGCTCGTCACCCTCCGTCCATGTGGTCCGCAAGGGAGACACCCTGGGTGGCATCGCCCGGCGCTATGGCACCACCGTCAATCGTCTCTGCCGCCTCAATGGCATTCGTCCCAATACGAAGCTGCAGTTAGGCAAACGTCTTAAACTCAAGTAATACCACGCTGTCCCCGCGGCAGCAAAAAACTCAATCCCTATGGATCCAATCGACATCATGCAGAAGGTTCTGCGCATTCTTTTCTATGTTCTCGTGGCAGGTGCCCTGGTCGGTTTCGCCCAGGACCATTGGTTCGGCCATCCCAACACCTACTGGATCTGGTGCGGCTTAGGTGCCATCGGTGCCTCGCTGGTTCGATTCTTCCTTCGCTTCGTCTGATATGGAATACATGTCCAAGGAAGGCTATGACAAGATTCAGGCCGAACTGCAGCAGCTTATCTCCGTCGAATACCCCAAGGTGAAGGAGGCCCTCATCGAAGCCCGTGACAAGGGCGACTTGAGCGAAAACTTCGAATATCATGCCGCCAAGCGAGCCCAGTCACGGCTCATCGGCCGCATCAGCTTCCTCCAGAAGGTGCTCCGTTTCACACAGGTCATCGAAACCGACCGTCTCAGTACCGACACCGTAGGTCTTCTGTCCTGTGTCGAGATGACCAATCTCGACACCGATGCCGTGAAGACTTTCACGATAGTCAGTCCCCACGAGATGAACCTCCAGGAGAACAAGATCTCCATCAAGTCACCCATTGCCCAGGCCCTCCTCGGCAAGAAGGTCGGCGACCTCGTCGAAGTCCGCGTCCCCGCCGGTACCCAGCGTTACCGCATCATCAGCCTCCATCTATAGCCGTCCCGTTTCTCGAACACGGATAGCCACGTAGAATAAATCCCCCGCCAGCGTCGTGTGGCGGGGGATTGTTGTTTTATGATTTTTTTCACCGCTGGTGTACATGACCTTGAACTCGTCCCAGTCGGCGGTAATAACCAGGGGCACTTTGTCGGCGAAGTTTTGCTTCAGCATGGTCTGGGCGTTTGCGGGCAGACGATCGAAGGTGATCACTTGGTCATTGTCGGCCTGTTTTGTTTTTGCTGGTGCAAAGGTACGGCCTAATTTTTCGTTTTCCAAATTTTTTTCCGTTTTTTTGCAATGCATGTAACGACACAGCCCCGATATAGCGACAAATAGACGGAGGTGCCTATGAATCTGTCGCTTCGGGAGGAAATTTTTGTCGCATTTTGTCGATTTTTCGCTTGCTCGACCCGATTTTCCCATCGTGACGAACGAAAAATGACAAAAGTTCGGGAGATTCCGACAGAATGCGTTATCGTTGGGCCAATCTATCGGCCTGATGGCATACAAGGATGGAAAAGGAGTATAGAGGGCACGGATGAGCAGGGGAAGTCATCCAGGAACTCATTTTTACAATAAGGTTCAGCGGTTGCGCACTGCCGGCAGGAAAGCGCACGCAGCGCCCTCGAATGGATAATGAGTGATGATTTTTGACGCCAAATAGCTGTAGATGCGTGCAGAATGTACGTATTTGCAGCATTTTATTAATTTTTTTTAAAAATAATTTGGAAGATTCGTTTTAAATACGTATTTTTGCGCATCGAATCATCGATTTCCTTGTCCTTTGCAGCATCGGGGCAAGAGTTATCCTTGACGATGTTTTTTTATTGTTTAACTTGTATGCTGCTGATTATATACTATGAAAAAAATTCTTCTTATCGCATCTGCCCTCTTGTTTTCGGTAGGAGCATATGCTCAGCACGAAGTTGGTTCACTCACCGTTCAGCCAAAGCTTGGTCTGAACATCGCTAATTTCAGAAACGCTGAAAATTCCGATCCACGTTTTGGTCTTGCAGCTGGCGCCGAGTTCGAGTACCAGATGACCGACATGATGAGCCTTGCAGCCGGTGTCCTCTATTCGATGCAGGGCGCTACTTCGGATGAATCGTTTGATTTGACGATGAAGACCGACTACATCAACATTCCGATCGTGCTGAATGTCTATGTTTACGAGAACCTTGCTGTGAAGCTCGGTCTCCAGCCCGGTTTCAATGTCAATTCCTCGTACAAGGCATCTTCGGGCAACCATAGCGAGAGCGGCAGCCTTGCGGACATTGGCGTTGACATCAAGTCGTTCGACCTTGCCATCCCCGTCGGCCTCTCCTACGAGTACAACAATATCGTGTTCGATGCCCGCTATAATCTCGGTCTCCTGAAGCTCGTTGAGCACGACGACACGAAGAACGGCTGCTTCCAGTTCACCATCGGCTACAAGTTCGGTCTGAAATAATTCCCCCTCCCTGATACTCCCAAGATGTCTGCCACAATGTTGCGGTAGGCATCTTTTTTTATTGCTTTACTGGGCGTTGGCGAAGTCGGCGGGCTTGATGCCGAACTGCTTCTGGAAGCATTTCGAGAAGTAGGAGGGACTGTTGAAACCGACCATGTAGCAGACTTCGCTGACGCGATATTGTCCTTGTTTGAGCAGACGAGCTGCATGCTTCAGGCGAATCATCTGTATCATCTCGTTGGGCGAGGCGTTTGCCAAAGTCTTGATTTTGGCAAAGAATCCCGAACGGCTGATGCCGAGTTGCTGCGCCAGGAAATCCACACTGAGTTCGCTGTTTGAGAAGTTGTCTTCGATGAGTTTCTCGAGTCGGCTCAGGAAGTCGCTGTCGAGCGGGGTGCTGGCAATCTCAGTGATGGGGGTGAGCGGTTGCTGGCTGAACTTCTGGATGAGCATGGTGCGCAAGGAGAGGAGGTTGTCGATGCAGGCCTGCAGGTAATCGAGGGAGAAGGGCTTCTCGATGTAGGCATCGGCTCCACAGTTCATGCCTTTGACCTTCGAGGCATCGTCGGTCTTGGCGGTGAGCATGATGAAGGGGATGTGGCTGGTGAGTTGATTGGCACGCACGGCGCGGCAGAGCTGTTCGCCGTCCATCACGGGCATCATCCAGTCGCTGACGATGAGGCTGACGGCGTCATGCTCCAGTATTTTCAAGGCCTGCTTTCCGTCGGTGGCTGTAAGCAGTTTGTATTGGCTCTTGAGGCTTTCGCTGAGGAAGTGCAGCATCTCTTCGTTGTCATCGACGAGGAGCATGGAGAGAGGAGGGGGAGGGGGTGAGGGGGGTGAGGGGTTTGAAAGGTTTGAGGGGTTTGAGAGGTTTGA
>JAEEUA010000235.1 GCA_016286775.1 Bacteroidales bacterium
TCTTCTCCGTCACATCCTTCATCGAGGTGGAGAACATCAGGATCTTCTCGCCGAACTGTTGGTGGAAGCTTGATTCGAGGGTATGCCCCGTTTCGAGCTTCCACTTCTTTAGTGCCTGTACGTCATCGACTTCGCACATCAGAGCATAGCCGATGAGGTTGTCGCCCACATCGGTCAGCAGTCGTACGAAACGGGGATTGCGCAGGTGCCCATTGCGGAGGACGACGGGGAGATAGACGTCGCGCATGTAGGTCAGAAACGGGCTGAGCAGCTCCTCGCCCTCGACGTGGAAGGTCGTGTTGTAAATCAGCATCTGTTCAATTATTCCCAGGTGATGGTGCGGGTGCCGTCCTCGCCCACGGTGATCGAGACATGGACGGTGTCGCCAGGGAGGAGTTCCTCGACGATGTCGGGCCATTCGATGAAGCAAAGGGCGGATGACTCCATGTAGTCCTCGAACCCCAGGTCCATGGCCTCCTCGACCTTCTTCAGACGATAGCAGTCGAAATGGTAGATGAGTTCGGCCGTGGTGGCCGAGCGATACTCGTTGACGATGGCGAAGGTGGGGGAATTGACCTCATCTTCGACGCCCAGCACCACGCACAAGGCCTTGATGAAGGTCGTCTTGCCAGCACCCATCTCGCCGTGGAAGGCAAAGACGGTGCGGTTGTCCATGGCTGCCACGAAGTCGTGGGCAGCTTGAGGCAATGCCTCAAGATTCGGTACGTTTAATGTCATATTCTCTCTCTTTTTTATTGTCACGAATTATCGAATTACCGAATTAAATAAACGCTACAGAAATCAGATTTAACGGATTATCTGCTAGTACCAACTAAATATAATCTGATAAATCCGTAGCGCAAAAAAATAATTCTAAAATTCTCTAATTCGTGATTATAAAAATACTTATTCGTGACAAGAATCAATATTCCCGATGTCCGAAAATCGAGGTGCCGATGCGGACCATGTTAGTACTCTCCTCGATGGCAACCTGATAGTCGTCGCTCATGCCATAGGAAAGGATATTGAACTGTTCGGACGAGATGCCCTGGGCCTTCAACGGGCCATCGAGCAAGGCGCTGTGACACGCCCTGATCTGACGAAACTCCTTGCGCCATTGGTTCGGATCGTCGACAAACGAAGCCATGCCCATCACACCGCGCAGACGCACATGGGGCCAGCGTTCGCGGATGTTGACGTTCTCGAGGAGCTGCAGCAGTTCGTCGGGGAAGAAGCCGGATTTGCTCTCCTCCTGTGCCACATGCAGTTGCAGCAGGACATCGATGCACGCGTCGCCGAATCTTGCCACGCGCTCCTTTTCGAACCGGACAGCCTGCCGCTCCACCTCGTCGAGCAGTCGCTCGGTGTCGATTGACTGGATGAGACTGACGTAGGGGGCAATGTACTTGACCTTGTTGGTCTGCAGATGTCCGATGAAATGCCACTCGATGTCGGTGGGCAGGACAGCCACCTTGGCCTTGAACTCGTTTTCGCGACTTTCGCCGAAGATACGTTGTCCGGCATCGTAGGCCTCCTGCAAGGCTTCGACTGGATGGAACTTGCTGACAGCCACCAATGTCACGCCCTGAGGAATGGTGGCGCGGATGGATTGAAGGTTTTCCTTGATCATGGTTTGCTTAATCCTCTTTCACCTGGAGGCCATAGACATCCATGAGAGGAGACTCGGCGATGGTGTTGATTTCCCAGTCGCTCATGGTTCCCTTCATGCCATCGTTGAGGTTCTTGACAGCCTCCTCGAAGGAACGTGCCTGTACGAGCATGGTGCTTGCCGACTTCTTCTCGACACCCGACTTCTCGTCGAGGGTGATGAACATCACCTTGCAGCGATACCACTTGTCGCCATTGGGGTCCTGGAAGAGCTCGGAGATGCGCTCCTTCTTGACGGCAGTCACCTCGAATTCGCCGCTGATGAAGGGAGTCATTTCCTCGATGATGCGGGCTTCGGCGTCGGTGAATGTCATTGCATCGACGAGATATGCTTCAGTTACTTTCTTCTGGGTGCCAGTTTCAAGAGTCTTCTCATATTTTACCTTGCACTCAAACCAATTGTTCA
Organism: Bacteroidales bacterium; assembly: GCA_016286775.1. Lineage (GTDB taxonomy): Bacteria > Bacteroidota > Bacteroidia > Bacteroidales > UBA3663 > Liminaster. Next base: position 2,075 of record JAEEUA010000235.1, read on the forward strand.
TTGCCATGTTGATTTCTTTTTAATGATTAGTATTTGTAGTTTCGTAATTTCGCTTATTTTCGAAGCGACTTGTTGACTTCTTCGATATAGTCGAGCAGCTCGTCCCGTCCCGTGCCCTTCTCGGCACTGGTGGCGAAGATGGGGGGCAGCTCCTCCCAGTCCTGCAGCAGACGCTCCTTGTAGGCCTTGAGGTTCTGGGTCCACTGGCGCTGGCTCAGCTTGTCGAGCTTGGTGAAGATGATGGCGAAGGGAATGCTGTTCCGGGCAAGCATCTCCATGAATTCCAGGTCGATCTTCTGGGGCTCGTGACGACTGTCGATGAGGAGCATGAGGCAGGTGAGCTGCGAGCGGCCCAGGATGTAGCCATTGATGAGGCGGTTGAGCTTCTCGAGGCCTGTCTTGCCGATGCGGGCATAGCCATAGCCCGGCAAATCAACGATATACCACTCGTCGTTGATGTTGAAATGGTTGATGAGCAGCGTCTTGCCGGGTTTGGCGGATGTCTTGGCCAGACCCTTTCGCTGGGTGAGCATATTGATCAGGCTCGACTTGCCGACATTGGAGCGGCCAATGAAGGCATACTCCGGCAAATTCGTGTCGGGACACTTGCGCCAATCGGTGTTGCTGATGACGTATTCTGCCTTCTTGATATCCATAATAATAGGGTTAAAATGTAATTTCGTGGGCGCAAAGATAAGACAAAATTTCCGAATCCCCAAATTTTTCATGCATTTTTTTCTGTTTTGTTTGGCAGGTACAATTATTATAACTATCTTTGCCCGCGTTTTTCTAAGGTGAACTGGGAAAACGTCCACAATTTGTAACAATAATTCTAATTTTTTTCGCCCAACCCCGGCACAATACGTTAATTAGGCTCTCCGAGGTGGAGAGATGGGGTATGACAGTATGAATAAAAACACCGTAATTGGAACTCTTCTGATGTGTGCCCTGCTCTTCGGGTACATGTATGTCAGTCAACCAACACCCGAGCAGATTGAGGCACAGCGTCGCTACAATGACTCGATAGCCAGGGCCAACGCCGAGTCTGTCGTCAAGGAGGTTGCAGAAGGCATGACAGCCGACGCCCTGGATGAGGAAGAGGCTGCTCCACAGGACAGCGCATCGATTGCCCTCTTGGATAGCCTGAACAATGTGAAATTTATCCAGACCTACGGAAATCTGGCCGATGCCGTTAAGGGCACGGAGCAGAAGGTCGTCCTGCAGAATGAGGTTATCCGTCTTACCATTTCGACCAAAGGCGGCCAGATTGAAGAGACTGTCCTGAAGCAATATGACGACTACAAGGGAGATACGCTGGTGGTCTTCAACGAGAAGAACAACGACCTCTACTATACCCTCAACACGCCGAAGGGTTCGTTCAACACCGACAAGTTCTATTTCGAGCCCGTCAACGTTACCGACACCACGGCCACTCTTCGCCTGCGTGCCTCCGATGGTGCTGAGTTCAACTTTGTCTATGCCCTCACCGGCCCCGACAGCTACCTGGTTAACTACAGCATCGAGACCAAAAACATCGAGGACATGATCAACGACCGCACCGTGCTGATGAACTGGCATCAGTCGCTGCCCCGCACCGAGCTGGGACGCGACTTCGAAGGTCGTTATTCGCAGATGTACTACAAGTATTCGGGCCACTCCACCGAGGACCTGTCGAGCGGTTCGCGCGACGATGAGACACTGGATGGCCGCATGAGCTGGATCTCGTTCCAGAACCAGTTCTTCTCGACCATGTTCATCACCAACGACCTCTTCACCGCCGGACGTCTGACCAGCGAACCCATCAAGGAGGAGGAAGACCCGAACGTCATCAAACACTATGCTGCCGAGAACCTGGAGTTCGAGCTCGACACCAAGGCCGCCACACAGACTATCCCGATGTGCTTCTACATCGGCCCCAAGGACTATTGGAAACTCGCAGACATGAACGACCTCGCTGCTTCGTTCATCGGCAAGCAGAACGAGGACCTCGACCTGGAGGATTCGTTCTATCTGGGCTGGCGCTTCATTGTCCACTACATTAACTCGTGGGTCATCATTCCCTTGTTCCACTTCATGGACAAGTTCATCCACTCCTACGGCATCATCATTCTCTTGATGACACTCTTCATCAAGCTTATCACCTTGCCGATGACCTACAAGTCGTACAAATCGACGGCCCGCATGCGTATCGCCAACCAGATGCCCGAGGTGCAGGCCCTCAACGAGAAGTACCCCGACCAGGCTGACGCTATGCAGAAGCAGCAGGAGATGATGGCCCTCTACAGCAAGATGGGCGTGAGCCCCACGGGCGGCTGTCTGCCCATGCTCATCCAGTGGCCAGTGCTCATCGCCCTGTTCTACTTCTTCCCGACGTCCATCGAGCTGCGTCACCAGCCCTTCCTCTGGGCCGATGACCTTTCGACCTACGATGCCTTCCTGACCTGGGACACCAACATCCCGATCTTCGGCAATCACCTGTCTCTCTTCTGTCTATTGATGACAGCCGTCAACATCCTCTACACCTGGATCATGCAGAAGCAGACACCTTCGAGCCAGGCCATGCCCGGCATGAAGTGGATGATGTATCTGATGCCGCTGATGTTCCTGTTCTTCCTCAACAACTATTCGGCAGGTCTGTCCTACTACTACTTCCTCTC
>JAEEUA010000036.1 GCA_016286775.1 Bacteroidales bacterium
TCCGATCCACGTCGTGTCCCATCCGAAACTCTCTGCCGCCATGGTCGAGATGGCATTGCTCTGGATGGTGCAGCCGATGCCGAAGGTGGCAAGGAACGCAAAGAGGGCGAACAGCACGGCCAACCACTTGCAGCCCATGCCTCGCTCGATGGCGTACATGGGTCCGCCCAGCATCGTGCCTTCTTTCGTCGTGATGCGGTATTTGATCGAAAGCAGGCCTTCGGCATATTTGGTGGCAATTCCGAATACACCGGTCACCCAGCACCAGAAGACGGCACCTGGTCCGCCCATCGTGACAGCCGTGGCCACGCCGATGATGTTGCCGGTGCCGATGGTTGCAGCAAGACCCGTGGCAAGGGCAGCGAATTGCGAAACGTCGCCCTTCGAGTTTGCATCACGCTGGAATGACAGCCGGATGGCTTTGCCGATGTAACGCTGTGGAAACTTCAGTCGGATGGTCAGGAAAATGTGTGTGCCTACAAGCAGCACAATCATAGGCCAACCCCACAGATAACCGTTGATGGTAGTAAGTATCTCGTTCATTTCTAATAACGTTTATTCGTCGTTGAAGATAGAAGAATTCGAAAAAACGACGCAAAGATAACAGATTTTTGTCAAATTACCAATTTTTTGACCGAATATTTAGCAAATGATGACTGTTTTCGTCCTTTTAGGTCCCACAGCTGTTGGAAAAACGGCTCTTAGCTTGCAAATGGCTGAGATGTTGGGTGCGCCCATCATCAATTGTGACTCGCGGCAGATCTATCGCGAGATACCTGTTTGCACCGCAGCCCCGACGGCCGAGGAGCAGGCACGTGTGCAGCATTTCTTTGTGGGTACGCACAGCCTGGAGGATGCATACAGTGCCGCACAGTACGAGACCGATGTCATGCGTCTCTTTGCTTCGTGTCCAAGGGATTATCTCCTTTCGGGCGGTTCCATGATGTATATCGATGCGGTGACGAAGGGCATCGACGACATGCCGCAGGCCGATCCTGCTATCCGCGAACGTCTGCGCAGGCAGTTTGAGGCCGAAGGGCTGCAACCGCTCCTTTTGCAACTGCAGGAACTCGACCCCGCCTATTATGCTTCGGTCAATCGGCAGAACCCACAGCGTATCATCCATGGCCTTGAGATGTGTCTGACCACCGGTCAGCCTTTCAGCACATTCCATACGGGTAGGTGCAAGAAACGACCCTTCAACATTGTCAAGATAGGCCTACGACGCGATAGGGAGGAGCTCTATCGCCGCATCGACTTGCGTGTCGAGCAGATGTTCCAGCAGGGAATTGTCGAAGAGGCACGTCGCGTCTATCAGCGTTATCAGTCGTCGGTCGACGAACAGTTCGCCTCGGTGGTGCGTAATCCGGGGCCCACGCAGAAGCAACCCATCCCGAATCTTATACCCCCGGCATTGAATACCGTGGGCTTGAAGGAACTGCTGCTTTACTTCACGGGCGTCTATTCTCTCGATCGTGCCAAGGAGCGTATCAGCCACAATTCGAAGGTCTATAGCAAGAAGCAGATGACCTGGTTTCAGCGGGATCAGGAGATACATTGGTTCCATCCCGATGAATCTGACAAAATTCTACAACTTATCACAAATCTGCCCTGACTTTTGACTCTTTCGTCCTCAAAAGCATGTTCTTTAACATATTTATCTGAAAAAATGTATTTGCGCAACCGATTACGCACAAAAAAAGTATTCGAAAAATTTGGAGCCATGGAAAAAATGCTGTATCTTTGCAGCACCTTAAATAAACAACCATAACACAATACCTTAAATAACGCAACAAAAGTAGTTTCTTTGGGACCTTAAATCTAATACCAGAAAAACAGGATTATTAAGATCGAAAAACTTGGCCATTTGTCCTTCCAATGACAGATGGCCAAGTTTTTTTATATTAGTTCATGGATAAAAGCAATTGCTAATTGTTAATTGAATTTGTTATTCGAAATTGTTAATTGTATATTATTAATTGTTAATTTTCCATTCTTTTCAGGTTATTCGGCTCGTGTTTCAAGAATTATTAGTATCTTTGCCCCGATAAATCCGATCCATTTGATGAAAATCTCGATTGTTACATCCTCTTTCAACAGTGCTGGCACTCTGTGTAGCACCCTTGAGGGCGTATTGGCTCAAAACTATGCAGACTACGAGCTGATTATCCAGGATGGAGGGAGTACCGATGGTACGTTGGAACTTATCGAGAAATATTTGCCCAGATTCGACGGACGATTGAAGGTGGAGAGTTGTCCCGACAAAGGTATTTACGATGGATTCAATCGCGGATGCCGCCGTGCTACAGGCGATGTCGTTGGCATTTTGAACAGCGACGATTTCTTCACCCGTAATGATGTCCTGTCCACCATAGCCCACACCTTCGCCCAGCATCCTGACGTGGATGCTGTCTATGCCGACGTTCATTACGTTGCGCCGAAGGATCCCAATCGGATTGTCCGCTATTATAGCAGCAGGAAGTTTACGCCCGAACGAATGCGGATGGGATATATCCCAGCACATCCGACGTTTTATCTTCGACGTGAATGTCTCGATAAGTATGGTTATTATGACCTCACTTATAAGGTTGCAGCCGATTTTGAGTTTCTCCTGCGTCTTATCTATATCCACCGCATTAAGACGTATTATGTAGAGGAGGATTGGGTGACCATGCGCATTGGCGGAGCTACGACAAGGGGCATTCAGAGCCATTTCAAGATTATGAAGGACCACATCCGCGCATTCTACAGGCACGGCATACTCTTCAATCCATTCACATACCTTTGGCGTTATGTAGAGAAGCTGAGGGAGTTCAGATGACTGCCCTCACAACCTTAACGATTAATTGGTTGAGGTTATTTTTGATATTCATTTTAATCAGTATTCAATACGTATGAAAAGCTATTTGAAAACATTGGCACTTGGAGCTATCTTGATGAGTGCCTCAGGATTGCTGGCTCAGCCAGCAGATGGTTTTGGCGGTTTCCAGCAGCAAGCTGAATTGGAGACTTCCCAAGTTTGGAATGACGTGAATTATGCAGGCGATGACCAGGCTTATCACACCTGTGACATCTATCTCCCCAAGGTGGAGAAGGATGCCTATCCCGTGGTTGTGCACATCTACGGAAGTGCATGGTTCTCCAACAGCAGCAAAGGTGCTGCCGACTTGGGCACCATTGTAAAAGCTTTGCTCAATGCAGGTTATGCTGTGGTATGTCCGAATCATCGATCAAGCGGAGATGCGCAGTGGCCCGCACAAATTAACGATATCAAGGCAGTCATTCGTTTCATACGCGGTGAGGCCGCTACCTATAAGTTCGACACTTCCTTCATCGCCACCTCTGGCTTCTCCTCGGGCGGTCATCTTTCTTCCGTGTGCGGAACCACCAATGGTGTGAAGGTCGCCGAAGTGGGGAAGGAGACCATTGATATCGAAGGCGCTGTGGGCAACTACACCCACGAGAGCAGTCTCGTCAACGCGTCCTGCGATTGGTCGGGCCCTGTCGATCTCACCGACATGGAATGTGGTGAGCACATGACTTTTGGCGAGTCCAGTCCTGAAGATATTCTTTTGGGTGGCACCAAGTTGACTGATGAGCCCGACAAGTATATTGGTTTGAGCGCAACTCATTATGTCGATCCGGCCGATGTGCCTATCATCATCTTCCATGGCGAAAAGGACAATGTGGTGCCTTGCTGCCAAGGTGTGAAGTTCTATGCGGTGCTGCAGGCCGCCGGTGTGAAGAGCGAGGCGACATTTGTGCCCGAAGGTGGTCACGGCATGGGCATGTATTCAGCCGAGAACCTGCAGAAGATGGTGGACTTCCTCGATGGTGTTCGCCTGGGCAAATGAGATATTATCTGAATCTATAATACTATATGTGTAACCGTTTTTATCAATCGACGAAATGAAGGATTTCAATTACTATGCACCGACCGAAGTCGTTTTCGGCAAGGAATCAGAGGAGCAGGTGGCTCAACTGGTAAAGAAGTATGGTGGCACCAAGGTGCTGGTTCATTACGGTGGCAAGAGCGCCGTGCGCTCGGGATTGCTCGACAAGGTATGCAACCTTCTTCGTGAGGGTGGCATCGAAGTGTTTACCCTGGGTGGAGTGGTTCCCAATCCGCGTCTTTCGCTGGCAAAGCAGGGCATTGAACTCTGCCGCAAGGAGGGTGTTGACTTCATCCTTGCTGTGGGTGGCGGCAGCGTCATCGACAGTGCAAAATGTATCGCCTACGGCGTCAGGTTCGACGGCGATGTTTGGGACATCTATCTGGGCAAGGCAGAACCCGAATCTATGCTTCCCGTAGCGTCGGTACTCACTATCCCTGCTGCTGGCAGCGAGATGAGCGAGGCGAGCGTCATCACCAATGAGGATGGCGACGTCAAACTCGGTTATTCCAACAATATGTCACGTCCCAAGTTTGCCATCATGAATCCATGTCGCACCTTCACCTTGCCACCCTATCAGACGGCAGCAGGTGTCACCGATATGATGATGCACACGATGGAGCGCTATTTCACCATCGACGACGATATGGACCTCACCACCGATTTGGCGGAGGCTGTGCTGCGTCGCATGAAGGTTGCCATCTTCGATGTGCTCAAGAACCCCGAGGACTATCGTCAGCGCGCCCAGATCATGTGGGGAGGCAGTGTGGCTCACAACGGACTGACAGGCTGTGGTGTGAGCGACGATTGGGCTACCCACCAGTTGGAACACGAGCTGAGCGGTATGTTCGACGTGACGCATGGTGCCGGCCTTGCCGCCATCTGGCCCAGTTGGGCACGCTATGTGATGCACCAGAACCTCAGTCGTTTTGTTCGCTTTGCGGTTAATGTGATGGATGTGCCCAATGACTTCACCGATCCTTTAGGTACGGCACTGAAAGGCATCGAAGCAATGGAGTGTTTCTATCATGCTATCGGAATGCCGATAAACATCCGCGAACTCATTGGCCGAGAGATTACCGATGACGAGATTCGTGAAATGACGCGCAAATGCAGCCGCGACTATACCGCGACATGCGGTTGTCTGAAGGTGCTGACCTCTTCCGACATGGAGGCAATCTATCGTATGGCACGCGGCTAAGGATTTCGGACTATCCAATCTTTCCCCTGTCACGGCATATAGTTTTCGTGTAACAAATCTGTATTCTTCTCTCGAAGCATATAGAATCTGTACACTAAATCTGTATGCCGTGATTGTTGTATGTTGAATCCATTTCTCAAATGTGTATACTGCAATTGTTGTATACTGAATCAATATACCATATCCTTTATGCCACAATCGCTGTATAAAGAATCAACGCATCAAATCTGATTCGTTAATCGCTGCATGCAGAATCCATATACAGCGATGTAATGGTGCCCATTTCGAATCAAAAATTGGTTCCGTATTATTTAGAAAGAAAATTCAGAAAGACAGTTTCCCTTTTCTCCTTGCGTCCAGATTTGCCTAACTAACGAAAGAGCATAAACGTTGCATAGATGACGAAGGCCAGCAGCGATGCCCAAAACAGGATGGTAATGGGAAGGGGGTTGACTGATTTGTTGGATGGAATGCTGAAACGACGGCAGAAACGCGTGTAGCAAAGATATCCAAGCCATCCGCAGAGGATGCCGAGAATGGTGCCACAGATGATGTCACCTGGGAAATGCACTCCCAGATAGATGCGCGAGTAGCAGTTAAGCACAGCATAAAGCATCATGGCCGTGACTAAAGAGCGCCGTTTGTAAAGGCAACTCACCCAGACGGCGAGGCCGAAGCAGTTGGCAGCATGCGACGAAACGAAGCCGTATGCACCGCCGCGATAGTCGTTGACGAAATGCAGCTGGTCCATGATGGAGCTGTCGTGAGAGGGACGGGGCCGCTGCACGAGTGGCTTGATGATGCCTGCACTGATCTGGTCGGTGAATGCGAAGATGAGAGCAGTGAAGAGAAGCAGAAGGATGAACTTCATCCATCGTTTCTGTTTCATGCCATCGCTAAGCTGCAGTTCTCCGTTTGGACTGTACGAGGGCCATACGGTGCGAAAGGCATCGCGGTACATGACGAAGATGATGGAGAGGTAGAGTGGAATCCAAGAGACAATCTGACTCAAGGTGTACCAGAAGGCATCCTGGAAGGTGCCTCCGTCGTAGTTGAGCCAAACCATCAGCTCATGGTCTAAGGTGTTGAGGGTATCGATCATTTATTGGGAGTTATTTACTTGTCCACAACCCAGGCGGTGTCGTAGATGTCGAATGGTTTGTCGGCATCGTAGTACATGTCTTCGGCTACGGGAATAGCAATCTTGTAGGATGCAGGACTCCCTTTGCGGAAGGTAAGCTTGTCGGCACGCAGCCATGGGTTGAACTCCTTGAGCTGGAAGAAGCTGATGCCCTGCTTCTGGGCAAAGGCTGCGAGGTCGGCAATGGACGACTTGACGGTGACGGTGGTGGTTCGAATGGGACGATAGAGCTGATCGCTATAGAGTACGAAGCCATAGCGATAGGGGTCGCGGAACAGTTCCTTATAGGCCATGATGCGGAACATATAGCGCGAGGTCTCTTCGATGAGAAGCAGGTCCATCGGATCGCTGACTTTCTGCGCAGTAAGCTTGTTCTTGATTCCTGCCATGCCACCGTTGTAGGAGGCTGCTACTGTCATCCAGTCGCCGAACTTGGCGTAAGCATCCTTGAGATAGCGGCAGGCAGCGCGTGTGGCCTTTTCTGTATGGTAGCGTTCATCGACTTCGTCGTTTACTGTCAGTCCGTATTGACGGGCAGTCTCGGGCATGAATTGCCAAAGGCCGCAGGCTCCGGCAGTACTCTTGGCTCGTGTCTGCAGGTTCGACTCGATACAGCACAGATAGATGAAGTCAGCAGGAATGCCCTCCTCCTCCAGAATGGGAACGAGAATCGGAAAGAAACGATTGGCACGCTTCAGGGTAAGAATGGAGGAGTTGTGTGTATAGCAGACGTTGGTCAATTCACGCTCGTATCGCTCATGAAGGTCATAACGGCTCAGGTCATAGGTCTTGCCGAAGATGGTCTGCTGGTTTTCGAAGCGAGGCGTGGCCGAAAACTGCTGCATGATTGGCAGCTCGGGTTTGTCCTTGTGATTGCGTGATGCAGCGAGAAAAACAAGGGCTGCAGCGAGCAGAACTACTGACGAGAACGCGTAGATAAGGTGGGATTTGGTCATTATTATTTTGTGGAGGATTTAGTAATTTTGTAATTGCGGAATGACATTCAAGAAGTTGGGCTAATGGTTGCCTGAATTCTTCGTCTTGAGCACATTGATGGCACCTTTTTTGGAATATTTCTGGTCGTCGGTGCCCATCGCCTTGATGACATAATAGTATGCGCCTGTGGGAACGGTGGAGCCGTTGTGCTTGCCATCCCATCCCTCCGATGGGTCGGTCGTGTGGAAGAGTTCCTGTCCCCAGCGGTTATAGATCCACATTTCGAAGGTGCGGAGTGACTGGTACTTCACCTTGAAGACCTGGTTGCTGCCCGATGGTGAATCGGGGGTGATGAGATTAGGCACTTCGAGCAAGGAAGTGGAGATGGTAATCTCGTAGGGTTCTTCAGTGTTGTAAGTCAATGTATCGAAAGCTGATTCGTAGAAGTCGGCCGTGAACCGCACGTAGAACGAACCTTGTTCGGAGAATTCGTAATCAAGACGGGAGGTGAGGCTGTCGTATTCGAGTGTGCGGAACCGGTCAATCAGCATCTGGAACTTATTGTCCTCGGCTATCTCCCAGGCGAAGTAGTCGGGCTTGCGCGACATCTCGGCCTCGAAATGCACCGTAAAAGGACCTGGCCCCTTGAACGTATGGCCGCTGACGACCACCGAATCGGCCTGGTTGTCGATGTGTTCCATATCATCGACGTAGGCCGTGTCGGAAAGGATATAATCCTGGGCGGCTTGAAAGCGCGTGAGATGATGGGTGCGTGCGGTTGCTGGGATAAGGTTCAACAGCCCCAGAAAAAGGAGGGATAGGAGGAATTCTTTCATGAAGGGATTCGATTAGAAATGGTCGGTGACACGAGCGAAGGCGGGAGCATCAAATGGACAGAAGTCCTTGTCCTGATACTTGTAATGCCCCACGATGGCTATCATGGCTGCATTGTCGGTGGTGAACTTGAAGGGCGGAAGGAAAACCTTCCAGTGGTACTTCTCGCCCAGAGCAGTCAGTCCGTCGCGTACGCCGCTATTGGCCGAAACGCCGCCACTCAAAGCGACCTGACGGATGCCGGTCTGCTTGACGGCCTTCTTCAACTTGTCCATCAGGATATCAACAATGGTCTGCTGGAGCGATGCACAGAGGTCTTCCTTGTTTTCTTCGATGAAATTGGGATTCTCCTTGATGGCATCGCGCAAAGTGTAGAGGAACGAGGTCTTGAGGCCCGAAAAGGAGTAGTTGAGGCCGTCGATATGAGGTTTGGCGAACTTGAATCGGTCGGGATTGCCGTCGTTGGCAAGACGATTCACGATAGGTCCGCCGGGATAGCCCAGTCCCATCACCTTGGCACATTTGTCGAATGCTTCGCCTGCCGCGTCGTCGATGGTTTGTCCGATGACCTCCATGTCCTTGTAGCTGTTGACCTTGATGATCTGGCTGTTGCCGCCACTGACAAGCAGACAGAGGAAGGGAAACGTAGGAACTTCTTTCGGCATATCAGGTTCGGTGACGAAATGCGCCATCACATGACCTTGCAGATGATTGACGTCAATCATAGGTATGTTGAGCGCTGACGCCAATCCCTTGGCAAAGGAAAGACCCACAAGCAGGGAGCCCATCAATCCAGGACCCCTCGTGAAGGCGATGGCGGTGAGATCTTCTGCCTTGATTCCTGCACGACGGATGGCTTCGCTCACTACGGGAACAATATTCTGCTGATGTGCACGGCTGGCAAGCTCGGGAACGACACCGCCGAAGGCTTCGTGGACAGCTTGGCTTGCGATGACGTTGCTAAGCATGACACCGTCCCGAAGGACAGCTGCCGACGTGTCATCGCATGATGATTCGATACCTAATATTATTGTGGACATAATCTAAGACTGCATAATAACGGCGCAAAGATACACTTTTTTTAGCAAATGGCCAAGCAAAAAGTGAAAAATTCATAGCACGGAGCAACTTTTGTCGGAATTGTTTGGAAATCTCATGAAGAAGTCGTACCTTTGCGTCGCATTTTTTGTGCATATGCACCCGCATACGCGTATGCGAGGCTTTTTGTCGAAGTCAATTATTAAAAAACATGAAGATAGTACGCAAGTTCTGCTTTGCAGTGATGTTGTCCCTGGGGCTTTGTAGCCTGCAGAGCCTCACTGCTGAAGTTCGACATCATACCGTGCAGCCAGGTCAGACACTCTATAGCATTTCTCGTGCATACGGTGTCACTGTCGAGGCCATCAAGGCTGCCAATCCGCAGATCGAGGGCAATAGCATCCCGACTGGAGTGAAGCTTGTCATCCCCGATTCGACTACCGAACCCATCAATATGCCCCTGGTGCCGGAGGTCGTTGGCGGGCAAGCTGTTAATGTGAATTCAAACGATTCGACAGCCGTATCTGCACCCAGACAGATGCAGGATAATGGCAATGTGCGGTCGTTGTGGGATCTGTCGGACGTTGACCATTGGACCGACGGCACCTTGAATATGGCGGTCATCATGCCATTCAATCTTGGTGCCGGGACAACCGAGGAGAACAAGACGCAGATGCGCAGCGTGGAGTTCTACGAAGGTGTTCTGATGGCTGTGGACGAGATACAGTCGATGGGACGTCGCGTGACCATTCAGGCTTACGATACGGGCACGGAGTCGCTCTACAGCATTCTGGCCAATCCTCAGCTGATGATGGCCGATGTTGTCATAGCTCCCATGGATGAGAATGAAGTGCGCCAGGTGGCCGACTGGGGCGAACGGTCGGGCACTCCTGTCATCAGCCCGTTTAGCGTCTCTACCGGTCTTGTTGATACCTACGAGCACGTCTTCCAGGTGAATGTGTCGAAGTCCATGCTCTATCCGCAGCTGACCGATGAACTGCTGGAGCGTTTCGAGGGATATACCTTTGTCTTCATTGCCGATAGTGTGGGCAATAGCAAGGTCGATCCATATCCGGCGCAGCTAAAGGAGGCCCTCGTCGAGCATGGCATGCCCTTCCGCGAACTGTCCTACCTTCATCCATCTCGTTTGATGGCTTGTGACTCTATCCTTGGACTCAAGGAGGAGCCGTTGGTTTTTGTCCCCGTTACCCCACAGGCCGAGGCCATGCGCCGTATGTTCAGTGGCTTACAGCATGTCAAGATCTTGCGCGATGCACGCTATCAGGAAGCACTGAAGCTGGGCAAGGCTGATATGGCAGGACCTCCGAAGCTCGCCATGCTTGGTTATCCCGAATGGGTGCTCAATACGAGCGACTTCATTGGCTATTACTACGACCTGAACGTCTATATGTTCTCCAAGGTCTATGCCAATCCTTTCGATCCGGAACTGAAGAACTTCTATGCCACCTTCAAGAAATGGTATGGCAAGGAGCCTATGTCGCTTGTCCCGAAGTATGGACTGCTGGGGTACGATGTCGCCAAGTTCTTCCTCCAGGCTTTGTCCCGACATGGCGAACACATCAAGACGCGACTGGAGGGCCAGTTGTCAGATGGACTTCAGACGGCCTTCTGTTTTGATCGTCCTTCGGGCAAGGGATTCTCCAACCAGGGCTTCTATCTGGTTCACTTCACGCCTGAATCAACCGTCGAGAAGATTGTGGTCCAGTAGTCCGTTTTTTGCGCAATGAAGAAAGGACATCACGGGATGAACCTGCATGTTTCACATACTGTTTGCCGATGGACGGTAATCTGCTTCCTGATGACGTTGTCGTATCTTCAGCAGCAGATTACTGCGCAGACCCGCATTCCTCGTGAGGTACACCTCGGCATTATCGGTGGTGCTAACTTGAGCCAATACTCGTTTCTGCCCTCTATCTCCCAGAAGATGACGCAAGGCTTTACCGGGGGTGTGGCTGTCCGCTATATCGAGGAGACGTTCTTCGGGCTGCAGGCAGAACTCCTGCTGACGCAGCGCGGCTTCAAGGACTATTATGAACAGTTTCCGGAACTCCAATTCTCTCGTACGCTGACCTATATCGAGGTTCCAGTGATGGCTCATGTTTATTTCAAGATGGGCAGGCACAATGAGATTGCGCTGGACGCCGGCCCCAAGATAGGTTGGTTCCTGACCGACACGAGCAGCAGCAACCTCCCGTCCGATTTTGGAGAGGAGGGTTCGGAATATTACGTCAGCATCACGGCTCATCACACTTTGCCGGTGAGCAGGAAATTTGATTATGGCATCCAGGCTGGTCTTGGCTACGAATTCAAGTTCGGACAGAAGGTGAGCCTGCAGTTGCAGGGACGATATTACTACGGCCTTGCCAACCTGTGGCCTGATTCGAAGGCCGATGACTTTGAACAGTCGTCGAACCAGTCCATTCAGATTGTAGCTTCCCTCTGGTGGCATCATATCATTCGTGGCAAGAAGGTGAAGCGGAACATTGACAATTGACTATTTCAACTATTCTATGAATTTTATCGAAACAAAAATCCCTGGTGTATTGATTGTCGAGCCTCGTGTCTTCAAGGATGCAAGAGGCTATTTCTTCGAAAGCTATTCCCAGCGTGAGTTCGACGAGAAGATCAGTGCCATTCTGGGGCATCCCATTCGTTTTGTGCAGGACAACGAGTCGATGTCGAGCTATGGCGTGATGCGAGGCCTCCATTACCAGCGGATGCCTTACACCCAGTCCAAACTGGTGCGTTGCGTGAAAGGTGCGGTGCTCGATGTTGCAGTCGATATCCGCAAGGGTTCTCCCACTTTTGGCCAGCATGTGGCTGTGGAACTCACCGAAGACAATCATCTGCAGTTCTTCGTGCCACGTGGTTTTGCTCATGGCTTCTCGGTGCTTTCCGAGACTGCAGTCTTCCAGTACAAGTGTGATGAGTTCTATCATCCCGAGGCTGATGCCGGCATCAATATTCTGGATGGATCATTCGGCATTGATTGGCGTATTCCGTCCGAGAAGGCCATCCTGTCGGAGAAGGACCTTCGCCATGCCAATCTGATGTGCGGCGAATTGGATTTCGACTATAGCGATGATCTTTATCCTGAATTCTCGAAGTAAAACAAACTACAAAGATGAATATTCTTGTGACAGGCGCCAATGGGCAACTGGGCAACCAGATGCGGCTTTTGGGCGCCACTTCCAGCAATCATTATATCTACACGGACGTAGTAGCACCCGAAGGCGTTGAGACCACGATTCTCGACATTACTAATATAAATAATGTACGCGCGTTGTGTGAAGACGAACGGGTGGATGTCATCGTGAACTGTGCGGCCTATACGAATGTCGATAAGGCGGAGTCCGACCCCGAGCTTTGCGAGACGTTGAATGCCAAGGCTCCCCAGTATCTCGCCCAGGTCATGAAGGAGCGCAATGGTCTTCTGGTCCATGTTTCGACTGATTACGTCTTTGGCGCTGATCCATATAATGTGCCCTGCAAGGAAGACCAGAAGGGCACTCCTTCGGGTGTCTATGGGCTGACCAAGCTGCACGGCGAACAGAATATCCTCGCTTCGGGATGCCAGTATATCATCATCCGTACGGCATGGCTCTATTCGGCCTTTGGAAAGAATTTTGTCAAGACCATGCTGAATCTGACGGCAACCAAACCCGCCTTGAAGGTCGTCTTCGATCAGGTCGGTACGCCAACCTTCGCCGGTGACCTCGCTGACGTCATCTTTGATATTGTCGAGCATCGTAAGTGGGAGGGCAGGACCGGCATCTATCACTATTCGAACGAGGGTGTCTGCTCGTGGTACGATTTCACGATGAAGATAGCCGAACTGGCAGGCAACACGGCTTGCGACATCCAGCCTTGCCATTCCGATGAGTTCCCCTCTCCAGTCAAGCGACCGGCCTATTCGGTGCTCGACAAAACCAAGATCAAGGAGACCTTCGGCATCCGGATCCCCTATTGGACCCGCTCGCTGGAGAAGTGTATGAGGCAACTAAAGGGAGAAGAAGGGAAGGCATAAATGGGTGTAGTCGTTCGTCAGTCACTGAAAGGGACTTTTGTCAATTACATTGGCGTGGTGCTGGGCATCTTTGTCCAGTTCTACATCGTTGCGAAGTTCCTTGACCCTGAGGTCATCGGTCTCAGCAAGGTGGTTTATGAAGTGGCGTTCCTGCTCAGTACGCTGGCTCTTTTCGGTTCAGGCAGTACGGGCATGAGGTTCTTTCCTTACTTCAGGGACGAAAAGACGGGCAATCATGGCTTCCTCTATTACTATCTGCTCTTTCCGGTTGCAGGTGTAATCACCATCTCGCTGCTCTACTTGTCATTCCGAGGCCCGATAGAGTCGTATTTCAGTGCCAAGAGTCCGCTTTTCAACCAGCATTTCTTCTACGTCCTGCCGATGATGGTGGTGCTGGCCTTCTGGGTCTGGGCCGAAAACTATGCCAACATCAACATGCGCATCGCCGCACCGAAGGCGGTTCGTGAAATCGGTATGCGACTGATGATGCTGCTCATCTATCTTGCCTACGGATTCGGCTACATCGGGGTGACCGGGCTCATTGTCGGCTTTATCATCTGCTACGGCATCTGCATGGTCTTTGCCGCAGTCTATTCCCTGAGCATCGGGAGTCGTTCGTTGAAGCACGACTGGAGTTTTGTTACACCGGATTTGCGGAGCAAGGTGCTCAAGTATGCGGGCTTCATGATGCTGGCTACCATCAGCGGCAATATCATCCAGCAGATGGACACCTTCATGCTGGCTGGCGTGAAGGGCCTCTATAGCGCGGGTATCTACACCATCGTCATCTATATGGCCGAGATTGTGAATATGCCTTCGCGCAATATCACACCCATCAGCACGCCTCTGGCTTCGCAGGCAATGAAGGATGGAAACATTGCGCGTGCCCAGCAGCTCTATCGTCAGGTCAGCGTCCACCAGATGCTTGCTTCGTCAGCCCTGCTGCTGATTGTCTGGATCAACCTGGACAACATTTACGCTATCATTCCGAATGGCGAAAAGTTTGCCGAGGGCCGTTGGGCTGTGCTATTCCTGGGACTTTCGAAGGTGGCTTACGGCACACTTAATTTCGGCAATACGCTGATATCCTTTTCCAAGTATTATTACTGGACGCTCTTCATCGCTCTGATCCTGGCTGCCGTCTCGATCATCACGAATCTCCACTTCATTCCCATCTGGGGACTGAGCGGAGCAGCTTTTGCCTCTTTGATCACCGTACTGTTGAGCTATGCCTTTCAGCAGTATATTGTTCAGACCAAGATCAAGACCAATCCGTTCAGCTGGGCACATGCCCGTATCCTGCTGCTTCTGGTTGCGCTCTTCGTCGTCAATCTTTTCATCCCTTCGCTATCCGACGTCTCCCCATTGCTCGATGTTCTGGTCCGTACGTCAATCATAGCTTTCTTTGCGGGGATACTGGTTTATGTACTGAGAATCTCGCCGCAGATCAGTTGGTTCTTCCATACCAAGATTTTGCGTAAAGATCCTAAAACATTGAAGAAATGAAGCCGATATTCATAGCCGGGCCCTGTGTGATTGAGTCGCAGGAATGCCTGGAAACCGTGGCCGCTGAGCTGGTTCGCCTTCAGGCAAAATTTGGCCTTGAGATCATCTTCAAGGCATCGTTCGACAAGGCGAACCGTACGTCCCTCTCGTCCTTTCGCGGGCCAGGGATGGAGAAGGGCCTGCAGATGCTTGCCGACATCAAGGCGAAATATGGGCTGCAGCTGCTGACCGATATCCACGAGGCATATCAGGCCGAACCGGTGGCTGAAGTGGTGGATGTGTTGCAGATTCCGGCGTTCCTGTGTCGTCAGACCGACCTGCTTGTCGCTGCAGCCAAGACAGGCAAGCGTGTCAACATCAAGAAGGCACAGTTTCTGTCGGGCATCGATATGCAGTATCCCGTGCAGAAGGTGCTCGAATCGGGCGGCAAGGAGGTATGGCTTACGGAGCGCGGCAACAGCTTCGGCTATAACAACCTGGTTGTTGACTTCCGCAACATCCCCGATATGCTCAAGATTGTCCCTCGCGTCATTATGGATTGTACCCACTCGGTACAGCGTCCGGGTGCTGCAGGAGGCAAGACGGGAGGCAACCGCGAGTTCGTCCCAGCCATGGCATTGGCGGCAAAGGCTTTTGGCGCCACGGGCTATTTCTTCGAGACACATCCCGACCCGGAATGTGCTTTGAGCGATGGGCCGAACATGCTCTATCTGAAGGATCTTGAGCAGGTGGTGGCATCCTTGCTTTAAGTTCGGGTAGTTTCTACAAAAGGTGGTATTGTCCCTTTTACTACTTTTTTACTACCCTTTTACTACTTTTTACTTCCTTTGACGAATGAGTGAGATAATAGATACAGGCATACAGTGTCTGACCGATGAGGCACAGGCTATTCTCGATCTGATTCCCAGAATGGGAACCGAGTTCGAGCAGTCGGTTGACCTGATATTGAACTGCCGGGGCAAGGTCATTGTCACTGGCGTGGGAAAGTCGGGTCATGTCGGCTCGAAGATTGCGGCCACGCTGGCTTCTACGGGCACACCATCTTTCTACCTGAATCCCCTCGATGCCTATCACGGCGACCTAGGTATGATAGCGCCTGGTGATGTGGTGATGGCCATTTCCTATTCGGGCAATACCGACGAGCTGCTTCGTTTCATCCCGCTGATTCTTGAGCGCGAGATTCCCATCATCGGCATTTCGGGCAATCCCGATTCCCTGCTGGCCCGATACAGTACGGTGCATCTGAACATCGCTGTGAGCCATGAGGCCGACCCGCTCAATCTGGCACCTACATCCTCCACAACGGCTACTCTTGCTATGGGAGATGCCTTGGCCTGTGCCTTGGTCAAGGTGCGTCACTTCAAGGATGCCGACTTCGCGCGCTTCCATCCGGGTGGCAGCCTTGGCAAGCGCCTGCTCTCTAAAGTGCGTGACTTTATGGCCACCGATGCGCTTGATATCTGGACGGTTAGTCCTGACGATATGCTTTCGGATGTCATTACTAAGATTAGCCAAGGACGTAAGGGTCTTGTTGTGGCGTTGAATGCGAATCAGGATGTGGTGGGCATCATCACCGATGGTGACGTTCGTCGCGCCATGCAGCGCCATCGCGAGGCGTTCTTCAGCCTCAAGGTGGGGGATGTGATGACGCGTAACCCCAAACGGATTCATCTGGATGCCAAGTTGTCGCAGGCTGCCGACCTGATGCTCAGTAATTCGATCCACGCCCTCATTGTGCTGGATAAGAACGATCGTTTCTGCGGCATCATCGATTACTTCGCTTGTGTGTGATTTTCATATAAATGTAAACTGATATGAATCAAGGAACACCCGTCAAGAAATTCGATCAGCCGACCAAGCGTTACGTTCAGATCCTCGACGTCACCAACGATGCTGAACTCATCCGCAAGTATTGTCACTGCCATTCCCAGGAGGTCTTCTGGCCCGAGATTCAGGAAGGACAGAAGCAGGTGGGCATCCTCGAGATGGAGATCTATCGCAAGGATAATCATCTGGTCATGATTGTCGAGACCGTGGCCGACTTTGATTGGGATAAGGCTATGGCCAAACTGGCCACATTGCCTCGCCAGGCCGAATGGGAGGCTTTCGTGGCTGCCTATCAGGGCTGCGATCCCAATGCGAAGAGTGACGAGAAGTGGCAGATGACTGAGCGAATGTTCCATCATTATGAATGGTAGAACTTCGTCAAAAAAAGGTAGAACTTTGTCACAAAAATGGTAGAACTTTGTCACAAAAAAGGTAGAACTTTGTCACAAAAATAGAACCTGAAGCATATTGAAACAAATGAAACGAGTACTTATTATAGGCGGGGCATCAGGCATTGGCCTGTCTTTGTCCCTTTATTTGGCAAATCAGGACGAAGTCGAACATGTCTTTGTGCTCGACAAGAAGCCATTTGATGCCCAATACCAACACGATAAGATTTCGGCAGAAGTCTTCGATGTGACCAGCGAGGATTATTCTGTGCTGGATAACTATGCCGATGTGGATGCTCTCTACATCACGGCGGGCTATGGTCATCTGGGCATGGTCGAGGACTTCGATGACAAGTATATCCGTTCCATCTTTGCCGTCAATGCCGAAGGCCCGATCCGCATCCTCCGTCATTTCTATCCCCGGATGCTCGAGCCGAAGCCGTTCTATAGCGCTGTGATGGTGAGCATTGCCGCCCATCTCTCGTCCCCGCTCTTTGCCTATTACAGTGCTACGAAGGCTGCCGTTCGGATGTTCATCGAGGCTGCCAACGTGGAGCTCGAGGTACAAGGTTCCGAGAACCGCATCATGGAGGTTTCCCCCGGTTCGCTCAAGGGCACGTCGTTCAATGGCGGACAGTCCGATCCTGCCCAGACCACAGCCCTGGCTCGTGAGATTGTCGAGCGTTCGGTGCAGCGTCAGCAGCTTTTCATCCCGCAGTACGACGAGGTGTTCAAGGGCGTGCTGCAGCGCTATCAGGACAATCCGCACCAGTATGGCATCAGTTCCTATTGGTATAAGAAGAATGGTCGGAAACATACATGACAGGTGACGAACGTCCATGAAACTGAATGCTAAGACACAATTCCAGGAGTTGGTATGGGGACTGTTGGCCCGTGTGGTGAATGTCCTTGTCCCCGTCCGGAAGGGGCATTGGGTATTCGCCTCTGACTATGGAAATCAGTGCCGCGAAGGGTCGAAGTACCTGCTGGAATATATGCTTCGCGAGCATTCGGATTATCATTGCACCTTCGTTACACGCAACCCGGTCGTCAGGGAAAATCTGTCGAAGAAGGGGATACCCTGTGTCATGAATTTCTCTTGGAAGGGTGTTTGTTCGATAGCAAGGGCCGAAGCGGTGTTCTTCACGCAGTATTGCGACGATATCTATTTCGCCTATCGCAAGCCGCATCGCAAGTACTATTTCCTCGTGCATGGTATGCCCTACAAGCGTGCGTTCAACGCCGTTCCGGATGCCTTCAGGAGGAAATACGCCCGCAAGGTCTCGGCTTTTCGAAGGTTGGGCGCTGCTTTTCGCCAATGGCTTGTACTGGCATTCACCATGGACGATGTGAAGATGGTATCCTGCTGTTCCGAGTTCAATCAGCGGTATATGCCTGATTTTTTCGGCTCCGGCAAGAATTACCCCATCCTGGGTATGCCCCGCAACGATGCCCTGTTCCAGGACTGGCGCATGAACGAGGAGCCATGGATTGATACCGACGGCAAATTCGTGGTGACCTACATGCCGACCCATCGGGCTTATGGAAAGGGAAAGGCTACTCCTACACCGTTCATCAATCGACCGGATATCCAGCAATGGATGGCAGACAACCAGGTGGTTTTTGTGATGAAGAACCATCCCAACATGGTTTCTGCTCTGTCGGATGTGCAGGAGAACTCTGTCATACGCGACATCTCCAGGCTGTCGATCGACCCGCAGGTGGCCATCTGGCATAGCGACGTGCTGGTCACCGACTATTCCAGCGTCTGGATGGATTACCTCCTGCTGGACAGGCCGATCCTTTTCTATTATTACGACAACTACGAAGAGGAGGACGAAGGACTGCTGTTCAGCCTGAAGGATGATTGCCCGGGACATGAGTGCAGCAACGAGGAGGAACTGTTCGACCTGATTCGTCGATGCAGGGAGAATCCCGAAGCGATGCGCCCAAGGCCTGACCAGATCCGAAAGTATCACAAATACAGGGACGGGTTGTCCTGCCAAAGGCATTTCGAGGCCATCCGGGAGGATTTGTCGCAATAGGCGTTTGATATGATTCGATTTTGTATAGTTACTGTCACCTATAATGCGGAAGATTGTTTGGAACGAACAATCCGGTCGGTCGTCGGCCAGACGTATCCCCATGTGGATTATGTTCTCGTCGATGGCGGCAGCAGGGATGGAACCTTGTCCATTATCGAACGATACAGCAGTAGTTTGACAAGATGGATCAGCGAGCCGGACAAAGGCATCTACGACGGCATGAACAAGGGCATCGCCATTGCGTCCCGTCTGGTCGAAACCGATGGACAGGAGCGTTTCGTCCTGATGCTCAATGCCGACGACACGCTGTACCAGGAGACCACGTTGGCCGAGGTCGCCTCCTTCCTCGAACAGCAGCCGCAACTGCCCGACGTCTTCTGTGGCGCCTGGATGATTCATCCCGAGCATGGACGGTATCTGCAGTGCCCCGGCGACTTGACCAAGCTGCCCGGCCGCTTCGTGCTGAATCATCAGGCCACCTTTGTCAAGGCCAGTGTCCTGGCAAAGAATCCTTTCGAACTGAAGTACAAGATTGCAGGCGATTTCCGGCAACTGTCCAGTCTATATCTCCAGGGCTATACATTCCTGACCTCGAAGGATATCATCGTGAGTGACATGATTATCAATCGGGGAGCCACCAGCGACAACTGGAAGCAGGGTGTGGAAGAGGGCTTTGAGGTGGTAAAGCTGAACGGATGTTATCGTCGGGGTGCCAAGGAGTGGCTCCTTTTTCGAAAACAGGTGGTCCGGCTCATCAAGCGGGTTTTGCCAAGGAACGCTAGTGACGCGTTCTTCCGATGGCTGGCCGTTCATTATAAGGCGATGTGAGTATGAGGAATGACATTCGAATCAAGTTCTTTTGCCGCAGCTTCAACAAGGAGCTTTACCTGCTCAGCCGTGGACTCTACGAGCAGGCCGGTTATCCTTGTGTTCGGCTCACCGACCAGACGGCCGATGGCTACTTCTATACGATGCTGGAGGACGAGAGCTGCGACATCGCCATCAATGTCGATGAGGACTGCTTCATCACCGATCTCGATGCTGTGCTGGCTCTGGCCCGAAAGGCGCATGCCGAAGGCTGGGTCAATATCGGCTGCTCCGATGCGGGCGAGGGTGTCCCCCGAAAAGGTTCCCCCGAGGTGACCAATCCGTTCTTTAACATCTTCAACCTGCACGAGATTCGCAAGGCGTGGAATGCCTATCGTCTCGTCCCCGAACTCCGGCGTGACTGCTACAAGGGCAAGGAGCCGTATTACAACTTCTTCCGCTGGCTGGTGCGCACCTTCCCCGACAGGACCTTGTATCTCGACAATGTGCGTCATGCCGATGGCCTCACCACTCGTCTCGACTGTTGTCTGCACACCTGGTTCGCCCGTCAGTACAATCCCGGCCTGCTGACTCGTCTCTTCGAAGGGAACGATGTGAAGGAAGTCAATCATCGGAAGCGCATCGATGCCATCATCGACGAGGCGTATGCCCGTCGGGGCCTGTCGCGTCCTTTGTTCTCCTTCGTGCAGCGCCTCGGGTTCCAGTTCGACGAAATATGCCGTTGGACCATCAAGGTGCCACAGCGTGTGGCCGGTTGGCCCAGGAAATTAAAAAACAGGTTTTCAGGATGCTGACTGTAATCATTTGTACATACAACCGGGACAAGTATATCGGAAATCTGCTGGAGAGTATTGCTCGAAACGATTTCCCCAGAGATCAGTACGAAATACTGCTCGTCGATAACAACTGCACCGATTCGACATCATCGGTCTGCGAGCAGTTTGCAGCAAGGCATCCCGACGTGACCTTCCGCTATGTCCGGGAGTATGAGCAGGGCCTTTCCGCGGCTCGCAACAAGGGCATTCGCGAGGCAAAAGGTGATATTCTGCTCTATGTGGACGATGATGCGCTGGTCGATGAGCACTATATGTCCGATTATGCCGACTTCTTTGCCAGTCATCCCGAGGTGATGGCAGCTGGTGGCCCCATCGAGCCCCTCTATGAGACGGCCGAACCGAGTTGGATGACGCGCTATACAAAGGCCTTGCTGTGCGGCTGGTTGAACTATGGCGACAAGGTCCGTCCTTTCCCATCGGGACGTTATCCCGGGGGTGGCAACGCTGCCTATCGCCGGGAGGTGTTCGAACGGGTGGGATTCTTCAACACCTCGTTGGGACGCAAGGGGACAAGTCTGATGGCTTCCGAAGAGAAGGATATCTTCGACAAGATGTCTTCCTTGGGAATGCCGGTGCGCTATCTCCCGGGCCCGGTGCTCCATCACATCATTCCGCAGACGAAGCTCGATAGGCCCTATTTCGACAAGTTGACGCTTCAGATTGGAGCCAGCGAACGCACCCGTACTAAGGCGCTCTCTCCGGGCAAATACCTCCGACGCCTGTTTGCCGAGGCTGTCAAGTGGGGCGGCACCCTGGTTCTGCTCGGCGGCTATACGCTGCAGGGACATCCGATGAAGGGGTGGAAGCTGGTTCAGTTCCGGCTCAACGTCACCAAAGGCCTTCTGTTTGAACAAAAACTATAAGATATGGATACGATCAAGAAACTATGGCCCACTCTTCTGGCCATTCTCATCTTTGCCGGGGTGGCATGCGTCTATATGTCGCCGGTGCTCGATGGCAGGATCATTGCCACCAGCGATGGTGTGCAGGGACGTGCTGCCGTGCACGAGGCCATCGACTACTACGAGCAGACCGGAAACCGCTCGTGGTGGACGGGTTCGATGTTCTCGGGCATGCCCAACTACCAGATCGGTGGCGGCAGGTACCTGAAGGACACCTGGCTGAAGCCGGTCAAGGATGTCCTCCTATGGGGACATCGCAATGTAATCGCCATCGTTCTGCTCTATTGCCTGGGCTTCTTTGCCCTGTTGCGTTCGATGAAGGTCGATAAGTGGCTCTCCA
>JAEEUA010000236.1 GCA_016286775.1 Bacteroidales bacterium
GGAGAATGGAGCCTCCGATACGCCGTAAGAACCCGAGAGACCTACCTTGAAGGTAGTGGTAGGAGTGAGTTTGAAGTCAAGGTTCGAGCGCACGGTCAGCTTGTTGTAACCGAAGCCTGCCTTGTAGCCACGACCAGAGTCATAGGTCTTGTAGAGGTCACCTTCGTTCACGAAATCGACGGCAGCGAAATACTTGACGTCCTTCGTGCCACCGCTCACGTTGACGGCAGCGTTGTACGACATGGTGTAGTCCTTGAACATGGCCTTCTGCCAATCGACGTTTGGATAACGCTCCTGCTGCTCAAGAGTGGTCTGGTTGCGATAGTTGCTGATGAAGTCCATCGAATGAACGTCTGCCCAAGAGTCAGGGTTAAGGTTCAACTCGTGCTCGGCAGCCATGTTGCGTGCCATCAGGGCATCGTACGAATCATACTTGCCAGGGAGCTTTGAAGGAATCTTCATGATGGCATTGGCGCTCACGTTGATCTGTGGACGACCCTCCTGACCACGTTTCGTGGTGACAAGGATCACACCGTTGGCACCCTTCACACCATAGACGGCAGTTGCCGATGCGTCCTTCAGTACGGAGATGTTCTCTACCGAACCCATATCGACCGACGAAAGGGGACGCTCGATACCATCCACGAGGACGAGTGGTGCAGAGTTGTTCCAGGTTGAGGAGCCACGAATCACGATCTGTGGTTCTTCCTCACCAGGCATACCATCCGACTGGTTGGTGATAACGCCTGGCAGGTTACCGGTCAGGGCCTGTGCGACGTTCGAGATACCGGCGGCGCGTTCCAGCGTCTTGCCAGTGGTTTGTGTAATGGCACCTACTACCGATGCCTTCTTCTGCTGGCCGTAGCCCACCACAATGACCTCCTCGAGCTGAGCATTGTCCTCTTCGAGCACGACATGTAGTGTCTGGCCAACCACAGCCTTGACCTCCTGGGTAATCATACCTACGTACGAAATGACCAGGGTCGATTCCCTACTTGGCAACTTGAGTGAGAAGTTGCCGTCAAGGTCGGTAATGGTGCCTTGTGTCTTGTCAGACTTCAAGACTACCGATGCTCCAATGACTGTTTCGCCATTGGTGTCAACGACCACGCCCTTTACTGTACCTGTCTGCGCCCACGCCGTTTGGAGACATAGGCACAAGAAAGCAGCCAGCACGGTCAGTAGCCGATGTTGCTTGTGCATTGCTTTTCTCATTGGTTTGTTACTATTAATATATATAATGTGAATGTTTTATTTCTTGGCAAAGAGTCCGATCATCGTGCCTGTGAATCCTCCGGCGTCACGTGTCGAAAGGAACGCCGTGGGCTGTGGTTCGCCGATGACGGTCCAATTCTTTCCGCGATTGAGACTATAGCTGAAGGTGAACAGGAGTCCATCGCTCTCGACACGCAGTTCCACCTCGCCTTGCTGCAGGGGCTGCTCAGCCAAGGTTGCACAACCCTCGGGGGTAGCCTTCAAGAGCTGCAGCTTGCCCTGGGTGGCACAAAGCTTCAGGTAGTGGGTCTCGTCCTTGAAGAGCGTCAAACCTGCCTGGCTTGTTTCATTGCCCGCCACATACTGCATGCGCGTCTGACACGAATAACGATGGTGCTGCGGACGCACGAAAACTGCACTTGGCGTATCCTTGTCGCCCAGGTCGATGGTATCCTCCTTCAAGGACAGCCATCCCGGACGCTTCGTGAGCGAATACTTGTCGGCACCGCTCGTACGCAGGGTCATGAACTGCAAGGGAAGCTGGTCGGAATCGAAGTCGAACTGCATGCCGAAGTTGCCGTTGCCCACCCAGTTGTCACCACCTTCGCGGTGTTCTGGCTTTGCGCCTTCACGACGCACGATACGGCTCACGATCTCACCATTGTTGCAAATCAAGGGCCAGCCGTCGTTGGTCCACATCACGGGCAGAAGGAACGTCTCACGTCCCAGGTTCTCGAAGTTGTCC
This sequence comes from Bacteroidales bacterium, assembly GCA_016286775.1. GTDB lineage: Bacteria > Bacteroidota > Bacteroidia > Bacteroidales > UBA3663 > Liminaster. The sequence goes on from JAEEUA010000236.1 coordinate 1,961, forward strand.
TTCACAGGGCGGCAAGCCAGGAATACGGCCCACCAGTCTCCCTCCTGTGCCTGCACCAGGTCGGCATGACCTGCACAGGTGATTGGGTCGGGACGGTTGTTGTCGAGCGTGCGCTGCGTCAGGATGGGATTGCCCTTGTAGGCTTCATACGGACCCCAGACCGATTTCGAGCGGTAGATGACCTCGGAGTGCCAGTCGCCCGTGCCGCCCTCGGCAGTCATCAGGTAATAATAGCCGTTGATCTTGTAGATATGCGGACCTTCGCACCAGATGGGCTTCTCTTCGGGCCGGCAGCCCTTGTTGATGAGGATGCGGCGCTCGCCCACCATCTGGTCGGTGGCCAGGTCAAGCTCCTGGAGGCGCACGGTGCGATGACCGGGATATTCGGGCTTGTCGTTCGGTGCATCGTCGTTGTTCACCACATAGGCCCTGCCATCGTCGTCGATGAAAATAGACGGATCGATGCCACGAACTGAATGCACATAAATCGGATCGCTCCATGGTCCGGCAGGATCCTGTGTCTTCACATAGAAATTGCCGGCACCCACATTGGTGGTGATCATGTAGTAAGTGCCCGTCTTGGGATTGTAGCTCAAACCCGGCGCAAAGATGCCACCGCTCACATGCTGGCCCACCATGTTCACCAGCTGTGACTCGCGGCTCAGCACATGTCCGATCTGACGCCAGTTCACCAGATCGCGACTATGGAAGATAGGCACACCGGGGAAGTAGGTAAAGGTTGAAGTGACCAGATAGTAGTCACCTTTGCCATTCGAACAGATGGCAGGATCAGAGAAGAATCCAGGGAGGAGCGGATTGTAGAATTCCGTCTCTCCAGCCAAAGGATGTTCGGCATAGTAGCTGTCATTGCCGACATAGGTCAAGTTGTCGAACATCGCCTCGCCCGTAGGTTCCGTAGGCATAGGGTCCTTCGGTCCGGTGCAACTTGCCCAGAGCCAGGCCAATGCCACGACAGCAGCAGCTGTCTTTTTCATTCGTTTCCGTTGACTTTTCATAAGATTGTGCAAAATAAGGCGTTTTAGCGGCGCAAAGGTATATATTTCGCGCGAAATGGCCAAAAAATAACTTATCAGTGACACCCACACATGTTACACACGCCTAAAATAGGTTAAATGGTACGTAAAATGACATTTTTGTAACATTTTTTTTGGAATTTTCACAAAAAAATCCATATATTTGCACCCGTTATATGGAATAATAGAACACGCAAGATGCCACGCTTAACACATCGGATGCATCGTTTTTTTTGCACCATTTCATTCATTTGCGCCCTTACTATGCAGTCGTGGGCGAACTTGAATTTGCTCTTTACTACCGACAACAACCTGTCGAATAGTCTCATTAATGAGATTAAGGAGGGGGCCGACGAAACCATCTGGATTGCCACCGAGGACGGTCTCTGCCGTTTCGATGGCTCGCAATTCATCACCTACCGCAACGACCCTGCCAACCCCCATTCCCTGCAAAACGACTTCGTACGTACCCTATGTACCGATGACGACGGACGCGTCCTGGTCGGCACATTGTCGGGTGTGCAGATGTATCGTCCCGAAACCGACGACTTCACCACACTCATCATCGACTCGGCACAGCACATCGGTTCGGGCAACATCAGCGACCTCTGCAAGTTGTCCAACGGCGACTTCATGGCCACCGGCAATATCACCTTCACCATCCACTTCGACGAAGAAGGCCAGCCTCATGCCATAGTCAACCCGCTCACGTCCCATGCCTCCATGGCCTACCGTTGCTGCGAGGACTACGCCGGCAACGTTTGGGTCATCAAGTTCGACGAAGGCATGTATCGCCTCGACAACCAGGGTAACGTAAGCCTGCTGCCCATCAGCGACGACATCAAGAGCTTCACCAGTCTGGGCCTGGGCCCCGATGGGAAGATCTATGCAGGCGGCGAACTGCGCGGTCTATATCGTTTCGAAGCTGGTTCGAACGACTTTGAGGAGGTCTCTGCCACAACCGACAACTATACCGTACGCGAGCTGCGCACGATCACGGGCACACAACAGATGTATGTCTGCACCGACGGCGATGGCATCTTCATCTACGATTGCCAGATGGGCACCATGACGCCCTGCGAGTTCGATGATGCACAGATCGACTCGCGCACACAGAAGGTACACTCCGTGGCCGTTTCGCGCAATGGTGACGTCTGGATGGCGCTTTATCAGAAAGGCGTTTTCGTCATCTCGCACAATGCCGTCGATTTCCATTACTATGGTCCCAAGTCGCTTCGCTACAATACCGTGGGCGACCATTGCATCACGACGCTCCTTCGTGACCACGAAGGCTACCTTTGGGTGGGCACCGACAATGGCGGCCTGTTCAGCCTCGATGCCGACGGCCAGACACGCCATCATTTCCCCTGCACCTCCGACCCCTGGTCCATCCCCTCGGCCATCATGAACATCTACGAGGACAAGTACCATCGCCTCTGGGTGGGTTCCTATCGCCAAGGTGCCGGCACCGTGGATAGACGCTCGGGCGTGTTCCATACTGTTCCCATTGTAAACGCCAAGAACCCCACCAGCAACGTCTATGACTTTGCCGAGGACAAGCGCGGCACATTGTGGGCAGCTTCCATGGGACAAGGCCTGTTGCGTTACGACGAGAAGCAGGGTGTCTTCGTTTCACAGGAGACCATCTCGTCGTGCGACTGGAGCGGCGCCCTCTGCTACGACCCCCTACTCGATGCTCTCTATCTCGGCCCCTACGCCGCACTGGTCAT
>JAEEUA010000237.1 GCA_016286775.1 Bacteroidales bacterium
CTGTTTCACGCGCAGTGCCAGTTCGTTGAAGCGCTCGTAATCGCCTTTCAGCTGCAGGCTCTCGTCGCGTCGTGGCAGCCGCTGCATCATCAGCAGGTCTCGACGCTCCTTGGGGGCCGTGAGGAAGGCATGCATGCCGCAATATTGCGACCGATAGGAAGCCTCCATGAAGTCATGCTCTACAGCCCAATGGTATTCCTCCTTCCGATAGCGGACGAAGACGTGCTTGTCGCTCTGGGGTGCACGCAATTCGAGGGTGATGCTGTCTGACAGGATCTCAGTGATGCTGGCGCGGAAAACCATCGTGCGTCGTGCATCGGGTTCCGCTTCGCATCGATAGGGATAGGTGATGACAATGTCGCCCACACGGAAATTCGACATGTCGCTGGCCCTGTCGTGTGCAAAACCGAATGTCAGGCGCTCCACCATTCCTTCATGTCCGGCATCGGGACTCAACAGCGTGAGCTGGTCGTAGATGTTGCCTGCCTGGTACTTCTCTTCGAGCGTATCGTGCCACTTGGCTGCAAAACCCGAACTCTCCTTTGTCTTGTTGCCCACCTTCGAAAGTGTATGCTCGTTGGCCAGGAACGTCAGGAATCGATGGAAATATGCACGTTCCATGTCCGAGGCACGATGGATCGGATCGAGGATGGCGTCGAACTTGGGGGCAATGTATGTATCCCAGAAGTTGTCCCTGACGTTCCCCTGTCGGAAATACCCCGTGGTCAGTTGGTCGAGCGCCTTCATTCCCCCTTTGCAGAAACGTGCCTCCAGGCCAGCTATCCTGTTGCGAAGACAAATGGCTTCGAAGAGCAGTTTTGGCGCAGGTGGCACACCGATCAGGCCATTCGCGAACTTCGAATAGAGCAGCATCGCCTGCACTTCCCGATTGGGAATATTGTAGTTGTAGTTGAGAATGGCGAGATACAGGAGCAACTGCACATAGTGCTTGGTCTGCTGGCGGGGCGGATCATCTTGTCGAGCACCCGGCACAAAGGCTCCCTTGCCCGACTTCTGTTCGATGAGGACCTTGTAGTCGAGCTGCAGCAGGTCCATACGTCCCTGCAGACCAAGCATCTCGCTGAAGAACGACGGCTCGACCATCACTTCATCGCGCCGATAACGCCCCACACGCTTCTGTACACCCTCTCTCAACGCCCGGCGGATATTGTCGCGCTGCATTTCCCCGTCCTTCTCCAGGTTGCCGAGTTCTGTGGTCAGGGCCTTGAAGGTATTGCTGCGCATGAAGGTGGCATAACTCTCGTCGTACGGGATTTCCTCATTACCCCGATGCACCTCTTCGTCGAGCAGCTGGCTGGCCAGGTTGCCAAGCATTGTCGCTGCGGTATCGTCCATCGGCGACAGTTTGTTGATGAGATACAGATAGGGGTCATGCGAATACTCCTCGAAGCAATTGGCAATTGCCGTCACGTCCAGCAGATAATCGGGCCATAGGATGATAAGTTCGGGATAATAGATGCCATCTTGCAGACGCGGACGGACCAGATTGAGCTGCACATCGGGCGCAAGGAATGGTCGCAAGTGCGTCCAGTCGCCACCCACGAATCCTCCTTTATAATTATAGCACACCTTTACCTCCTCAGCCTCTTCCCCCTCAATTGTCAATTGTTCATTGTTCATTGTTAATTCCTCCGAATGTCCCCACACGAACGTGTCATCCCACCGTGTGACAATCAGGCGGAAATAGTCAGCCACCAGGTTACCCTCCTCTGCCCGGCGTTCATCGCTGGGGAAGAGCAACGAAAGTTCCAGCGGGGGTTGTTCCCCATAGATGGCACCGATGAAGAGGCAGATGGACTTGAGGTCATAAAGTTTGCAGTCGTCCAGTTCGCTGTCCTCGTAGGTCAGCAGCTTGCGCAACCTGACGCGCGTATCGTTGATCATGCGCGTCAATCGCCGGTCCATCCCGTACTGTTTCGTCAGGTAGTCAATCTTGGCAAACAGGCTCACCAGCTGCAGGGCATCGAACGCTGTCTTCTGGTCAGCTGCGATTCGCAACACGCGATTGAAGTCACGATATGTGTCGCGCACCTTCGGTTGGGCAAGCGCATCGATAAGGTCCTGATAAAGTTGGGAGGCACTTTCTTCGTAGGTCATCCGTGTGTGATTTTTTTGGTTTATTCCGTGCAAAGATAAGCATTTTCGGACAATTCACAAAACAAATACATTTTTTTTCATCAAAAAATTTGTTATTCGAATCTTTTGTCGTATATTTGCGCATCAAAACACCTCGACTGCAATGAAATGGCCCCTATCAAAAATACAATTATTCATTGAGAATCGTCCTCGATTCCCAATCCAATTGTTAATTGAGAATTGTCCACGGTTCCCAATCCAATTGTTAATTGTTAATTGTTCATTGTTATTTGTTTCCTGTCTGATGCAGCAGCCCAACGAGCCGAGCATCACGCCCCCTATCGCACAGACCGAGATTCCGTCCGCTGCATCGACCGACAAGCAGACCCACATCTATCCCGATGCCGACAACACCGAACTTGCTGGGACACGCAGCGATGCCCGAGAGCAGATCATCGAGCACACCGGACATATCGTCTCCTACAACAGCGTCTGGAACGAACCCAACTGGGTGGCCTGGGAACTGACTCGCGAAGAGACCCGTGCACCCTATCGCAAACGCAACAGCGATTTCGAGCCCGACCCGCTGGTGAAGGGCAAGAAGATCACCACCCACGACTACACCAAGTCGGGCTATACGCGTGGTCACATGGCTCCTTCGGGCGACATGAAGTGGGACGAAGATGCCATGAACGAATGCTACTATACTTCGAACATCTGTCCCCAGAACAAGGAACTCAATGCCGGGCTTTGGGAGGAGGTCGAGAGCCTCAGTCGCACCTGGGCACGCCGCTATGGCAAGGTGTGGATATGCTGCGGTCCCATCGTCGATGACGTCCATCTGATGGTGAAGAGCAAGATCGCTGTGCCCTCGTCCTTCTTCAAGGTGATTTGCGCCGAGCAGAACAACCGCTACCACGCCGTAGGCTTCATCTTCCCCAACGAAGACTGCAAGGGCCGCATCTGGCAGTACGCCTTCTCGGTCGATGAGGTCGAGCGCATCACCGGCCACGACTTCTTCTACAACCTCCCCGACGACATCGAGGACAAGATCGAAGCCGACGACACCTTCAACTTCTGGCGCCGCAGAAACGACTAACCCGGCCCCTTTGTCCTTGTCAGCGCCCCCCCTTGTCCTTGTCAGCGGCCATCCTTGGCCGCCCTCAACCCCCTCAAACCCCTCAAACCCACCATGACCCACATCGGCCTGATGAGCGACCCCCACGGAGTGTGGGATAACCGCTACCTGAAGTACTTTGAAGCCTGCGACGAGATATGGCTCGCCGGCGATGTCGTCGATGTCTCCATCTGCGACCGATTGGAGGCCACAGGCAAGACGTGCCGCATCGTCTGGGGCAACGCCGATGGGCAGGACATGCGCCTGCGCTATCCCAAGGACCAGCGTTTCACGCTCGAAGGTGTCAGCGTCTGGATGACTCACATCGGAGGCTATCCGGGCAAATGGCCCGGCAACATCCTCGCCGAACTGCAGCAGCATCCCGTCCAGCTCTTCGTATGCGGTCACAGCCACATCTGCCGCGCCATGTTCGACCGCCATCTCGCCACCCTCATGCTCAACCCGGGTGCAGCCGGCACCTTCGGCCCGCAGGTCCATCGCACCCTCATGCGCTTCGCCCTCGAAGCCGGCAAGGTACAGGACCTCGAAGTCATCGAATTGGCATAAGACAACACCCCTAAGAGAGGCCCAAGAACGGCTTACTTCCATTTCCTGACCTGCAGCTGTTCAATTGCCTCTCTTTTTACAAAGGATTCTAAGGGATAATAAGGGATTCTTAGGGATTTTAAGGGACGTATGTTTCTTGGGACCCATTTTCGACGTGGCAAAGGTAACGTCCCCAAATATCCCTAAATATCCCCAAATATCCCTAAAAAAATTCAAGGTCCAAGTGAGACTTACTTCAAGTTTTAGCTTAAGGCGCAAGCCTTTTTGCTCCACCAGTCTCCCAATTACCTTTTATATTTTATGATAAACACTGTTCTGACCAAGGTAGCCCTGCGCTACCGTGCCCTCCTGCTCGACATCCATCGCGAAGACATCGACATGCACTCCATGGCGACAGCTCCCGTGATGGCATTCACGGCACGCCTGAAGGAGAACGGCTTCTGTGTCTCCGAAGAACTCCTCCATGCCCTCAATGCCGTCAGCCCCAATGAGCTTGCCGACATCACCCTCTGCATCAACGAGGTGATGGGCGTCAATCTCAACTGGGCGCCCCTCGTCAAAGGCTGGAATGTGCCTACAGGTGAATCGTTTATCGACCATCTGATTACCTTGTCGGCCAACCTCTTCGGAGGCGAGAAGGCAGGCTTCAAGGGGACGACCTTGCCTTGCGGGCACTTCATTCCCAACGGGACCTTCCCCCTCGAACGCTACAATGGCTGTCCCTTCTGCGGCACACCCTTCGAGACGGCCGACTTCGTCTATAAGGGACAGGCAAGCAAGCTCAAGGAACTGCGTCTGTTCACCGATGACGACATGCGCCACGTCTTCGCCTCCCTCCTCACGTCGGCCACGCCTCTCGATGGCACGCAGAAGGATTCGCTCGCCCAGTTGTTGCACGAATACCCTCTGCCCACCG
>JAEEUA010000238.1 GCA_016286775.1 Bacteroidales bacterium
ACTGGGATCTCGGTGCATACTTCAACTGGAGCTATGGCAATGAGATCTACAACATCAACCGCATGGCATCGCTCATGGGCTACAAGGAGACCGGTGTTTACCAGAACCACATGGCCTTCATGAACCAATGCTATAGGATTTATGATGTGGTCAACAACACCCTCGTGCGCTACAACTCTCCCGAAGAGCTCAACGCCCTCAATGCCGATGCCAAGTATCCGCTTTGCTACAATGAGAACGGTGTCGTTTCTGACCTTGGTATCGAAGACGGTTCTTATCTCCGTCTTGGCACACTGACCCTTGGTTATACACTTCCCAAGTCTCTCATCTCTCGACTTCACATCTCGAACCTCCGCGTCTATGGTACTGTTTACAACCTCCTGACCATCTCCGATTACAGCGGCCTGGATCCCGAAGTCAGCACCAATGGCAACTTGAACAATGCCACTTATCCAACACCAGGTGTCGATTGGGGTGCTTATCCACGCGCACGTTCGTTCGTCGTAGGTCTTAACATCAACTTCTAGTTCTTGACTCAGAAAAATAATAAGAGAAATATGAAAAAGATATATAGTGCAGTGCTTGGCCTGGGTGCCATCCTGCTTCTCTCTCAATGCAATCAGGACGATTTCCTTAATGTGTCTTCGCCTGATAAGACCGACGATGCCTTTGTGACCTCCACCGTCACTGAAACGCTGAAATGCATCGAGTACGGCTACAACCGTCTGCGCAGCAATGCCGGAGGTGGCAACTACAACTGGAACGATTCACAGTCGGATGCCGAATATTATCCGGAGTTCAACTCCAACAACGGACGTATCGGTTATCTGCATCCTGAGGAGTCGGGTGTGGATAATGGTTCCGGTCTGTTCAATACCTTCTATGAGGTTCTGGCACGCGCTTCGCGTGTGGCTGGCATCATAGCTCAGAAGGAAGAGTACACCTCAGCCAAGGCTGCTGGTCAGAAGAACGATTGGACTCAGCTCTATGGCGAGTGCGTAACCATGTACAGCTGGTGCTATTTCGAACTCACCCGTCATCAGGGCGATGTTCCTTTTGGCATCGAGAACTCTATCGTCAATAGTTACACGCTGACCGACCGTTGGACCATCTGGGCCAAGCTCGACAGCATGCTGATCGACGTTGAGCCGCTGATGTACGACCTAGGCGAGGGCGGACTCACCGCCGAGCGTATGAGCCGTTCGTTCGCTGTGGCTATGATTGGCGAAATCAACCTCTATGCAGGTTCCTATCAGACCATCCGTGAGGATTATCCAGGCCTCTACGACGGCATTTCGTTCGAGAAGATGTACACCGACAGCAAGTACTCCTATGCTCGTCGTACCGACTATCAGCAGTACATTCAGAAGGCACAGACATGGCTGCGTCGCGCCATCAACGAGCGCAATGGTGCTGCCAAGCTCGTCACTACCGACGAACGTACCGTCTGCAACAACCCCTTCCAGCGCAATTTCCAGTACATCATGGATATGGAAGTGTCGCCCGAATCGTATTTCGAGACTGGCAACATGGCTCCTCTTCAGTCCGAGCGTCCTTATTCGCAGGGCCGTGGCTCCAATGGCGCCACTTCTCAGGCTGCTCCTTGTAAGGTATTCGGTGGCATTCGTGTAATGCCAACCTACTATTACGAAGCTTTTGAGGATGGCGACAAGCGTTGGGATGCCAGTGCCGTCGTAACTGGTTCCGATGGCGCTGGTAACGAGGCTATGGTTACACTTGCTTCGGGATCGAAGCTGGCAGGTGGCATCTGTATCAACAAGTGGGACATCAGCAAGATGTCGTCGCCCTATGTCATCAAGTGCCGTAACTCTGGCATGAACTATCAGCTGCGTCGTTACACCAACTACCTGCTCATGTTGGCCGAGGCCGACATTATCCTGGGCGACAACGCCGAGGCGCTCAGCCTGCTCAACCAGCTGCGCGACCGTGCCTTTGGCGACACCAACCACCGTCTGTCGAGCGTTGATCTCCGCACACTGGTTGCCGAAGTGGGCCGCGAGACGCTCGGCGAAGGCGATATCCGTTGGACCGAAATCCGTACGGGCCTCTTCACTCAGTATGCCAAGGCAATGCGCACCGAGCTGAAGTCGGTCATCGCAGGGCTGGAGACCAATGGCTACTACACCTTCCCCAATGGACGTACCATCTCGAACTACATCTGGGTGAAGTATGTCAACGTGCCTGGTTGCCTGGTCTATGACCGTGACGACAGCGATCCTGCCCTCACTCCCGGCTGGCGTGGCATCTACGACTACAGCACCATCGAGCTTGTGGCATCGAAAGTGAAGGGTACTGACCACAACCTTGCTATCCAGGGTCTGTTCCGCTACATCGATCCAGCCGGAGCTGAGGCAGCAGCCCTTGAGGCCGATGGATACACAAAGACCGTTTGGGGCATCGACATGGTTAACCAGAAGGATCAGCTTTGGGACTACAACATGCTTTCGGGCATCGAGCGCACCGATGTGCCTCTCTACTTCCACTCCATCCCCAAGGAGTCACTCCTCCAGTCGGGCAAGAGTGACTCGTCGTCCAGCCCCAATGGGTATAACGTTTGGAATGGTTATGATATTCCTAACGAATAATCATGCTTTGCACTCTTCTGTATGAATAAGGGATGCGCCAACCGAAGTCCCGGTTGGCGCATTCTTATGTTTATTATCTTTGCCTCGCGATAACACACTTTTATCAATTCTTGTCATGCGGAATTATTGTTTTATATGCTTTTTCGCAAGCTTTATGGTTTTGAATGGTTGCCGTTCGGACCACAAAGACTCAGATTTTGTGTTTCCCACCTTGCCTCAAATCCCTGATCGAGAAGTGACATTGACCGATTTTGGTGCTGTGGCTGGTGATACATGTTCTGAAGCTTTTATTTCAGCAATTAATTACCTCGATTCCTTGGGTGGAGGCACATTGTATGTCCCCGCTGGAGAGTGGCTCACAGGTCCCATCATTCTGCGCAGTCATATTGAGTTGAATCTGCAGAAAGACGCGTATGTGAAGTTCCTCCCCAAGATGTCGCTCTATCGGTCACGCGACGAGTTGTTCGGAACAGGAGAATATAAGCGTCAGGCTCCCATCGTGGCTTATCGGGCAACTGATATTGCCATCACGGGCGAAGGTGTCATCGACGGCAGCGGCGAGTTTTGGCGACCTGTTCGTAAGGAATATGCTACTGATGAAGAATGGGCAGCCTTGATGGCAGATACAATCCACGGAATCCTTACAGAAGATGGAACTCGCTGGGTCCCTATCAGCGTGTCCGAACGCGCATTTTGTCAAAGCCAACCGATTTATCATCGCAATAGGTTGATGCCTTGGCAGCACTACAAGACGATGGTACGTCCCGAGAATCTGTGGCTCTACGGATGTGAGCGTGTCTTGCTCGACGGTGTAACGTTCCGCAACTCCCCGATGTGGAACCTGCATCCTGAACTGTGCCGCGAACTGACCATTCGTCGCTGCAACGTGCAAAATGAATGGTATGCAACCAATGGTGATGGCTTGGACTTGGAATCGTGCAGTCAAGTGTTGGTACAGGAATGCACGTTTGATGTGGGTGATGATGCGATCTGCTTGAAATCGGGTGCCGACGAGGCCGGACGACAGCGAGGCCGACCGACCGAAGATGTTCTGGTCGAGGATTGCAAGGTGTCGCATGCGCATGGCGGTTTCGTTGTTGGCAGCGAGATGTCGGGCGGCGTACGCAATGTACATATCCGTCGCTGTTCATTTGTGGGCACAGACTCGGGCCTTCGTTTCAAGACCAATCGACAGCGAGGTGGATTAGTGGAGAATATATCAGTGGAAGATATTGATATGACGGATATCAAGGCCGATGCCCTGCTTTTCGACATGTACTATCATGGACAGTCGCCCGTATTGGAAGTCATCGAAGGACATTCCATAGCCGACACAACCTTAGTGGCAGTCACGGAAGCCACACCTTGCTTCAGAGGCATACGTTTCCGCAACATCCGTTGTCGGAATGTGGGGCGTACATTCTACTTCGACGGTATCCGTGAGATGCCTGTGCAGGACATTACCATCGACAACCTTTTCTCCGAAGCTTCGGCTCCTTCACTCTTTTCTGAATGCAAGGGTATCGTGCTTCGAGATATCTCTTTTGCCGAAGGTGGCAATCAGCAGATTTATCTCTATCGAGCCGAGGATATCACGGCTTCTGACGATATTCGGAAATGTTTTAAGGATCTAGAGAAAAGCAAGTAGGCAAAATGAAGACAACAAACCTTTTTCTTGCGATGACCCTCGGCTTGATAACGAGTCTGGCAACGGCACAAATTGAGCCGTCATCTTTCAAGAATCCCGAGGCTCAGAACCATGTCATTGCCTGGTGGCATTGGCTCAACGGTAACATCTCTCGCCAAGGCATCACGCGGGACCTGGAGGCCATGAAGGCCGTGGGCATCACGCAAGCTACGGTGCTGAACGTCTGGCGTGACATGCCCGATGCCGACGTACCGAACAAAGTGCGCTTCGGCACTCCGGAGTGGTGGGATATGCTGCGCTACGCCATGCAGGAAGCCGACCGACTGGGCATGACCATGGGTGCAGCCAACTGTGACGGTTGGAGCGAGAGCGGCGGCCCTTGGATTACGCCCGAACTATCAATGAAACATTATACATACAGCA
>JAEEUA010000037.1 GCA_016286775.1 Bacteroidales bacterium
GATTGACCGCAACTGCAAGATGGGTATTGTTACCGAACTCAAGCAGGAACTTCGTAAAGCTCAGTGTCTGAAGATTAGCTACGCTGCCAAGAAGTAATTCGCGGCACAGTAAATCCAATCATAACAAGACCGCAATCAATCCACGTGTTTGGTTGCGGTCTTTTTTCGTTTCACGATGAAACCGTTTCTGAAACTTCTGCTTTCATTCATCCTGCTGCTTCCCACCATCTCTCAGCGCGGAGAAGCAGCCGATCGCGTGCCTGCATTTCCTGGTGCCGAAGGATATGGCAGATATACTACAGGCGGACGCGGAGGAGCTGTCTATCATGTCACCAGCCTTGCTGACGATGGCAAGGAGGGCACACTCCGCTGGGCCATCCAGAAGAAAGGAAAACGCACCATCGTCTTCGACGTCTCGGGCACCATCTTTCTGACCTCTGCCCTGGCCATCCGCAACGGCGACATCACTATCGCTGGACAGTCGGCCCCCGGCGACGGTATCTGCGTGGCCGACTATCCATTCACGCTGAACGCCGACAATATCATCATCCGATATATAAGGTTCCGTCTGGGCAATCGCCATGTCGCTGAGCACGAAGGCGACGGACTGGGCGGCATGGACCGCAAGAACATCATCATCGACCATTGCTCTGTCAGCTGGAGCATCGACGAATGCCTCTCGGTCTATGGCAGCACCAACATCACCGTACAGTGGTGCATCGCCGACCAGAGCCTGGTAGCTGCCGGACATTCGAAAGGGAACCACGGCTATGGAGGCAACTGGGGTGGCAGCGGAGCCAGCTATCATCACAACCTGCTTGCCCACCATTCGAGCCGCGTGCCGCGTCTGGGCCCACGTCCCAGCACACAGCTCGACGAACGCATGGACCTTCGCAACAACGTCTTCTACAACTGGGCTGGCAATGGCTGCTACGGAGGCGAAGCCATGCACGTCAACATCGTCAACAACTACTACAAGCCCGGTCCTGCCACCGACAAGCGCAATGCCACCATACGCCGCAGAATCGCTTCGGTGAACATCCGCACCACCTCCTACTGCGATCGCAAGGTGGACGAAGCCGGCAACGTCACAGGCAACGCTTGGCTCCCCACCTGGCACGTATGGGGTAAATACTACCTCAGCGGCAATGTCAATCCCGACTTCGACGACGTCACGGCCGACAACTGGACCTACGGTTTCTACAACCAGATTGACGTGTCGGGCAACGATGGAACCTACACCGAAGAGACCAGGGACACCATTCGGCTCACCAGTCCCATCCCCTTCGAACTGACCACCACCCACTCGGCAGAACACGCCTACCTGAAGGTGCTCGACTTTGCCGGAGCAAGCCTGCATCGCGACAGCCACGACCAGCAGATTGTCAACGACACCCGTAACCGCTCGGCCTCCTTCACCGGCAAGGACTGCTATCCCGGGCTCATCAACACGCAGGACGACAACCGGCCAGCCGATGCCGATGCCGATTGGTCGGCCTGGCCGGTGCTCAATAGCGAACTGCCCAATCCCGACCGCGATCGCGACGGCATGCCCGACGATTGGGAATCGATGATGCAGCTCGACCCCGACGACCCATCCGACGGAGCCATGCTCAGCAGCAACGGCTACACCAATCTCGAAAACTATCTCAACATGCTGGTCGAAGAGATTACCTTCGCGCAAAACATTCACGGCATCCCGATGGAGGGCAATCAGGAATCGTCCATCGAGTGCCAGTCTTTCGAAGTGTCCTCCCCCATCTACAGCATCGACGGACGCCTAGTGGCTCCCAACGCCCTTGGTGACGATCTCACCTCGTTGGCCAAAGGCTTCTACATCTACAAGGGGAAGGGCATCCTCATCCGTTAAGCGAAATCACGCCCGCCCCTTAAACCCGAAGCAAGAATTTTCCTCTAAACAATCAAACATATAATTTATCAAACATAAACAAAACCACAGTATGACATTCAAACGAATACTATTGAAGTTGAGCGGCGAGTCGCTCATGGGCGAACAGAAGTACGGCATCGACGAACAGCGTCTGGCCCAGTATGCCCAACAGATCAAGCAGGTTGTCGATATGGGCATCCAGGTAGGCATCATGATTGGCGGCGGCAACATCTTCCGGGGTCTTTCCGGAGCCAACAAGGGCTTCGACCGCGTCAAGGGCGACCAGATGGGTATGCTGGCCACCACCATCAACGCCTTGGGTCTTTCCTCAGCCTTGAAGGCTGTAGGCGTTGAGGGTCATGTCTTCACCGCCATCCACATGTTCCCCATCGGTGAGCAGTTCTCCAAGTGGCGCGCCATCGAGGCCATGGAGAAGGGCGAAGTAGCCATCTTCGCAGGCGGCACCGGCTGTCCCTACTTCACCACCGACACCGGTTCAGCCCTGCGAGGCATCGAGATCGAGGCCGACGTGATGCTCAAGGGCACACGCGTCGATGGCATCTACACCGCCGACCCCGAGAAGGATCCTACAGCCACAAAGTTCGACAAGATCACCTACGACGAGATCTACAACCGCAAGCTCAAGGTGATGGACCTCACCGCCACCACCCTCTGCCGCGACAACAAGCTGCCCATCATCGTCTTCAACATGGACAAGGTCGGCAACCTCGTGAAACTCCTTTCGGGCGAGAATCTGGGCACCCTCGTTTACGAAGCCTGAGCGCCCCAAATCTTTCCCCGTGGCCAATAATGGTCTAAAAATCTGTCTTTAAGGGCAAAAATACGTCCATTTTTTTGGAATTTTCAAATAAATGTCTTATCTTTGCCCCGCAAAACACAAAAACCTTTTATATCTATGTTAGACGTTAAGAAAACCATCAAAGATGTCGAAAGCAGGATGGAACTCACCGTGCTCCATCTCGAGGATACCTTCGACCACATCCGTGCTGGCCGTGCAACCGTCAAGTTGCTCGACGGCATCAAGTGCGAGTGCTATGGAACCATGATGGAGATCAGCCAGTGCGCCAACTGCTCATGCCCCGACGCCAAGAGCATCGTCATCCAGCCTTGGGACAAGAACATGCTCAAAGTCATCGAAAAGGCCATCATCAACTCCTCGCTCGGCATCATGCCCGAGAACAATGGCGAAATCCTTCGCATCGGTCTCCCGCCGATGACCGAGGAGCGCCGTCGCCAGCTCTCCAAGCAGTGCAAGACCGAGGCCGAGAATGCCAAGGTTGCCATCCGCAATATCCGCCGCGACGCCATCGAAACGCTCAAGAAGGACATCAAGAACGGCCTGCCCGAGGACGTTGAGAAGGACGCCGAAAACACGATTCAGAAGGCCCACGACAAGTTCATCAAGAACCTGGAAGCTGTCTATGCTGCCAAGGATCGTGAGATCATGAGCGTCTGACGCACTTCTCTCGACAGCAGGATGAGAGGTCTCGTCGTCAGAAACACAGGATTCTGGTATATGGTTCTTCCCGAGGGCAAATGCCTTCGGGAAGAATCGTTGCGTTTTGCACAGGCAGGGTTCGACGACGGCCATCCTGTGGCCGACAGCCTCGTGCCCTGCAAGGTGAAGGGCAACTTCCGCCTCAAGGGCATCCGCACCACCAACCCCGTCGCGGTGGGCGATGTGGTCAACTACGAGATGAATCGCGAAGGGTTCGCCTTCATCAACCGCATCGAGACGCGGCGCAATTACATCATCCGCCGTTCGAGCAACCTGTCGAAGCAGGCCCACATCCTCGCCAGCAACCTCGACCAGGTGATGCTCATCCTCACTGTGGCGCATCCTGCCACGGCCACCACATTCATCGACCGCTTCCTCGCCACCGCCGAAGCCTATCGTGTGCCCGCCGTCCTCGTCATCAACAAGATGGACCTTTACACCGACGACGAGCAACGCTATGCTGCCGACCTCGCCTATCTCTATCGCTACATCGGCTATCCCGTCCATCTCATCTCGGTCAAGACCGGGGAAGGCCTCCCAGGCCTGCACGACCTGCTCCATGGCAAGACCACGCTCCTGGCGGGCAACAGCGGTGTGGGAAAGTCCACGCTGCTCAACAGCCTCGTCCCTTACGCCAACGCAAGGACCGCCGAGCTCAGCGACACGCACGACCAGGGCATGCACACCACCACCTTCTCGGAGATGTACGAAATGAGCGACGGCGCCTATCTTATCGACACTCCTGGCATACGCGGCTTCGGGACCATCGAATTCGAGAAGGAGACCGTTGGGCACTATTTCCCCGAGATCTTCCGCATCTCGGCCGAATGCCGCTTCGGAAATTGTACACATACCCACGAACCCGGCTGTGCCGTACTCGCCGCTCTCAAGGAGCATCGCATCAGCCAGTCACGCTACGATAGTTATCTGAGCATCCTCGACGACGAGGACGAAGGGAAATACCGAGAATGAAGCTATTCACGCTCATCATATCACTCCTCTCCCTCATCGCCACCGTTCATCCAGCGATGGCACAAGAAGTTGTGCCGCCCGTCCAATCCTCCACCGACCTCGACTCCCTCCTCACCCAGCTCGGAAAGCGCGCCCTCAAGCAGAAGGACCTCGAACTCGGATATCTCGACCTGAAAGCCTATACCACCGGAACCTCACAATGTCTCCGTCGCGGTCTTGTCGCCCGACTCATCCCTCATCTTCTTCCTTTCCAGGCGCACACCAGCGAACAACTTGGCTTCGAAGCCATGAGCCACGTCCACTACCAGTGGCCCGGCGACATGCATCTCAACACGGTCGGCCTGAAGTCCAACAGCCTGCGCAAGGCACGCAACGTGATGGAGAAGCTCTACGAAGGCATGCTCCCCGCCTATGCCGTGCGTCATCATGGCGACTACGGCAGCACCCGCTCGTTTGTCCTCCCCTTCTACGACCAGGGGCTCAAGCGCTACGACTTCCAGCTCCTTCCCATCCACGACAGCACCTATGTGAGGCTGCGCGAAGCGGGCATCAATCCCGACACGCTCGACCTCTGCCTCATCGGCTTCAAGCCCAAGCATTACCATCATACCCTGCTCAAGGGCAATGTGCTCATCGACCGCCGCACGCTCAATGTCCTGGGCTTCAAGTGCAGCGGGCATCTCGACCTGGCTCGATTCCAATCCACCATCCACTATGCCCCCGACACGCTGCACGGCAACGTCATCGTGCCCAGCAGCAGCGACCTCAGCATCCGCTATCACATCCTCAACACCTACGCTCGCAACGACTATCACACCCTCTATCACTACGCCGACTTCACTCCCTTCGACAGCTTGGACAAAAGGACGGTTCCGCTCGACCTGACGCAGTTTTACCAGGAAGAGGAGATCGAAGAAATGGACTTCGATGCCCTGCGGCCCATTCCCGTCCCCCCGACCATCGACTCGCTGATCTATGCCCCTCGCCCCTCCTCCAGCTCCAGGCCACATCGCAAACGCCGCAAAATCTACCGCGGACTGGAAGAGTTCTCCGAGACGCTGTTCGACGGCACGCGTTTCGGCCCCGAGAACAACCGCCTGCGCATCTACGGCCCGCTCGACCCCTCCTACCTGGGCTACGACAAGTTCAACGGATTCACCTTCCGCGAACGTGCCCGCTGGACCAAACGCCTTCGCAACGACACCGAATTCTTCATGCGCGGCGAACTGGGCTATGCCTTCCGACTGCGTGAGTTGCGCTATCGTCTTCTTGCCGAATGGACCTATCTGCCTAGGCGGCGCGGACGCTGGACCTTCGAGGTCTATCGCAACAACTCCACCTTCTCCAACAAGTTCATCCGCACCGTCAACGATGCCCTCAAGTCCGACCATGCCAAGGACATCAACTTCGATTCACTTGGTCTCGAATACTACAAGCGCTACGAGATTGAGCTGAAGCACAGCTTCGAAATCACCAACGGCCTGATGCTCCATACCGGCGTGGAGTACTCCTTCCGCAATCCCGTGCGTCACGGCCGCCGAAAGATTTCCAAGGAGCGTCTCGACGAACTCGTCGATTCGTATTACGCCGATTTTGCACCCTACGTGCGACTCGAATGGACTCCCCGACAATACTATTGGTACAAGGATGGCTACAAGGAATATATCCACAGCCCCTCCCCGACCATGGCATTCGAGATTTCACGAGCCATCCCGGGCGCATTTGGCACCGACAGCAACTATGGCCGTATGGAGTTCGACATGCAGCAGAACATCCGCCTGCAGCGCACACGCTACCTCTCCTACCATTTCGGCATGGGCAAGTTCTTCAACCAGAAGGGCGAATACTTCATCAACTACCGCTATTTCGAGCGCAGCAAGTATCCCACCGTGTGGGAAGACGACCGCATCGGTGGCACCTTTCATCTGCTCGACGACTACTGGTATGCCTCGTCGCCCAGCTACGTGCAGCTCCATGTGATGCACGAGACGCCCTTCGGCATCTTCCATAGCCTGCATCCGCTCTCCCGCTTCGTTATCAAGGAACGCATCTACCTCGGAGCATTATGGACCGAGGGACACAGCCTCTTCCACGAATTAGGCTACGGCATCGACAACAACTATCTGAACGTCGGCGTCTTCGTAGGCTTCAAGGATGCAAAATATTACGATTTCGGCTTCAAGCTGCGCATCGAGATCGGCCGTCACATCTGATTCGACGGGTCAAAACAAAAAAAGAAGGCCATCTCACGACGTCCTTCTTCCGTTAACCTTAAATCTAATACCATGAAAAACACGGTGCAAAGATAAGGCCTTTTTTCTTACCATACAAATATTTCAATAATTATTTTTATCAAAGATAGCATTTTTTAACATTTTAGAGAGAATTTAACGAAATATTCGTACATTTTTTTGCAATTTGATTCGATTTGTAAACGAAATTTAACGTTTCAAACGGATAGCAGAAACGATTCTTCCAGTTCCTATTCCTTCTTTTCGGGCAGAAAAGACCTCATTGGAATGCTCGAAAGTGCACCAGGGCGTACAATCTATATGCAGTAAATCCATTCCAGCCTCCATCATGTCCCTCACATTGCTTTCCCAAAGGTCAATATGCGGCTTCGAGAGCAACAGTTTCCCATTGGGCCCCCAAAGACTTCGCCACACGCTGTCGCCACGGCTCGCCTTCACAAAAGCGTCGGCCACATCCTCGCCCACCTCGTAGGCCAAGGGGCTGATGCTCGGGCCGATCATGGCGAACACATCCGACATCCGGCAACCCATTTCCTCACGCATCTTCTGCAAGGTCAGATCAACGATATGCTTCACCGTACCGCGCCAACCAGCATGAACCGCAGCCACCACCTCCTGCACAGGGTCATAGAGTAGCACAGGCACGCAGTCGGCAGTATGTACGCCAATCCACATTCCTTTTTCCCGCGTGATTACCGCATCGGCATCCACCGGCTGGCGCTCCAGATCCATGTCCATCGGCGTATGGGCATCCACCACCACGATTGTCGAACCATGCACCTGCTGCGGCATCCACACGCCCTGTCCCGGATTCTTGCAGTCGCGCATCGAGCAGAAGTGCTCAATCCCCGTCTGTCCATTGAAGAGCACCGACTGCAGTACGCTGCCCCTCTCATTCTCTGTCTTTATCATAATATCTTTTTACATTAATTACCGTAATTGACATAAAATATTCTGAAAAACAAAAAGTTCGCCGCAAAGGTACATCATTTTCATGACAATACAAAGGAATGGATGAAAAAAGCCATTAAGGACCTGCGCCTTTGATGTCTTTTATGCCTCAAAACCTTCACGATGGATGGAAGGTTATATGATTATAAGAATGGATTTCTTCAGCTTTTAAGGCAGAATGCCGTGTTTATCGAATAATATACTATCTGTACGCAAGCGGTACAATCTTGTCTCGAGATGGCACTATCTTCCGCGCCCTGACACTTTTCGTCGAAAACGACCTACTCCACAACCTCGATGATGGTTCTGGCGAAAAGAAGTACTGCATCTGTCTCGAACATACTTCGCTCGGTCTTGACCAAAGGGGACTTTGCGACGACGAAGGAAGGGAGCCGGGTTGCCAGCACGTGCACCTCACTTGCTCCATTTGTGGAAAAACCTTTTGCCTGAAAAACCAAAGAATCCCCGAGGTACATGTACCCGAAGGATTCCAAGTGGAGTCCATACAATATATCATTCATGGAATCTGCCCAAAATGCGCGCATTACCACCCCAAGGGATGAATACGAAAGGGATTCAAAAGGGGCTTTCTCAGTTGTAAAGACAATCATTTCCACAAATCTTCTATCTTCTATAGTTTAGAATACTAAGTCGGCCGTCAAGGTGCTTTCCACGATGGATGAAGCATTCTGACGGCCGACATGATATTTGCCACGATTTGATGGAATACTCTGTCGGCCGAAAAAATACTTGATACAAATAGATGGAGTACTCAATCGGCTGACTCGATACTTGACACGATTCGAAGGAGTACTCTGACAGCCGACTCGATGCGAGCAGCAAAATCTGCATGACCATTCTTGGCGAAGATAGATCATGGGGCAATCATAGAAAGTACTCTCTCGGCCGACATAATGATTCACTCGATTAGAGATAGCACTCTGACGGCCGACACAATACTTGCTCAAATCGGATGGAATACTCTAACGGCCGACAAAATGCTTGACACTACTTGATGGAGCACCCTGTCGGCCGATACAATACTTGATGCGCTTGGATGGAGTTTTTGACAGACGAAAGGCATTGAAGAGATATTAGCGCAAGCTTCATCTATTCCTAATAACTCACATCAAAAAATTATCTTCCTCGTTTCCTTCCCACATTTAATAATATATTGTCCCCGTGACAACGGGATACGGTGTTCGCCACTGTGCGAGGCTGCGACTGCGATGCGCTGGCCCTGAAGGTTATAAATCAGGACTGGAGCATCGCCGATGACGTTGAGATAGAGCGTCGTGCCCACGACCTTCATCTCGAACGACGGCAGCATCTCGTCATCGAATACCTCGTGCAGATCTTCATAGCCACCGTCCACGATGTTGAAGTTTCTCCAGACTTCGGCTTCCTTGTAAGCCTCCACCTGGTCGGTGGGGACAACAAGCGTGCAAGCTGACACATCGATGCCTTCGAAGACATCCACAGTGATGGCGATCGGGACTCCTTCCATCTGGACCCTGGTCAGACCCGTGCAATAGGCAAAGGTGTATTCTCCGATTTGATCAACTGACCCCGGAATCGTCACCTCTTGCAGGGCCGTGCAATAATAGAAGGCATGCTGAGCAATACTCTTCAGTCCTCGCGGTATCTCGACCTGGGCAAGACTTGTGCAGAAGGCGAACGTAGCAGCACCCACACGCTTTATGGCTTCGGGCAAGCTGGCCTGCTGCAACGCGCCATCGCGATAGAACGCCCAGTCGCCCAACGATACCAATGAGGCGGGCAGACTGACAGATGCAAGGTTCGGGCAATCCGAAAAAGCCCCATAGCCGATACGCGTCACTCCCTCCGGCAAATACACCGATGTAAGGTTGTTGCAATAGACGCAGGCAAACGGCGTGACACCCGTCACCTGATACCATGTTCCGTAAACACCAATCTCGGCAGGCACATCAAGGTTCTCCCGATAGGTATCTGCATTCAAGGAGTCATACGTCAGGTAGGTCAGTTCGGCCGTCTTCCGTTTTTCGTCGAGACGATAATGTTTTCCACTGACGTCGGTCTGCACTTCGGCAAAACACATCGCGGCAGGCATCAACGCGATACCTGCCACAATGATTGCTATTTTACCTTTCAGAACCATTCGAACCTTTCGAACCTCTTGAACTTTTCAAACCCTTCTTAACCTTTCCGAGTCTTCTCCTCCACCCACTTGCGGGCATTGACGAAGATCTCGATCCACGGAGTCACCTCATCCTGCTTGTGATCCTGTGGATAGTAACCGCACTGCCAGGGGAACATGGCACGCTCGGGATGCGGCATCATGGCCAGATGGCGACCATCGGCCGAGCAGATGCCAGCAAGTCCTTCGGGCGAGCCGTTCGGATTGGCGGGATAGGCGTTGTAACCGAACTTGGCCACTACGTTGTAGTCATCGACCGTCTTGCCTTCGGGCAGACCGAACTTGCCTTCGCCGTGAGCCGTCCAGATACCGATGCGTGCGCCGCTCAGCGAACCCATCATCACACTGTTGTTCCTGGGGATACGCACGTTGATGAAGTTCGACTCGAACTTGTGGCTGTCGTTATGCAACATATGTACGCGGTTGGGGTTCAGTGCAGCTGCCACAAGGTCGGGATTCTTGGCATCGAGATTCGAGCCTACGAGACCCAATTCGATCATCAACTGACAACCGTTGCAGATGCCAAGACTCAAGGTGTCGGGACGTGCATAGAAGTCCTGCAGCGCCTTGCGTGCCTTCTCGTTGTAGAGGAAGCCTGCAGCCCAGCCCTTGGCCGAACCCAGTACGTCGGAATTGGAGAAGCCACCGCAGAAGACGATGAGGTTCACATCGGTCAAATCCTCGCGACCGGTGATGAGGTCGGTGAGGTGAACATCCTTCACATCGAAGCCGGCAAGGTACATCGAATAGGCCATCTCGCGTTCTGAGTTGACACCCTTCTCACGCAGAATGGCAGCCTTGACGCCCGTCTTCTGGCGACGGTCGGCGCTGATATTATATTGTGCCAGACGTCCAGTGAAGCCCTTGGGCCAAAGGTAATAGAGAGGCTGTTGCTTGTAGTTGGCAAAGCGCTCATCGGCCTTCACCACACCGCTCTGCTTACGATCCAGCAGATGCGACGACTCATACCACACGTCACGCAGCGCGTCGATGTCAAAGGTCTCCACCACGTCACCCTTGCGCACACTGATAGTGCGTTCGTCGCAGGGATAACCAATCTTGGCAACTGCAACACCAGCCTTATCCATAAGCTTCTCAAATGCCTTGCCGTCCTTCACCTGCAGCACCACACCGGGATTTTCGGCAAAGAGAATCTTCACCAGATCTTCCTCGGCCAGTCCCGTCAGGTTGATGCGAAGGCCGCCTTCGGTGTTGGCGAACGTCATTTCGAGCAGGGTAGTAATCAAGCCACCTGCGCTGATGTCATGACCTGCGAGGATGAGGTCCTCGTTGATGGCCTTCTGTACGGCATCGAAAGCATCGGCAAAATATTCCGAGTTCTCGACAGTAGGCACGCTGTCACCCACACGGTTCAAGGTCTGTGCCAGAGCAGAACCACCAAGACGATGATCGCAGAACGAGAAATCAACGTAATAGAGCGAGGTCGAACGGTCAAGACGAACAACGGGGCTCACCACCTTGCGCACGTCGGTCACTTCGCCACCGCCGCTGATGATCACACAGCCGGGGCTGATGACCTTCTCGCTGGTGCCATCGGGCTTGTTGTACTGCTGCGTCATCGACAGCGAATCCTTGCCCGTCGGAATGTTCACGCCCAGTTCGATGGCGAAGTCCGAACAAGCCTGTACTGCTGAATAAAGACGTGCATCCTCGCCGGCGTTGCGGCAGGGCCACATCCAGTTGGCCGAAAGCGAAACGCCCGAGATACCACCCTCAATAGGTGCAAACACAATGTTGGTGAGCGCCTCAGCCACAGCCATCACCGAGCCCGCAGGAGCATCGACAAGAGCTACTGCCGGAGCATGGCCGATAGAAGTGGCGACGCCCGCCTTGCCACGATAGTCAAGGGCAACCACGCCACAATCCGAAAGCGGCAGCTGCAGGACACCCTGGCACTGCTGACGAGCCACCTTGCCCGTCACAGAACGGTCCACCTTGTTGGTCAGCCAGTCCTTGCAGGCCACCGATTCCAGGCGAAGCACATTCTTGATATATTCCTGTATCTTCGAAACCTCCGTCTCGACGGGTGCGTAATGATGCTCGACGGTCGTATCGCGCATGATGGTCTTCGGTGCATGTCCGAACATATCAGCCAAAGCCAGGTCGATGGGCTTCACGCCGTCGGCCTGAACGAAGGTGAAGCGCATATCATTCGTAGCCTCACCGATGACGTAGAAGGGCGAACGTTCGCGCTCGGCAATCTTGCGGCAGAAGTCGATCGACTCGCTCTTTACGAGGAAGCCCATACGCTCCTGCGACTCGTTGCCGGCAATCTCCTTGGCACTCAAGGTCGGGTCGCCCACAGGCAGCTTGTCCATCCAGATTACGCCACCTGTAGTATCAATCAGCTCCGACAGGCAGTTGATGTGTCCGCCTGCGCCATGGTCGTGAATCGAAACGATGGGATTGTAGTCGCTCTCACCCAAGGCACGCACCACGTTGTAGGCACGCTTCTGCATCTCGGGGTTGGCACGCTGCACAGCATTGAGTTCGATGCCCGATGCATACTTGCCTGTATTGACCGACGACACGGCGCCACCGCCCATACCGATGCGGTAGTTGTCGCCACCAATGAGGATAACCTTCTCGCCTGCCTCAGGCGTGCCCTTCAGGGCATCGCGCATCTTGCCATATCCTACACCACCAGCCAGCATGATTACCTTGTCGTAGCCATATTCCTGCTGCTCCCCCGGATTGGAATCCTGATGCTCGAAGGTGAGCAGCGATCCGCAGATAAGCGGCTGACCGAACTTGTTGCCGAAGTCCGAAGCGCCGTTCGAAGCCTTGATGAGCACCTGTTCGGGTGTCTGATAGAGCCAGGGACGTGCCTCGAGGCCGTTCTCCCACGTCTTCTTCTCGTCGTTGCGGGGATAGGAGGTGATATAGACAGCAGTTCCGGCGATGGGCATCGAAGCCTTGCCGCCACCCATACGGTCGCGAATCTCACCACCTGTTCCTGTTGCAGCGCCATTGAAGGGCTCCACTGTGGTCGGGAAGTTGTGCGTCTCGGCCTTCAGCGAAATGACGCTCTCGAATTCCTTCACCTCATACTCCGACGCCGTAGTGGGGTCGGCAGGTGCAAACTGCTCGATGACGGGACCCTTGTTGAAGGCGACATTGTCCTTGTAGGCACTCACCAGCTTGCCCGGCTGAGCCTTTGAAGTCTTCTTGATCAAATTGAAGAGGCTCGACTCCTTCTCCTCGCCATCGATGATGAACGTACCACCGAAGATCTTATGACGGCAGTGCTCCGAATTGACCTGGCTGAAGCCGAACACCTCCGAATCGGTCAACGGACGGCCCACACGCTTGGCTACGTCGTTGAGATACGCGATCTCTTCGGCACTCAGGGCCAGGCCCTCCTGCTTGTTGTACTCCTCAAGGTTCTCGATATATACAATGGGATCGGGTTGCTTGTTGATGGTGAAAATGTTCTGGTCGAGGCCGTCATAGAGGCGGCGCAACATCGGATCGTATTCCGAATCGGGACCTTTCACAGGGAAATACTCCTCAATACGGGCTATGCCCTTGAGGCCCATGTTCTGTGTAATCTCTACGGCATTGGTACTCCAGGGAGTGATCATTTCACGACGCGGGCCGTTGAACCAGCCTCCGAGCTGCTGCTCGGGAAGGAGAACGGCGCCACTGAAAAGCCAGCACAAACGCTGCGATTCATCGGCGCTGAGCTGATGATCCGCATCGACAGCCAGGATAGTGGCCGAAGGTTGCTTGAAAAAGAAAACCATAAACTAGTATAATTAACAAATAACAATTGAGAATTGACGAACTTTGAACTTTGAACAATTAACAATTATATTGAACAATCAAAAACCTCAAAAAAAGCAAAAAAAGGGGGTAAAATGCTTTTTGCGGTGCAAAAATACAAAAAAAAACTGATATAATTGTGGAAGATTCAAAAAAACTCTCTATCTTTGCACAAAAATAAGGCCAAACGCCCCTTTTTTGATGTTCGAAACAATCATATTCACCATATTATGGGGCTTCGTTATTGGAGTTCTGGTGTCGGCCCCTATGGGCCCGACAGGCATCCTTGTTATCCAACGAACACTGAACAAGGGACGCCTGCCTGGCCTCCTTACGGGCCTGGGGGCTTCGCTCTCTGACTTCTTCTACGCCGTCATCACGGTCTTCTTCCTGGGCCTGGTGGTCAATTGGCTCGAACAGTACGAATCGGCCCTGCAGTTCGTGGGTTCGCTGGCCATTGCCCTTTATGCCTTCTATCTGTGGACCTCCAATCCTGCTTCCTCCCTGCAGAACAAGGACACCTCCACCGATGGCATGTCCCCCCGACTGAAGACCTCAGGCATCCTCAAGAACTTTTTCTCGGGTTTCGGCATCACGGTGAGCAATCCGTTCATCATCTTCTTCTTCATCGCACTTTTCGCACGCACCAACTTCCTCTTTGCTGCATCCACCGAGCGCTGGTGGCTCTACATCATCGGCTTTGCTACCTTGATCTGCGGAGCTGTTTGCTGGTGGTTCCTCATCACCTGGATCGTCAACAAGGTTCGCAACAACTTCGGCGTACGCACCCTCCGCAACATCAACCACGGCATCGCCATCATCATGGTCGGCATCGCACTCTTCGGCTTCGGCAACGGCATTTATTATCTTTTCATCAATAAATAACCAGACCCCCTCTAATCCCCCTGCTTAGGGGGAAGAATCAAGCCCGGACAAGCAAGTCCTCCCCCTAAGCAGGGGGAACGAGGGGGTCTATTCTTGTACCTTATGAAACCCTTCATCACCTTCCTACTCCTCTCAGCTGTGATTTTCACCTGTGAGGCACAGACTCGTTTTCAGCTGAATGGCCAGCAGGTCACCTCGTCAGCTCATCGTCTCTACGTCAACGACCAGATGAAGACGCGCCCCTCGCGCTTCACCTTCCGCACCGTTAACGAAGCGTTGCTATTTGCCCAGGCCCGCTTTCTCTCAGACGCGACCGAAGGGAGCACCGACAAGGACACGCTCTGGACCGACATCTGCATCGAGCCATCGGTCTATTGGATCGACAATCCCGACGACCCTGCCATCCGTGTGTCCGACGTGCCGCTCGAATCGCCCTTCGGCCTCAAGGTCAAGGTGGATCGTCTGCGCCTCATCGGTCTGAGCGACAATCCCGAGGATGTCGTCATTGCCTGCAACCGTGGCCAGACACAGGGTTCCGATGGCAACTTCACCATGCTCCACTTCACGGGCAGTGATATCCAGGCCGAAAACATCACCTTCGGCAACTACTGCAACGTCGATCTCGTCTATCCGCGCAATCCACGCCTCAACCGTCCGAAGCGCAATCCTGCCATCGTGCAGGCCCAGCTCGTCATCTGTCGCGGCGATCGCTATGCCATCCGCAACTGCCGCTTCATCTCGCGTCTTAACCTCTGTCCCTTCGCGGGTGCCGACCACGTCGATTTCGACCACTGCTACTTCGAATGCACCGACGATGCGCTCTGCGGTACCGGCACCTATCGCCAATGTGGCTTCACGTTCTACGGCAGCAAGCCCTTCTATGCCACTTCGCGCGAAGGTGCCACCTTCATCGACTGCGACATCCATTCGAAGGTTCGTGGCACGCAGTATCTCACCAAGGTTTCTTCGCCCGTCACGATGCGCGACTGCCGCTGGACCAGCGACGACCCCGACCTCCAGCTTGCCTGGACACCCAAGCCCAATCCGAAGCACGTCTGCGTGATGACGGGCTGCACGCTCAACGGTCGACCCTACAATGTGCCCACCACGCCCGACGTGCCTATGCCGCTGGCTCCCGTCAACCTCCCTATTGCCAACCGACCTCAGATCATCCCAGGCGCATGGACCCTCGATGCCTACAAGCCGGCCGACATCAGCCAGTACAATTGGACCGTCCGTAGCGACATCCCCGTCTGGGCCTACGGAGAAGGCGAAGATGGTGCCGACGGCTGCTTCGGCCTCGTGCCGATGGTACGCGGAGCCCGCATGATGTACACGGGTCGTGAGGACGAAGCATATCAGGGACAAACCCTCAGCATCAGCCTCGACCCCTGCAAGGA
Source organism: Bacteroidales bacterium (assembly GCA_016286775.1). Taxonomy (GTDB): domain Bacteria; phylum Bacteroidota; class Bacteroidia; order Bacteroidales; family UBA3663; genus Liminaster. The sequence goes on from JAEEUA010000037.1 coordinate 15,836, forward strand.
GATGGGACAAGGTTTTGGCAGCGCCACGGGCCAGTATCTCGACATCTGCATCAAGTTCGATACCCGCTCGCTCACCGGCTACGGCCTGCGCTTCATCCGCACACCCAACCACCACAATGCCGTCGAAGTGTGGCTCGTCGAATACCAAAGCGGACAGATAAAGCCCCTTACCGAATCGCAGACCTGCTACCTCTTCCGTCGAGGCTGTAAGCTCACCCTAACTGCCTCGGAAGGCACATTGACCGCTCGCATCTCCAACGACCGATATCAGCCCGACGACTCAACTCTGGCGCAGCCTATGACGCTCTCCGCCCCTATCACGCATCCCAATCCCTTCGGCGGCATCCACATCCAGCACACCGGCTCCCTAGGTGCCTCGGCCACCCTGTTCAGCGATATCCATTCCAGTTATTTGGAGAAATAAAAAATAAGTTTTCGCATTTTCTCAATGCGAAAACTGATGGATCAGAGTATCGGCAGCAGGTATTCCCAGATGAGGTCCATATAGGGCTGGTAGAGAGATGACGAGGTGGTGAGCACCAGCACGGCATCCCTATCGGGGAACACCATGATATACTGTCCGGCAAAACCATCTGCACGGAAGGCATTGTGGCGGCAGATCCACATCTGATAGCCGTAGCCCTGCACCCATTCGTTGTTGTCCTTGTTCAGGCCCACCTTCTCGAGGTCCTCGAAACGTGTTCCCGAGGGAGCCGATGGCACCTGGTAGCTCGACATCTCCTTCAGCCAGGCAGCCGGAACAATCTGCTTGCCGTTCCACATACCCTTCTGCAGGAACAGCTGTCCCATTTTCGCCATGTCCTCGGTCTTGAGGAACAGGCCCCAGCCGCCGCAGCTGATGCCCTGGGGCGACTCATCCCATTGCGGACGTTCGATATGGAGAGGCTGGAACAGACGCTTATCCAGATAGTCGAGCACCTTCTCGCCCGTTACCTTCTGCACGATGGCCGAAAGCATATAGGTCCCAAGCGAGTTATAGAGGTAATATTCTCCCGGCTTATGTTCGACAGGCCACGACAGGAATCCCTCAACCCAATCGACCGAACCGGCACGCAGGCTGTTGGGCTCTGTGTCGTGTCCGCAAGTCATCGTAAGCAGGTCGCGAACGGTCATGGCCTTCAGATTTTCACTGGGTTCGGCAGGCAGCTGTTCGGGGAAGAATTTCACAACGGGATCCGTAAGGTTCAGTTTCCCTTCGTCGATGGCAAGGCCCACAGCCGTTGCCGTGAACGTCTTGCTCACCGAATGCATGGCATGGGGTGTCGTGGCAGTCTGTCCGTTGAACCACTTCTCCAGCACCACCTCACCGTGTTTCAGGATCATGATGCTGTGCAGCGTGATTGAATCGGGACGCACAGGGCGTGTCACCGTAGCATTGACAAACGAATCGACCGCAGCCACCACCTCTGGCGAAGCTTCGGTCCTCGGCAAATCGACAATCACCTTCTCTTTTTTGCAACTCGACAGCACCAGTGCCGTCATCGCGAATAATAAAAACAACTTTTTCATAATTGGATTGATTAATGGGTAATGGATGAAAAATCTTGTGCAAAGATAAGGAGTTTTTTCCAAATAGGGATACCGATTCCCTGGAAAAATTCTCCGATTGTCCCATTTCTGCAGTTTTTCAGCCATTTTTGTTACAAAAGAGCGTTTCCTCCCCCTTTTTCCCATCCGTTCAATCCCAGCCGACACGACAAGATTGGAAGGTTCATGCCGTATCTGTTACATTTTGGCTGCCCTCTTGACAGATATAACAAAAAAGTAACGAAAAAGTTTGGAGCATATTCGAAAAACCTATATCTTTGCACCGTCAAAATCATGGGAACGACTCCTGACGAGACAAACATCAATAAACCAAATAAATAATGAATTATGAAAAAGTTATTTTTAGCAGCCGCCATCATGATGGCATCCGTTTCAGCATTTGCACAGCACGAGGCAGGTGATATTACCCTTCAGGCCCGTGTAGGTATGATTGGCGCCGACTTCAGCAATACCAGCGACACCAAGGCTCGCGTAGGTCTGGTAGTAGGTCCCGAGATGGAATATTTCATGACCGATCGCTTCAGCCTGGGTGCAGGCGTGACCTACTCGCAGCAGGGTGCCGAGATGGACGACAATTCCGATGTGACCTACAAGATTGACTATGTCACCGTGCCCATCACCGCCAATTACTATATCTGGAAAGGACTCGCCGTAAGGGCAGGTGTGCAGCCAGGATTCAATGTCTCGTCAGAGATCAAGCACGGAGACCAGAAAGTTGATATGGACGATTTTGTGAAAGGCTTTGACTTCGCCATCCCCGTCGGCCTGTCCTACGAGTTCCGTCATTTCGTGATCGACGCCCGCTACACCTTCGGCGTCACCGAAATCTTCGACACGAAGAAGGTCGATCTCGACAGCAAGAACCTCACCTTCCAGCTGTCACTTGCCTACAAGTTCAACCTCCAGCACTAATGGCCTGCCTTTAGCATGGCTGCCCCTTCATACAGGCTGGTCCTTCGGGATCAGCCTGCTTTTTTTTGGTTTCTCCGATGTTTACCTTTTCAGCAATTTATCATTCATAAATGCAGGACAACCTCGTTTGCGTCGTTTTCTCGGGCGGACAAATCGAGAATATCGCACGCAAGTGCGCCATCGAGTTCATCCTCTCCGGCAAGGAGGCTGGCTTCAACAAGATTGAGGAGTTCTGCAAACACGAACTTATCAAGAACACGAACCCAGGCAGGAAGGAACACAAGACCATCGGCTTCCAATTCAAGTGACGTTTCTAAAAAAACCTGTTCCCATGCTCTCCCCCGAATCCCTCTACAACGCGTCTATCACCGAAGGCGACATTACGAAGCCTGCAAGCATCGACCCCCATGAACTGCGCCTGCTGACCTATTCCAGGCCCCACGACACGTGCGACGGCATCGAACTGCACCTCGGCAACCAGGCCAAGGGCTATCCCTTCTCCTGCCTTGGCCAGCAATGGGAATACGTCGAGTTCCTCTATCTCTGCGGCGAATGGAGTTGGGACGGCGACGATGCCCTGGCGATACAACGCGACGTGCTCACAGCCAAAAGCGGTTATGCAGCGCGTCGCTTCAAGAAAGCCAGGTACAAGAAAAAGATACGCCCCGACTTCACGTCCTTTCGTCATCAATGGATGCTCTGGTGCGTCTGGCAGAAATGCTTGGGCAGCAAAGCCTATCGCGACCATCTGCTCTCCATGCCCGACGATCGCGTCATCGTCGAAGTCGTCCGGCACGATCCCGTTTGGGCAGCCTGGCCCGACGAGAACGGCATCTATCACGGAGCCAACGGCATGGGCAAGATACTCACCATCTGCCGCCGATGTCTTCTCAAGGGCACCCAACCAAAGTTCGACTCCGACCTCCTCAATGCTGCAGGCATCTATATCTTAGGCCACAGAATTGAATTTTGAATTATCCTTCACCGAACCGAACATACTAATATGAATAACGAAAACAACCACCACGCATTGCGCCTCGATTTAGGCCGCCCGCTCTTCCAGTCCTACCGTGTCTGTGGCGAAAACATCTTTGCCGGAGAATATCCAGGCGACAAGAATGAGGAAGATGCCGAAGACAAGATAAGGCAGATGACGGAATTCGGAGTGCGTCACTACATCGACCTCACCGAAGAAGGAGAGCTCAAGCCCTACGCCCATCTGCTCCCTGCCGACGCCACCTACACAAGATTTCCCATCCGCGACGTCAGTGTGCCCAAAAGCATCGATGAGGTCAAGAATCTGGTCGAGCACATACGCGAACTGTCTGAACGCAACGATGGCCATGTCTATATCCACTGCTGGGGTGGAGTAGGCCGAACCGGCACCATCGTAGCCTGTTACCTCGCCCATCTCATGGAACACCCCACCTCCGAAAAAGCCCTTGCCCGACTTCGCTCCCGTTTCATCGAAATGCCCAAATCCTCCTACCGACTGACTCCCGAAACACGAGCTCAGGAGCAATTCGTCAAGGACTACATCCAATCTATCTTATAAAGGCTGGGGATAAAGAAGAAAAAATAATTTATACGTATCAAAATTTTGGCTATACGAAAAATAAGGCCTATCTTTGCACCGCGAAAAACGAAACGCATATTATTTAGAGAACGCGTATGAAGATATTAGTTTTACCCGACATACATGGTCGCACTTTTTGGAAAGGAGCCTGCGAGGACATCGAATCCTACGACAAGGTCCTGTTTTTGGGCGACTACTTCGACCCCTATGAATTCGAAGGAATCAGCGTCACCGCAGCAATCGGGAACTTCCAGGAGATTCTCGACCTGAAGCAGCAGTATAGCGACAAGGTCATGCTGTTGTTAGGCAATCACGACCTTCCCTACATGTTCGAGGAGTATTACAACTTGTCCTATTTTCATTGCAGGCACGCCGAAGAGTACCACTTGACAATTGGCAACTTGCTGCGCACCAACGCCAATCTGCTTACGTTCTCGTGCGTAATCGACGACATTCTGTTCACCCATGCAGGTGTAGAAAGCCAATGGTTCATCGATACGTTCCACAGTCAAGCGAACGATGCAGCCGAAATAAGCGCAATGTTGAACACATTAGCCGACAGTGCCGAAGGGCTGAAGAAGCTGTACAGCGTCTCCTTCCACCGAGGCGGCTTCGACAAGCATGGCTCCTGCGTCTGGGCCGATGTTGACGAGATGAAAGCCGACGCCAGCAATACTTCCAACCCCTTGCGGGACATTCGGCAGGTGTTTGGGCACACGCTACAAGCAGAATACGACCCGAACGACGAGATTCGATATGGCAAGGCGCTCGAATTCGGCAATTGCAAGATGGTCGACACCGCCAGGGCCTATGCGTTGGACTCCGACTCCTTCACATTGCAACCCGCTTAGCCGATCTTTGCACCGCAAAAACAAGAAACCCAATCCAGTAGTGGTTTCAGGCTTACTTCGAATTACCTGGTCAAAAAAAACAGTCTGAATAGTATTCTCTGGATTTTTCAGTACAACACAAAAAAGCAACAATATGGAACAAAACGATTACTTGATAATGAGCGAAAACGGCAAGACCGTCTTCAGCTGCAAAAAGGATTGTGAAGGCACCGTGGTGATTCCGGAAGGTGTGACTTGGATTTGGGATGATGCCTTCGTTGGCTGCACCAGCCTCATCTCAATAACGATTCCAAGCAGCGTAGCTACAATTCAATCTTGGGCCTTTCGTAGCTGCACGAGCCTCAAGGAAATACATCTCAAGCATAAGAATCCTAAAAACTTCGCGGAAGCATTCAAGGACATTGATCCATCCAACATCACAATCTATGTGCCCAAAGGCTCGGGCAAGGCTTATCGAAATAGCATACTATATAAGAGTTTCAAGACCATCATTGAAGAGGAATAAAGTGAAACATTCGAATAAACGACACCCTGCCCAACTGATTGTTGAGCAGGGTGAATTAATATCTGTATAATGCCCAGATAGAACATTCGTGTCAATTCGTGATAATTCGTGTTCCTAAAGAAGATTCGTTGTTCTTTTTCTCTACGAACTCCCGAACCTCACCAAGCCCCGGTCGGTCATCAATGCCCGGAAAAATGGAGTGCAAGGACATTACAACAAAATTATTCACTCCGAACTGGATGTCATCCCTCTTCCGATGCAAAGGCATCCAGCGCTTCTGGTACTCGGCGTTGCTGATCTTGCCCGACTTCAGCTGCCTCTTCAAGGCCCGT
>JAEEUA010000239.1 GCA_016286775.1 Bacteroidales bacterium
TAAAACAAACTACAAAGATGAATATTCTTGTGACAGGCGCCAATGGGCAACTGGGCAACCAGATGCGGCTTTTGGGCGCCACTTCCAGCAATCATTATATCTACACGGACGTAGTAGCACCCGAAGGTGTTGAAACTACGATTCTCGACATTACTAATATAAATAATGTACGCGCGTTGTGTGAAGCCGAACGGGTGGATGTCATCGTCAACTGTGCAGCCTATACGAATGTCGATAAGGCGGAGTCTGACCCCAAGCTTTGCGAGACATTGAATGCCAAGGCTCCCCAGTATCTTGCCCAGGTCATGAAGGAACGCAATGGACTGCTGGTTCATGTTTCGACTGATTACGTCTTTGGCGCCGATCCTTATAATGTGCCCTGCAAGGAAGACCAGAAAGGCACTCCTTCGGGTGTCTATGGCCTGACCAAGTTGCATGGCGAACAGAATATCCTCGCTTCGGGATGCCAGTATGTCATCATCCGTACGGCATGGCTCTATTCTGCCTTCGGAAAGAATTTTGTCAAGACCATGTTGAATCTGACGGCAACCAAACCGGCCTTGAAGGTTGTCTTCGATCAAGTCGGTACACCAACCTTCGCCGGAGACCTCGCTGACGTCATCTTTGATATTGTCGAGCATCGCAAGTGGGAAGGCAGGACCGGCATCTATCACTATTCGAACGAGGGCGTCTGCTCGTGGTACGACTTCACGATGAAGATTGCTGAACTGGCAGGCAACACGGCTTGCGACATCCAGCCCTGCCATTCCGATGAGTTCCCCTCTCCAGTCAAGCGACCCGCCTATTCGGTGCTCGACAAAACCAAGATCAAGGAGACCTTCGGCATCCGGATTCCCTATTGGACCCGTTCGCTGGAGAAGTGTATGAAGCAAATAAAGGGAGAAGAGAAGGCATAAATGGGTGTAGTCGTTCGTCAGTCACTGAAAGGAACCTTTGTCAATTACATTGGTGTGGTGCTGGGCATCTTTGTCCAGTTCTACATCGTTGCCAAGTTCCTTGACCCTGAGGTCATCGGCCTCAGCAAGGTGGTTTATGAAGTGGCGTTCCTGCTCAGTACGCTGGCTCTTTTCGGTTCCGGCAGTTCGGGCATGAGGTTCTTTCCCTATTTCAAGGACGAAAAGACGGGCAATCACGGCTTCCTCTATTACTATCTGCTCTTCCCGGTTGCCGGTGTCATCACCATCTCGCTGCTCTACTTGTCGTTCCGAGGCCCGATAGAGTCCTATTTCGGCGCCAAGAGCCCGCTATTCAACCAGCATTTCTTCTACGTCCTGCCGATGATGGTGGTGCTGGCCTTCTGGGTCTGGGCCGAAAACTATGCCAACATCAACATGCGTATTGCTGCTCCGAAGGCTGTTCGAGAGATTGGCATGCGACTGATGATGCTGCTCATCTATCTTGCCTACGGATTCGGCTACATTGGGGTGACGGGGCTCATCGTCGGCTTTATCGTCTGCTACGGCATCTGCATGGTTTTTGCCACTTTCTATTCCCTGAGCATCGGCAGTCGTTCGCTGAAGCACGATTGGAGTTTTATCACGCCCGATTTGCGGAGCAAGGTACTCAAGTATGCAGGGTTCATGATGCTGGCCACCATCAGCGGCAATATCATCCAGCAGATGGACACCTTCATGCTGGCTGGCGTGAAGGGACTCTATAGCGCGGGCATCTACACCATCGTGATCTATATGGCCGAGATTGTGAATATGCCATCGCGCAACATTACACCCATCAGCACGCCACTGGCTTCGCAGGCAATGAAGGACGGAAACATAGCACGTGCCCAGCAACTCTATCGTCAGGTCAGTGTTCACCAGATGCTTGCATCGTCAGCCCTGTTGCTGATTGTCTGGATCAACCTGGACAATATCTACGCCATCATTCCGAATGGCGAAAAGTTCGCCGAGGGCCGTTGGGCTGTGCTTTTCCTGGGGCTTTCGAAGGTGGCTTATGGTACCCTCAACTTCGGAAATACGCTGATATCCTTTTCCAAGTACTACTACTGGACGCTCTTCATCGCCCTGATTCTGGCGGCTGTCTCCATCATCACGAATCTCCACTTCATCCCCATCTGGGGACTGAGCGGAGCAGCCTTCGCCTCGTTGATCACCGTGCTGTTGAGCTATGCCTATCAGCAGTATATCGTACAGACCAAGATCAAGACCAATCCGTTCAGCTGGGCACATGCCCGCATTCTGCTGCTTCTGGTTGCGCTCTTCGTTGTCAATCTGTTCATCCCATCGCTATCCGACGTCTCCCCATTACTCGATGTTCTGGTCCGTACGTCAATCATAGCGTTCTTTGCGGGGATATTGGTTTATGTACTGAGAATCTCGCCGCAGATCAGCTGGTTCTTCCATACCAAGATCTTGCGAAAGGATCCTAAAACGTTGAAGAAATGAATCCGATATTCATAGCAGGACCCTGTGTGATTGAGTCACAGGAATGTCTGGAAACTGTGGCCGAGGAGCTGGTTCGCCTCCAGTCGAAATATGGTCTTGAGATCATCTTCAAGGCATCGTTCGACAAGGCCAACCGTACGTCTCTCTCGTCCTTCCGGGGACCGGGTATGGAGAAGGGCCTGCAGATGCTTGCCGACATCAAGACGAAATATGGGCTGCAGCTGCTGACCGATATCCACGAGGCATACCAGGCCGAACCGGTGGCCGAAGTGGTCGATGTGCTGCAGATTCCGGCATTCCTGTGTCGTCAGACCGATCTGCTCGTTGCTGCGGCCCGGACGGGCAAGCGTGTCAACATCAAGAAGGCGCAGTTCCTGTCGGGCATCGACATGCAGTATCCCGTGCAGAAGGTGCTCGAATCGGGCGGCAAGGAGGTGTGGCTCACGGAGCGTGGCAACAGCTTCGGCTATAACAACCTGGTCGTTGACTTCCGCAACATTCCCGACATGCTCAGGATTGTGCCCCGTGTCATCATGGATTGTACCCACTCGGTGCAGCGACCGGGTGCGGCAGGAGGCAAGACGGGAGGCAACCGCGAGTTTGTGCCTGCCATGGCATTGGCGGCAAAGGCATTTGGTGCTACAGGCTATTTCTTCGAGACACATCCCGACCCGGAACGTGCCTTGAGCGATGGGCCGAACATGCTCTATCTGAAGGACCTTGAGCAGGTTGTAGCATCATTGCTTTAAGTTCGGGTAGTTTCAGCAAGAGGTGGTAATGTCCCTTTTACTCCTCTTTTACTGCCCTTTTACTATTTTTTTACTACCTTTGACGAATGAGTGAGATAATCGATACGGGCATACAGTGTCTGACCGATGAGGCGCAGGCGATTCTCGATCTGATTCCCCGAATGGGAACCGAGTTCGAGCAGTCGGTTGACCTGATATTGAACTGCAGGGGCAAGGTCATTGTCACCGGAGTGGGCAAGTCGGGTCATGTCGGTTCGAAGATTGCGGCCACACTGGCCTCGACGGGCACACCTTCCTTCTATCTGAATCCCCTCGATGCCTATCACGGCGACCTGGGTATGATAGCACCCGGCGATGTGGTGATGGCCATTTCCTATTCGGGCAATACCGACGAGCTGCTTCGTTTCATTCCGCTCATCCTTGAGCGCGAGATTCCCATCATCGGCATTTCGGGCAATCCCGATTCCCTGTTGGCCCGATACAGTACGGTGCATCTGAACATCGCCGTTCGCCATGAAGCCGACCCGCTCAATCTGGCGCCGACGTCTTCTACCACGGCAACTTTGGCTATGGGCGATGCCTTGGCCTGCGCCCTCGTCAAGGTGCGTCATTTCAAGGATGCCGACTTCGCACGTTTCCATCCGGGAGGTAGCCTTGGCAAACGTCTGCTGTCGAAAGTGCGTGACTTCATGGCTACCGATGCGCTTGATATCTGGACGGTTAGTCCTGACGATATGCTTTCGGATGTCATCACCAAGATCAGCCAGGGACGCAAGGGTCTTGTTGTCGCCTTGAATGCGAATCAGGATGTTGTGGGCATCATCACCGACGGCGATGTGCGTCGAGCTATGCAGCGCCATCGCGAGGCATTCTTCAGTCTCAAGGTGGGGGATGTGATGACGCGAAATCCCAAACGGATTCATCTGGATGCCAAGTTGTCGCAGGCTGCCGACCTGATGCTCAGCAACTCTATCCATGCCTTGATTGTGCTGGACAGGAACGATCGTTTCTGCGGCATCATCGACTATTTCGCTTGTGTATGATTCTATAATAATGTAAACTGATATGAATCAAGGAACACCCGTCAAGAAATTCGACCAACCGACCAAGCGTTACGTTCAGATCCTCGACATCACCAACGATGCTGAGCTCATCCGCAAGTATTGCTACTGTCATTCTCAGGAGGTGTTCTGGCCCGAGATTCAGGAAGGACAGAAGCAGGTAGGCATCCTCGAGATGGAGATCTATCGCAAGGATAATCACCTGGTTATGATTGTCGAGACGGTAGCCGATTTCGATTGGGATGTGGCCATGGCCAAACTTGCCACGTTGCCGCGCCAGGCCGAATGGGAGGCTTTCGTCGCTGCCTATCAGGGTTGTGATCCAAATGCGAAGAGCGACGAAAAGTGGCAGATGACCGAGCGAATGTTTCATCATTACGAATGGTAGCATCTTGGTCTAAATTAGTATGCTACCAAAATTAACGAT
>JAEEUA010000240.1 GCA_016286775.1 Bacteroidales bacterium
GAACGAGACGGCGAGCACTTGGTCGGGACTTACATTGGGGATGGAATAACGGCCATCGAGGTCGGTGGTCGATCCGTTGGTGGTGCCTTTCACCAGCACGGTTGCACCCATGACGGGTTCGCCGGTCTGGTCGATGATGGTACCAGTGATGGTCTGCTGGGCCCATACTTGGGCTGAGGTCACCAGCGAGACGACAGCTGCTACGAACAGCATGCCGATACGTTTGCAGAGATTCTTGCTTCTCATTTCAAATAGTTTTAGATGTGTAAATAATCGGGTTCCTTTTTGCGAAAGAAAGCCTTGATGCATGAAATCTGCTGCAAAGATAGGGAGAAAGGGAATGGGATGTGAGCACGGGAGTCCAATCGAGGGAAACAGGCGTCCGCTGTAGGGCCACCAGCGTCCAACGGGCCATCAGCGTCCAGATCAGGGGGTAGAAACGTACACGATCACGTTCTTTGGCTCGAAGCCGAACGTGCAGAGCAGGCGGGTGATGTACTGCTTCCCGTTGGCGAGGGCGGTGGACATCAGTCCGTCGCGCCGGGCGTTGTGCTCCACGCGGTCGAGCGCCTGCTGGTGCATCTGGTCGAGTTCGGTCTGGCTCCAGCGGTTGCTGTCGTGGAAGATGGTCTTGTCGCTCGGATTGCATCGGCGCGTGAGGATGGCGGGGGCGGGCAGGCGCACGGTGAGGACACTGTCGCCCTGAAGGGTGACGTCGGCTTCGGCGAGCTGGCTGAGGTCGAAGCCAGCCTCGATGGTGACGTTGTAGATGATGACAAGGTCGTCGTCGGGGATGGGCCACTGCCGGTCCTTGGTGCTCACGATGGGCAGTTCCTCGTAGTAGGAGGCGGTGACGAACTGCTGCATCGCGCGGATGCTTTCGACGATTGGGGTGTCGGTCCAGATGGTCTGATGGGGCACGAAGGCTTCGGATACGCGCCGACCGAGCCGGCTGAAGGGGGATTCTACACCGCGCAGTCGCTGGATGCCCCAGAAGAGGAAGACGGCGAGCAGGAGGCAGGCGAGGATTTGAAGGGTTCGTTTCATGGCTTATTCGAATACGATTCTACAACGTGCAGGATTGTAGCCTGCCTGTGACAACAGGGTACGGAAGAACACTTCTGCCCGGGCTTCGGCCTGCGGGATGATGCCGAGCTTCCGGATGGTGAGCCGCACCTGCTTTTCGCCTTCGGCGAGCACGGCATTGCGCTCGGCTGCCGTCAGGTCGCTGGAGAGGCCGGTGACGCGTTCATAGACGTGGCGCACCTCGCTGTTGGGGATGTTGACGTCGAACACCCGGCAGTGGGGAAGGGTGAGCACCAGGATGCTGTCGCCCGTGACGGCAAGCGCTTCGGGACGAATCCTGCTGGTTTCGAGGCCGGCAGTGACGTGGGCGGTGAGGCTGTAGAGCACCTCCTTGTCGCCGAGGACGCGCCAGACGGTCTGGTCCTTGCTGCCGCAGATCTCGCGGAGGGTGTAGTCGACAAACACCAGCCGGCTCTCTTCCTGCAGGCGGGCAAGGCGCAGGCGGGCCAGCTCCTGGCGACGTCCTGCCTCGTCGGCTTCGGAAGGATGACACGCGGGGAGCAGCGCCAGCAAGGCGAGCAGCGCAAGGAGAAGGGGGAGAGGAGTTTGAGGGTTCATGGTTTTGGGGTTTGTTTGGTGCAAAGATAAGGTCTTTTTCCGGTATCTCCAAATTTTTGTGTCAAAAAACATCCGAAAACGAGGAAGGCACCATCCTCACGGACGATGCCTGCCTCGATAACACACATACACACATATTCTACTAACACTTTAACTGCTGCAAAGATAGGCGGAAAGATTCGATTGGAATAGCATTTTTCGTTCAAAGATGCGTGAATTCAACATTTGTTGCATTTTTTGAATCAAAATTTTCATAAAATCGGCGAAAAATTTGGTCAAAAATTTTTTTTCGCTATTTTTGCACGCAAATGAACATGCCTTTTTATTCCTCTTAATACCTTCGATAAACGAAGACACCACATGGCACGCAATTCTTATCTTTGCTACATACTTCTGCTCCTGCTGACGGTTGCCTTGGGTGCAACGTCCTGCGGGGAATCCAAGACGATAGAGTATCACATCGGCGTCTCGCAGTGCAGCGACGATGCCTGGCGCACCAAGCTCAACGAGGAGATGCGCCGCGAACTGCTGTTCTATCCGGGCGTCACCCTCGAGGTGCGTTCGGCCGACGACGACAACAACCGCCAGGCGGGCGACATCGACTACTTCATTGCGCGAGGTGTCGATTTGCTGATCGTTTCGCCCAACCGCGCCGATTCGCTGACACCCGCCGTGTCGAAGGCCTACGATGCCGGCATTCCCGTGATTGTGGCCGACCGAAAGGTGACGGGCGACAAATATACGGCATTCGTGGGCGGCGACAATCTGGAGGTGGGCAAGCTGCAGGGCGAGTATCTGCAAAGGGTGCTGCCCCAGGGCGGCAAGGTGCTCGAGGTGATGGGCCTGATAGGCTCTACGCCCCAGGAACTGCGTCATCAGGGCCTTCTGGAGTCGCTCAGCGGCACGGGCGGCCGTTATCAGTTCGTGCAGTGCATGGGTGCCTGGAAGCGCGACAGGGGCGAAGCCGAGGTGCAGAAGGTACTCGCGCAGCATCCCGACATCAAGGTGATCCTGGCACAGAATGACCAGATGGCCATCGGGGCAAGCCGTGCGGTACGAAGTCTGAACCCCGGCCATAAGGTCTTTATCATGGGCGTAGATGGCCTGACGGGTGCCAACAATGGCATCGAGGCTATCCGCAACGGGACAATCGACGTGTCGGCCACCTACATCACGGGCGGCGACCTGATTGTGCAGACGGCGATGAAGATACTGCGCGGCGAACCGTTCGAGCGCGATGTGGTGCTGCCCACGTCACTCATCGACATAGGTTCGGCCAAGAGCATCGACAACGTCTATCGCGAAGTGGACCACCAGATCGAGACGGTGAAGATGCTGCAGGCGCGTGCCGATTCCTACTGGCAGCAGCTCGACCTCGAACGCACGCTGATGTACGCGCTGCTGGCACTGCTGGCGATGGCGCTCCTGTTCCTTATATTCTATTATAGCAACTACCGCCAGAAACGTCGTTTGGGCGAAAGCCTGAACCGACAGAAGGCGCTGCTCAAGGCGCAGCGTGACCAGCTCGCCGAGCAGAACATCCAGCTGAAGCGCCTGAGCCAGCAGGTCGAAGAGGCCACCAAGGCGAAGATCGCATTCTTCACCAACGTGAGCCATGACTTCCGCACGCCGTTGACGCTGATTTCGGCACCCTTGGAACAGATACAGCAGAAACTCGACCGCGGCGAGCTCGACGGTGCCGGTGGCAAGGACCCTGAGGCGACACAACTCCTGAACCTGGCGTTGAAGAACGTTAAGGTACTGCAGCGACTGGTGGGCCAGTTGCTCGACTTCCGCAAACTTGAGAGCGGAAAGCTCGACCTCGACCTGAAGCCCGTCGATCTGCGCCAGGCTTGTCAGACAAGCTTCGGCTATTTCAAGGGCCTCGCCTACAAGAAGCACATCAAGCTGGACTTCTCGGCCGACGAGGGCGACTACCGCACCATGGCCGACCTCCCCAAGCTCGAACGCGTCTTCTTCAACCTCATGGGCAATGCCTTCAAGTTCACGCCCGAAAATGGTCGCATCGCGGTATCTCTTAGCTTGCTTGAGGGAAAGGATCAAAATTCGGACGAGCAAGTCCTCCCCCTAAGCAGGGGGAATGAGGGGGTCTCCTCCATAGTACTCCGGGTCTCTGACACCGGCCCCGGCATCAACGTGGAGCACATCCAACGCATCTTCGAAAACTTCTATCAGGTCGATTCGGCGCGTCATGAAGGATCGGGCATCGGCCTGGCTGTGGCAAAGAGCTTCGTCGAACTCCACGGAGGCACCATCGAAGTGCAGAACCAGCCGGTGGGCACTGGCACCATCTTCACCGTCAGCATCCCTCGCGTAGCTGTGACCGAGAGCGAAAGTGTTGGCGCAGGCGACCTGCAGATCGATGCCGAGGCCATCGAGACCGAGCTAGGCGATTCGTTGGAAGGCGAGAACATCGTCGAGAGCGAACCCAAGCCCCTGGTGCTGGTCATCGACGACAATGCCGACCTGCGCCAGTATATGCAGATGCTGTTGGGCGAACACTATCGTGTCATCACGGCAGGCGACGGACTGACGGGTGTGGGCAAGGCGATGCGTACCGTGCCCGACGTGATCATCTGCGACATGATGATGCCCGTGATGGACGGCATCGAGTGTTGTCGCCGCCTCAAGCAGGAGGTCAACACCAGTCACATCCCCATCCTGATGCTCACCGCAAATGCCATGGACGAACATCGCATCGAGGGTCTGACCGAAGGTGGCGCCGATGCCTACATGTCGAAGCCCTTCAATGCCGACGTGCTGCGTGCCCAGCTCCGTTCGCTGGTCAACAATCATAACCGCGTGCGCGACTTCTTCGGGTCATCGGGCATCTCGCTTCGCTCGGCCGCGACCAACGGGAGCAACCCTTCGAACCCTTCGAACTCCTCAAACACCTCAAACCCCACAACCTCCTCAACCCCCTCTTCCCTCGACGACAAGTTCCTCGTCAAGATGAAGGAAATCATCGAACATCGTCT
>JAEEUA010000241.1 GCA_016286775.1 Bacteroidales bacterium
AGGAGCCATCGTAGATCTTTCAAAGAACGAACATTTTGTGGTGTGTAGTCGGGGTACCAGGATTCGAACCTGGGACCCCCTGCTCCCAAAGCAGGTGCGCTAACCGGACTGCGCTACACCC
Source organism: Bacteroidales bacterium (assembly GCA_016286775.1). GTDB lineage: Bacteria > Bacteroidota > Bacteroidia > Bacteroidales > UBA3663 > Liminaster. The sequence continues at coordinate 122 of JAEEUA010000241.1, forward strand.
CGTTTCATGTTTTGCGGGTGCAAAGATAGCTCAAAAATTTCAATCCTCCAAATTTTTTTGAAAGTTTTTTCGAAAAATGTTTCTTTTTGGCCAAAAACAGGGCACCAATAATCCGTTTTTGCTTTGTCGGTACGGCAAAATCAATAATTTCTATCCGAAAAATAGTCTATCAGACACATCAACGCCTCACGAGCCTCACTTTCGGGGAAGGTGGAGAGCAGTTTCTTGGCCTCGTAGGAGATATTCTTCATCTTTGCCTGTGCATATTCTATGCCGCCGATACTTTTGGCGAACTCCACCAGCTGGGCGACCTGACTGCCTGTCAGTTCCTGGGGCTGTTCGATGATGGCCTTCATGCGTGTGGCCTCGTCGGCGGGCGCATGCTGCAAGGCATAGAGCAGCGGCAGCGTGATCTTGCCCTCCATGATGTCGTGGCCCGTAGGCTTGCCCACTTCCTTGGTCGAAGGGTAATAGTCGAAGATATCGTCGCGAATCTGGAAAACCATGCCCATCAGTTCCCCCACCTTTGCCAATCGTTCCTTGTCGTCCTCGGAAGCTTCGACGCTGAGTGCACCAATCTTCATGCAGGCAGCAAAGAGCGAAGCCGTCTTGCCACGAATCACCGAAAAGTACGCATCTTCGCTCAGGAGATGGGTGCGCACGTTGGAGATCTGCTCCAGTTCCCCCTCGACAAGCATTGTCACCATGTCGGACAACACGCGCGAAATCTCCAGCGATCCCGTGGCATTACTGCAATAGAGACATTTCGACAGGAAGAAGTCGCCCATCAGTACGGCCACCTTGTTGTCCCAGATCTTATTGATGGTATCGCTGCCACGACGGGTAGCACTCTGATCGATGACGTCGTCGTGCATCAAGGTGGCATTGTGGAGCAGCTCCAGGGCGACAGCGCCATAGGTCGTTGCTTCGTTGACCTTGCCCAGCATCTTGGCAGCAATAAGCGTCATGATGGGGCGCAACTGCTTGCCGCTTCGCTCCAGAAAATAGTGGATAACAGAATCGGCCAGAGGAACCCGTGTTCGCAACACGCCTTCGAACAGTCGTTCGAAATCCTTCAACTCATCCGAAATACAGTTTCTGACGCTGCTATATACTTGTGTCTTATCCATAGGAATACGAATCTCTTCGCTTTTATTATCGAAATAGCGGCGCAAAGGTACATCATTTTTCGCAAATTTGCAAATTTTTTATCCACAAAGTTTCTCGCGCGCGTACATATATTTATAATAATATTCCCATATTTTTGTCCAATTTGAAAAAAAAGATTGAAACTATTGGTAAATCCAAAAAAAGATTGTATCTTTGCACCCGCAAACTGACATCTGCCACGTCGCGATGAAGCGACAACTATGGCAATTTGGGGTGCTTCGTCCGACCAATGAGGCTGCGAGGCTGAGATTAGACCCATTGAACCTGGCCAGGTAATTCTGGCAAGGGAACATGCAGAACCCCCATATCGTCTTATTATTCATTTCTATTTTTTCTTCGCAAGATGAAAAAGGTATTGTTTATGGCTGTCTTTCTGGCAGCAAGTACAGGTATGGGGCACGCTCTCTCCCCTGCCGCAAATGAGGTCCCGGCCGAACAGCGGACCTCCTCCTATCACGTCACAGGCACCGTTGTTGACGAAAACGGCGAGCCTCTCCCCGGCGCTCACATCATGCTCAAGGGGCGCAGCATCGGCACCATCACCGATGGCTCCGGCAATTTCTCTCTCAATGTAGCCAGAGGCACCGAACTGGTTGTACGCTATCTCGGCTACGAAGATCAGACGTTCACGGCCGAACCCGGCACGACGCAGCAGATTCGCATGACGGCAAGCAAGATCCACCAGCTCAACGAAATCGTTGTCAAATCGGTCAAGGCTCAGAAGGAAGCACCCTTCTCGAAATCCAACATCGAACAGGAGGAACTCGAGGACTTCTCGAAGACCGGCCGCGAGCTGCCCATGCTCTTCACCCACACTCCGGGCGTCGTTGCCTATGGCGAAAACGGTTTGGGCACGGGGACCGTCTATATGCGCATCCGTGGTGCTGCCGATTCACGAATCAATGTCACCCTCGACGGTGTTCCCCTCAACTCGCCCGAGGACCAGTGTGTCTTCTGGGCCAACATGAACAGCTACGCCTCGCTGCTCGGCGGTGCGCAGATACAGCGCGGTGTAGGCACTTCGACCAATGGCGATGGTGCCTTCGGTGGTACTATTTCGCTGACCAGCAAGGCTCCCGACACCAAACCTTCGGCTGAAATCTCAGGCTCCTACGGCTCCTATAACACGTTCAATGTCGGCGGCTCGTTCTCGACCGGCCTGTTTGCCAATCATTGGATCTTCGATGGCGCCTATCACGAAACCAACACCGACGGCTATATGCATGGCACATCGGGACGCAGCGGTTCCTACTACGGAGGCCTCGCCTACATGGGTGACAAGTTCGTGGTACGTCTCAAGAACTTCGGCAACTTCGAGAAGACCGGCCAGGCCTGGAACGGCCTCGACACCGGCGAGCTGCTCGACTGGAACTATGGCGGCATGGGCACCGGCCTGTTCGAATACAAGGACTTCTACGACGCAGGTCTGGGCAAATACAACACCCTTTACGAACACCTCGTCGATGGCAATGACCCATCGAAGGGCACCGAGCGCTACAAACTCTCTGACGGCTCGCTATGGGACAAGACTACCGACAACTTCTGGCAGAACCGCACCATCCTCTCCTTGGCTTGGGAAATCAGTGACCATTGGACCACTTCTGCCTCCGTCCACTATACCCACGGCTACGGGTACTACAAGGAGTTCCGTTACGACAACAAGCTCTCGAAATTCGGATTCTCGAACTTTACCTTGAGCGATGGTTCAACACTCAAGCGCACCGATTTCGTGCGAAAGAAGGGACTCTCGCAGAACTTCCTGGGATTTGTCTGGAACGCCAACTACAAGGACGAGCGCTGGGACATCATCGGAGGCCTCTCATTCCAGGACTTCTGGTCGAACCACTTCGGCTATATCACCTACATTGCAAACAGCGAGATGAGCAGTAAGTTCCTGAAGGACAGCGATAACCAATACTACGACAGCGATGCCGACAAGCTCGATGGCAACATCTTCGCCAAGGCTACCTATCATCTCACCGACCAATGGGACATCTTTGCTGACGTGCAGTATCGCCATGTGGATTATTCTACCGATGGAGTCAACGACAAGTTCGTCTCTACCGACAATGGCTATGCTAACCAGCGCCTCGACATCGACAAGAAGTATGATTTCTTCAATCCAAAAGTCGGCGTCAGCTATCACAAGGACGGACATCTCGCCTTCATCTCGATTGCCAACAGCCATCGTGAGCCCGAGCGCAACAACTTTACCGATAATGCCTCTTACCCTGCACCCAAGGCAGAGTCGCTCATCGACACCGAGATTGGCTACAACTATATGGCCAAGCGATGGACCGTGGGCGCCAACCTCTACTGGATGAACTACAAGGACCAGTTCGTGCAGACCGGCGAAAAGAGTGACATCGGCGAGAACCTGACCACCAACATCGACAAATCGTATCGTCTCGGTATGGAACTCACCGCAGCCTGGACCATCCTGCCCGGATTGACCATCGAGGGCAATGCAGCTCTCAGCCAGAACAAGATCAAGGACTTCGACGAGCATATCGAAAACTGGGACGACTGGGAAGGCAACTCCGATGCCTCAGGCAAACCCTACGACGGCGATGGCTTCGACGTGATCCACTACGACAACAGCACACTTGCCTTCTCGCCTTCGGTCATCCTCAACGGATTTATCACCTACCGAAAGAACGGGCTCACAGCGACCTGGCACACCAACTACGTGTCGCGCCAATATCTCGACAACACCGAATGCAAGCAACGTTCGCTGCCGAGTTTCTCGACCAGCGACCTCTCGGCCAACTATGTGTTCACCTTCAAGAACAAAGGCATCAAGGAGATGATTCTTGGTTTCAACATCAACAACATCTTCGACTTGCACTACGCTGCTTCGGGCTGGGTTTATTCTGCCATCTATGCCAGCGGTGGCAACCCCAACAGCAACCGCTACACCGAAATCGGCTACATTCCACAAGCTGGCACAACCGCAATGGGCAGCATCACGCTGAAATTCTAAGCACGAATCAGATGTTTTTATCACGAATTTGAGAGTTATAGAATTATTAGTTAATTGATTTTCTTCGAATCTACGTTAATTCGATAATTCGTGATAATAGCCAAGGAAATCTTTACGTCAATAAAGCAGACAGTTAAAACATTACATGGACTTTCTATCAGCACATTGGCTTGACATCCTAACCACCATCCTCGGCCTGGCCTATATCCTGTTGGAATACAAGGCGAGCATCTGGATGTGGCTTGTCGGCTTCCTCATGCATGCTCTCGGCATC
>JAEEUA010000038.1 GCA_016286775.1 Bacteroidales bacterium
GGCAACTACGGTGCCGATGCGCTTGCAAACCTGATGGCAGGCGATGCCAACTTCTCGGCCAAGCTGCCTTACACCTATCCGCGTGAAATCAACTCGCTTGCCAACTACGACTACAAGGTGAGCGAAGAGGTAGGAACCATGGCTGGCGCCTACAACTACGATGCCAAGGTTTCGCTCCAGTGGCCCTTCGGCTACGGTTTGAGCTACACCACCTTCGAATACAGCAACCTGAAGGTGGACAAGACCGACTTTGGCGTGAACGACGAACTGACAGTAACCGTCGATGTGAAGAACACCGGTTCGGTGGCTGGCAAGGAGCCTGTCCTCCTCTACTCGAGCGACGTAGTGGCAAGCATCGTGCCCGACAATCGTCGTCTGCGCTGCTTCGACAAGGTGGACCTGAAGCCGGGTGAGACTACAACGGTTACCTTCAAGCTTCCCGCCAAGGATCTCGCTTTCGTCAACGAGGATGGCAAGTGGACACTCGAAGCCGGTGAGTTCATCCTCAAGGTGGGCATGCTGACACAAAGCGTCAACTGCACGAGCACCAAGGTTTGGGACGAACCGAACATCTAATTTGTTGATTAAATCGGAGTACTCGGATTTCTCGGAGTACTCCGAACTTTTTAAATCCTATTCGTATGAAAAAATATGTTCTTACTCTTTTGGCGTCCTTACTGATTGCCGAAGCACAAGCTATAGTTGATGTCCAGCAGGTGGGCGGATGGTTCGAATCCGGGTACGTGACCTGGACAGTGCCGAGCGATGCCGTAAACTACGAAGTATATGTGAAGGCAAAGGCTGCCGATGACTGGACGCAACTTGATAAGGAATTGGTGCGCCAATATCCCTCCTACTATCGTGCCGATGCAGTGGGGTTGGCCGAAGGAGAGTATCAGTTCATGATTGTTCCGATTGGAGCGATGAGTGATAAGGCCAGTGAGATTACCGAATCATTCAGGGTGACAGCACACGATCGCTCAGGCTTTTCGCACGTGGGTATGGACGAAGGTATAGGTGCCTACAAGAACGATGGCACGTTGAAGGAAGGAGCCAAGGTGATCTATGTTTGGGCTGATAATGCCAAGACGGTGAGCACCGATGTGAAGACTTCGTCGTCGAAATACACCACGGCCAAGGGTTTGCAGGACATTATCTACTATTATCAGAAAGGCTACGACACGACGCCATTGGCCATTCGTGTGATTGGCACCATCAAGGATGGCGACATGGATCGCTTTGAGTCAAGTGGCGAAGGCCTGCAGGTAAAGGGCAAGAACGAATACAGCGATATGCCCATCACCATCGAGGGCATTGGCGATGACGCGGCCTTCCATGGTTTCGGTATGCTGGTGCGCAACTGCAAGGGTGTTGAGATTCGTAACATCGGCATCCTTTGCTGCATGGACGACGCCATTTCGCTCGACACGGGAAACTCGAACGTGTGGGTTCATAACTGCGACTTCTTCTATGGCAAGCCAGGCAGCGATGCGGACCAGGCAAAGGGAGACGGCACAGTGGACATCAAGGGTGAATCGAAGAACATTACGGTTTCGTACAACCATTTCTTCGACACGGGCAAGTCGAGCCTCGGCGGCATGAAGAGCGAGACGACAGCCTGCTGGCACACCTATCATCACAACTGGTTCGATCATAGCGACTCGCGTCATCCACGCATTCGCACAATGTTCTTCCACGTCTATAACAACTATTTCGATGGCGTGTCGAAGTATGGTGTAGGTATGACGATGGGCGGTTCGGCTTTCGTCGAAGGCAACTACTTCCGCAACTGCAAGTACCCGATGCTCATCTCGAAGCAGGGTACAGATGCCGAAGGAAGCGGCACTTTCTCGGGCGAAAATGGTGGCGTAATCAAGGCGTTCAACAACGAGATTGTCAATGCACGAAAAGTCCAGTATTACGATGGCAGTCAAACCAATGGCCGTTGGGATGCCGTGCTCGTAGCCAATCGCGCTGACGAAGTGACTGCTAAGGCATACGCTGGAGGCTCGACCTACAATGATGAGGCGGATGCCGCGGCTCGAAGCACCTATATCGAGAACAAGATGGATGCTCCGGCTGATGTGCCCGCTATTGTTCGTGGCACGTTGGGTGCCGGGCGAATGAACCATGGCGATTTCAAGTGGACGTTCCGCAATGCAAAGCAGGACGAGAACTACGGTGTGATTGCCGAGCTCAAGACGGCTTTGCTCAATTACAAGAGCACGCTCGTGGGCTTTGCCGATGGCACATCGATCAGCAATGGTGGTGCTACGGAAACTGTGAATGGTGGCGATGGCGTGGGTATGGATCAGGCCGAGAACGATGCCTATGTTCCCTCGTGGGCAGGAGGAGGTGGCACCACCCCAACATCCGAAGGCGAGGCTTATATTGCCAGCGACAAGGGCGATGGCACGTACGACTACTTTTGGTTCAATGCGGACAACGAAGAGGCTGTGAATGCCTATTTGAGTTCGGGTGTTATCATCCTGGACGAGGGCAGCAAGTTCCAAACCACTTCGAACGTATCGAGCAGCGATGGCACGGTTTATTCCGATAAGGTGGGTTCCATCCAGCTTGCCAAGGGCACAGGTACGATGACTGTCTATTGTCCCGATGGCATCACATCGGTCGATTATTACCTGGCGCGTACGGGTTCGTTCAAGGGCGACATGCTTGTGAGTGACGATGGGGAGAACTTCACGGAGTTTACGGAATATAGCGGCAACAAGGGCGTCAAGGAGCTCGGCGTCGTGCTCGACACGCCTTCAAAATATGTGCAGATTACCAATGCGGCTTCGGGTTCGCTCCATGTGCAGGGCATCATCGTGATGCGCGTGAAGGGCGAGGATGCGATACAATCCGTTCGGGTTGATGGCTCCCCGGCTGGGGTCGGGTTTGATATGATGGGACGGAGGGCGCGTTCGATGCAGCGCGGCGTGCGGGTCGTTGATGGGCGCGTGGTGCTGGTGAGGTGAGAAGGCAGCCAAAGATGGCTGCGACAAGAACACCGACGAAACGGGTGCGAGGAAAACAATAATGCCGACTCATTTGAGCCGGCATTATTTGTGAAAAGGGAGCGGGTTTGCAAATTGGGGGAAGAGGGATTACCAGCCCCATTCTTCATACTTTACGTTGTAGCCTGCAAGCATGAACCAGGTGGCTAAGGTCTGCTCGTAGTAGTTCAGGAGGAAGAGAGGAGTGTCTTCCTTTTCGGACATGAACAACGGGGTAGGCTCAGCATCGGGAGCGGGAGAAGGTGACGACTGGATGTAGCTCACCACTTCCATGATGTCGAGAAGGGTGATGCCTGAATCGTCGAGCATCTCGAGGGCATCGGTCAAAGTAAGGTCCACTTTGGCGAGCACGTCGGAAACCTGATTCAATATCTCGAAGAAATCAGCCTGTTTGGCCAACTGACGAACACTGCCATTGCCATCAAGTTCGCCGTCTTCGATTTCCTCGCTCAATCTCTTGGCAAACATCGGTTCACCGGAAGTGATCTTGCGCAGGTCGAGGCCCCAGCTTTCGAGGTACTTGATCACCTTCATCAGGTTCAAGTCGTGAACAACCTCGTTATAATAGCGGTTCTGCTCGCCCTCGTAATAAAGCACTGGCCAGAACTGGATAGCAGCAACAGTCTGAAGCGCCCAAACAATAGCCGAAACGGTGTGGTCGAGCTTGAACACCAACATGTTGGTCTGCAGGTTGGTCTTACCGGGAACGAGGCTCTGCTTGAATCCCTTCTCCTTCATCCAGGGGATGATGGCCCTGACGCACTGGATGGGAACGTAGTTGTCGTGGCGGCTATGCTCGATGAAGTACTGCTGGGTAAGGTCGGGTTCCCAACCGTTCATCAGGTTGATTTCCTCAAGCTTGGCCATGAAAGCCTTGGCTTCGTCGGAATTCAGATCCATGTAGGCGGGTTGGATGAGGTGGCTCAACGAATCCCTCATGCCGATGCCGATCTCGTTGAAGACAGCCTTCTCCTTACGAGAGACCAATTCGGGAATCTTCGAAGCCAGCGGCTCGGTGAACATGTCGCTGAATTCGATGTCAATGTGCAGGTTGACGATGGCCGAAGTAATCATCATTACGACATCCTTCACATCCTCGCACCAGTCCTTGGTCACGTAATCCTTGTAAGCCCGTACGTAGTCGGTAGGACCACCGCCGGCAAAGGTCTTGGTGAAGGTGACGCCCTTGTCCTTGTATTCCATGTCGCGCAGCTTGGCCACATAGAGGGACTCTGAACCGCCCTGCGAGTATCCGAGGTTGAACAGGTATTTGCCCTGGGAGATGCCACGGTCTTCGAACAGCTGGCGTGCAGCCAGAAGGCCGTCGAGCGAATTGCGTGCATTAACGTCGCCGCTGTGATAGAACATCGGGTATTCGCTTGCCGAACCATAGCCGATAAAGTCACTTGCCACGAGGATATAATTCGGGTTCAATGGGTTGGCGATAAGTGCGTTGGCAATACCATCATCGGCGAGCGAAGGAGCTGCCTCGGGCTTGCTCAAAGTGGCACGGTTGAAGAGCATGACGCCATCGCAGGGGTCCTCGCCATCGATAATGTTCGAAGGGATGAGGATGATGCCGCTGAGGGTTGCGGGCTTTCCATCGGCATCCTTCGACTCGTATTCGTACACGAAGCGACGAACGTCACGCGAGTCGATCGTGATACCTTCCACTACGGTCTTGATGGTCGTGTCGGCTTCGGAGACGATATTATAGGAGTATTGTGCATTCGCCGTCTGAATAGCAGCCGTTGCTGCCAGGAGGTAGATTGAGAACTTTTTCATGGCGATAAGTTATTTGATGATACGTTTGCTGGAATTTGTACCGGATTTCTCGATGAAAAGTCCGTTGGCAGGCTGATTGACGCGCTGGCCATTCAGGTTGTAATAGGTGGCGTCGTCGGTGTCGGCGGGCACGATCGATTCGATGCCGGTATAGCCCTTCACCATCACCTCAAAGGTAGCAACAACGGGATAGTGGTCGCCAAGGGGCTTGCCGTTGTAGGTATAGCCAGCCTTGTCCACTTCGTAGGCAACGGCCTTGATCGAAGTACCTTGCGCAGGATTGATGTAGATGATCTTGTCGAGTTCCTCGTTTTCTACCACGTTGCCCTGGCCATCGACGAGGTTGTTCTCTTCGTTGCGATAGATGATGCCTTCAACGGGAGCCGGATAGATGCCGTCCTTCATCACTTCGACATAGACGTCCGAAGCGGTTCCGAGGCCTGTGTTCGAAATCTCGTTGATGAAGTTCTTCTGAATCTGGTCGCGGCAATAGTAGCTGTTCAGGTCGCCCAGGATCAGGATGGGACGGTCGCTGAGGTGTGCCAGTACGTCCTCCTTGAGCTGCTGCCATTCTGCCTGACGGGCAGCACGGTCGTTGGTGTCGTTGCCAGCCATCTCGTCGGGATCATCGCCAGCATCCATGTGCATATTATAGACGATTAGGTCGAGGCCAAAGGGCATCGTCAGCTCATAGCGACGGTAACCCTTGGTGATCATTTCGTCGTTGGCATGGCTGAATTTGCCGAAGGTGGCATCCCAGCTTACGCGCTCCGAGCCGGTCAGGGAGATGTTGTTCTTCCAGATGGTTTCAAGTCCATCGCAGTCGAAGCGAAGGTTCTGCAGATGCATGTAGTCAATCTTCTTGCCGGGCACATCGGTGCCGACAGCTCCGCTCCAGGTGTCGAGCTGATAGTCATCCTCGAGCCAGGGTTCGATGACACCGTGGTAGTTGAAGTCCTCCTGCAGGCACACGATGTCGTAGCCCTTCTGGCAGAGATACTTTCCGATACGTGCCGAGCCATCAGCACCCGGGCCATCGGGATTGGTCTTGATGAACAGGACCTTCTGCGGCAAACCATCGACGTTGAGGGTTGCCACCTTGAATTGTACTGCCACTTCTTGTGCGCTGACAGTAACCTGCGACAGCAATAGCATAGCCGACAGGATTCCAATAAGTCTTTTCATGTGGTTCACACGTAAATTAAAGGTTGAACTATTATTTGGTAATGTTATTGTATAAAAGGAATAGCAAATACGAATCAAAATTCTTGACAAAGGTAAGAAGATTATTTGACTATGACATATATTTATAGCAAAAATTTGTAAGAAACGACAAAATGAATCGATTTTGGAAAATGCAATTACCATTCAAAGGAAGGAAGTGCGGCGAAAATCATTCCTTCGCGATGAAATAGACAGGCTCCGAGAAGAACAGGGTCTTCCCCTTTTCCTCCTTGTCCAGCAAATAATCGACAAAGACGTTTTCGTCGGCACGCCAGAGAATCTTGTAATATTTTGTACCGTCATATTTGTCCTCTGCTTTTTCCGAATCATCCTTGCCACCCAAATTGCTCAGGCTATCGGCGCTCTTGGTTATCATTCGTGCAAGCTGCTGACATTTGAGGAAATAGAGTCCTGCAATAGGATTTCCAAGATTGTCGGCACTGATGCCTGCGTAAAAGTTGGCAGCAATGCTCGCCGGATGCTTCTTGAGCGTCTCTTCGCAGGCACTTAGCAACTCTTCGAATTTCCCATTCCGTGCAAGGCTGTCTGCGTTGATGTCCCAAAGCTTTGTACTGGTACATTCCGGGGTAAGCGCATGTCCGAAGTAAAGGATACTGAGGTCTCGCAAGCTCATTCCTGCTTCTCCCCCTTTGAACTTCATTTCGATTTTGCGATATTCGTCCTCATGGGACTTCATGTATTCCTTGATTTCATCAAAATCGACGGTAAGGGTTTCAAATGATCCCATGATATATTCAGCCGTCTGAGTATAGAAGTCATTGAGGGCAATGGCCTTGTCGCAGTATTCCCTTGCCTTCGTTTCATTGCCGGTTTCTGCATAAAGTTGAGCCAAGGTGATAATGGTATGGTCTTCGTTAGGTTGCTCTTTTTCCAGTGCAAGAAAATCTTCGATCGCCTGTTCATGCTTACCCAGATTCGCCAACGTCGAGGCATGGTTCATTCGGAATGCAAATGACTGGGGATAGGCAGCAACCAGCTTGTCAAGGAAGGTCAATGCTCTGGTGTAATCTTCTGATTGGAAAAAATGAGGGATCATTGTACACATGTTTTCCTCAAATTGCTCAAATCCTTTCTCATAAGGCTTGTTTTGCTTGCCGAGCCAATTACCATTGACTGTTTGGGAGTGGTCGATGATTTGCAAAAGACAATCGAGAGCCTTTTCGTTCTGGCCTACCAAAAAGTAGCCGATGGCGTTGTATGAACGAAGGTCCAGGCGATTCGGATACCTGGTGATAGCTTCTTCAGCAAGCAGTTTTATTCTTTCAGCAAACGGCTGGTTGATTTCGCCTGGAACACTCGGATCCGACTGCATCAGTTCGTAAATGATTTTTGTTCGGATGAGGTCAGGATCATCTGAGGCGACCTTTTCCCAATCTTCGATGAGAACATGAATAGCTGCGGTGTCGGGTTCTTCCGACTCCGTGATTTTTTCGTATCGGTCGTAAAACTGCTGCTGGGATGCAGTTTGAGCCATGGCAAAAGATGCCATTAAAACAATTACGAAAGTGAGTAACGATTTCGGGTAGTTCATAGTAGTATTGCTTTAAGAGTTTGTTTTACCAGCGCAAAGATAAGCACAAATGATGACATCGCCAAATTTTAGGACAACTTTTTTCCGAATTATCGACAGAAGTATCAAAAAACCGACGAAATACATCGGAGGCACATCCGTTCGTCGGTGAAAAAGTGTTTTCTGTCGATAAGGTGTCGTTTTTTTGCCGAAAAAATTTGGAGACGACGAAAAAAAATCCTACCTTTGTCACAAAATTTGAAACATAACTCCCGTTAACTCCCGATAACTCCCGTTAAAACCAATAAATAAATTATGAAGAAGACCATGATTACTCTGATGCTCCTGACCTTGACGAGCATCGCCTGGGCACAGGACAACAACGTGCAGGACAGCGTGGCTGTGGCCGCACAGGACAGCGTGGACGTGGATATTGCTGCGTCGCAAAATCCCCGGATTATGGAACTGGACAACCAGGCCCTCAGACAATTCGCGAACAAGGAATACAACGAGGCCCTGGCTACCGCGCTGGAAGAACTGGAACTGATCAAGAAGGATGAGAGCGAAAACTATCGCGGCCATGCCTTTCTGCTGGCCTTCATCAGCCGCTGCTATTTCCGGCAGAATGCCTACAAGAAGGCGGTGGAGTACGGATTGAAGTCGGCCGAACTCTACGGCGAAAAATGCAGCTCGGACGATATCCAGTATGCCAATCTGATTGACAATGTGGCGCTCTACTACACCTCCTTGGAAGACTACGAGAAAGCCGAGAAGTACAGCGACGAGGCCGTCAAGATCCACAACAAGTACTTTGCGAACGACAAGGAGATGGGCGGTGTGCTGGCGCATGCGGCCGAAATCAAGTTTTCCCTGGGCAAGTACACCGAGGCGGTAGCCCTGCAGGAACACGCCCTCAGCGTGATCGAGAACGACGAAGGCTCCCATTCCGACCACTACCTCAACGAGCTGAAATACATGAAGAAGTATTACGAAAAGGTGGGCAACACCGCCAAGCTCGAGGAAATGGAAGAGCTGGAGGAGCAGCTCCAGGAAGAGGTGGACCATGGCTATGTGCCGCCGCTGGTGGAATTCAAGACGGCCGAAAAGTGCCGCGAGCACAACGAGGATGCCTACTATTGCAGCCTCTTCTACCTCCATCATTACCTGAGCAACGAGAAGATGCAGCAGGCCGCACGCTACATCCATGCCTGGACAATGGCCTCGCCCGATGTGATGGTGTATTTCGGCGAAGCGGAAGCCAAATGGGCAGCCGACGAGAAGAATTACGGCTATCTCATTGCCTATCTGGCCGCCTGCACGAAATATGCCCTCACCCACGATGACCCCATCGATCCCGAGAAGCAGTACCAGGTTGCCATAATCGACATCCTGAACTATTACAGCGCAAACAAGGAAATTTCGGGCGAAGTGCCTGCTTTCGAGGAATATATCAAGCTTTACGAAAAAAGTCCCGACAAGCTCTACGATCGAATCAAGAAGGACTACGAGAAGTTCCAGAAGGAGAAGGACAAGGGGAATGGCGAAGTCTATACAACCCGGGAAGACAAGGAGTAATTTCCCATCAACTCCCATCAACTCCCATTAATTCCCATAAATTCCCATCAACTCCCATCAACTCCCATAAAAACCCCTTCAACGCACAAAAATTCGCCACGAAATTTGGAAATATTCGACAGAATAAGTATCTTTGCGGCTGAAAACTTGCAATAACTGAAATCTTTCTAAATTACCGTAAACACTATGGGCAGAAAAATGTGGCCGGAGGTTCCGGCAATCATCGTGGCGCTACTGGCGGTTGGTTCGGTGGCGCAAGCACAATCCCGCAACTTTGAGGTAACAGGCGACAGCCTTCGCCTGAAGCATGGCGGCTCGACAGTGGTCATCGACGAAAGTCGCATGAACCGAGGCCTGATGACCAACTCGCTGCAGGCCCTTGCCGGACAGGCAGCCGGCCTGAACGTCCAGTCGAGTGGCGCCGACCGTATGGCCATGCTGAACAGCGTGCGTCTGCGTGGAACCACCTCATTGACAGGCGGCAACGAACCTTTGGTCATCATCGACGGCGTCTATAGCGACCTCTCGACGCTCACCGGCATCTACCCTGCCGACATCGAAAGCTTCACCATCCTGAAGAATGCAGCCGAAACGGCGCCCTACGGCTCGCGGGGCGCATCGGGCGTCATCCAGGTGACCACCAAGAAGGGACAGGGCTCGCAATTCCACATCTCCTACGACGGCAACATCGGCATCGAAGCCGCCTACCGACAGATCGAGATGCTCGACGGACCTGCCTATGTGGCTACCGCCCGTCAGCTGAAGAAGATGTATGTCGATGGCGGGCACGACACCGACTTCCAGAAGAGCCTGCGCCGCACGGGCTTCGTGCAGAACCACCACGTCGCATTCAGCGGCGGCAGCGACAAGCAGCAGTACCGCGCCTCATTGGCCTACATGGGCGAAAACACGGTGATACGCAACAACGGATACCGCAGCTTTGCAGCCAAGGTGGACGTGACGCAGAAGGCCTTCGACGACCTGATGACCATCGACCTGGGCGTGGTGGGAAGCAGCCAGCGCAACAACGAGATCTTCGACGAGCAGAAACTTTTCTATTCAGCTGCCACCCAGAACCCTACCTACATCAACGGACGCAACAGCAGCGGCGGCTGGGACAAGAACACCAATGCCTCGCAGACAAACAACCCGCTCGCCCTGCTCGAGGAGGAGGACAAGGACAAGCTGCTGAACTTCAACACGCACCTCAAGCTCTCCTATCGCATCAGTTCCGAATGGAGCCTCGCAGCCTTCGGTTCGTATTCGTTCAATTCGTTCGAGAATGCCCAGTTCAAGCCGAATTCGGTATGGGCGCACGGACAGGCCGATCGCGCCGAAACCAAGACCGAAGCCTGGCTTGCCAACCTGACGGGCAACTGGAAGCACGAATGGGACATCCATAGCCTCGACGTGAAGTTCATGAGCGAATACCAATCCACCACGCAGACGGGCTTCAACGTCACGGTGCGCGGATTGAGCCACAACTCCGTGTCGTACCACGACCTGGCAGCCGGCAGCATGCGTCACTACGGATCCACGGGCAGCGACTACACCAACACGGCCCTGCTCTCGTTCCTCGCACAGGTCGATTACAAGCTGAAGGACCGCTATACGTTCACCATCAATGCCCGCGCCGATGGCAGCTCGATGTTTGCCGACGACCACAAGTGGGGCCTGTTCCCCTCGGTTTCGGCCACGTGGGACCTGCGCAAGGAGGCGTTCCTCGAGGACTTTGACTGGCTCAGCCAGCTGAAGCTGCGCACGGGTTCGGGTGTCTCAGGCAACCTCGGCGGCATCACCGCCTACAACACGCTCGCCCTGCTCCAACCCACCGGCCTCGTGCCCTGGTACGGCAACGCCACGGTGACCTACACCGTCCAGACGAACCCCAACCCCGACCTGCATTGGGAGCGCCGCAGCTCGTTCAACCTCGGCGCGGACATGGGCTTCTTCGACAACCTGGTGGTGATGACGGCCGAATACTACTATTCGAAGACGCGCGACATGCTCTACCTCTACGACGTGCCCGTGCCGCCCTACACCTTCGACAAGATGCTGGCCAACCTGGGCAGCATGAGCAACCAGGGCTTCGAGCTCGGCATCGGCTATTCGCCCATCCACAAGCGCGACTATGACCTGAACATCAACTTGAACCTCTCCTATCAGAAGAACAAGCTTATCTCGCTGAGCGGCAACTACAACGGCACCTATTTCACGGCACCCGACATGGCACCCATCGCCTCGCTCAACGGCGCAGGATTCCACGGCGGCAACAACAAGATCGTCTATCAGATTGTCGGACAGCCCCTGGGCGTGTTCTACCTGCCCCATTGCACGGGCATCGAGATGGGACCCGACGGCACCAACTACTACGCCATCGAGGATCTCGACGGCAACGGACTCATCAACATCGAGGACGGTGGCGACCGCTACATCGCCGGACAGGCAACGCCCAAGTGGACGCTGGGTTCGAACATCAGCTTCCGCTACCGCGACTTCGACGTCTCGCTCCAGATGAACGGTGCCTTCGGACACAAGATCTTCAACGGCACCAGCCTTTCGTACATGAACATGGGCGGCTTCCCCGACTACAACGTCATGAAGGATGCACCCGCCAAGAACATCAACGACCAGACGGCCACCGACTACTGGCTCGAATCGGGCGACTACCTCAACTTCGACTACCTGACCGTGGGTTGGAACATCCCCATCGACCTGCTGACCGACCAGATCAATTCGATGCGCCTGTCCTTCTCGATCAACAACCTCGCCACCATCACCGGCTACAGCGGACTCACCCCCATGATCAACAGCTTCGCCGTCAACGGCACGATGGGCATCGACGACAAGCACAGCTATCCTCCCTACCGTTCCTACAGTATCGCCTTCAGCATTCAGTTCTAAATTAGCTCGTAATCAACATGAAAAGAAATATTCTATTGTTCGGAACACTGTGGGTAGGACTGACGCTCAGCTCCTGCCTCGAAGAATATCCCAAGGGACAGGTCGAAGAAGACGAAGCCTACTCTTCGGCTGCCGAAATCGAACGCGACCTGGTAGGCGACCTCTATAATTATATAGGTGGCAGCACGCCCAGCCACGGCCTTCAGGGGACGATACGCGGTGTCTATGACTGGAACTCCATCACCACCGACGAACAGATGATGCCCGTACGAGGAGCTGACTGGGACGACGGCGGCTTCTGGAACCGGCTCTACAACCACAAGTGGACGGCTTCGGACGGCGAGCTGAGCAGCACGTGGAAGTACCTCTACGAGGTCATTTCGCGCTGCAACCGTTCGCTCTACTTCATCGACCGCTATCGCTTCCGCCTGGTGCTGACCAACGAGCAGTACGAAGCCTTCACCGCCGAAGTGCGCGGCCTGCGTGCCATGTTCTACTTCTATGCAATGGACATGTTCGGCAACATCCCGCTGGTAGCCGACTACAACGAATCGCTCGAAGACATCGTGCAGAGCAGGCGTAGCGCCGTCTATCGCTTCATCTTCTACGAGCTGCAGGAGGTGGCACCCCACCTGGCGTACGAGCGCAGCAACTGGCTGGGCAACTACTACGGACGCTTCACACGCCCCGTCGCCTACTTCCTGCTGGCCAAGCTGGCGCTGAATGCCGAGGTCTATTGCGACGACCAATGGACCGACGAGGAACGTCCCGACGGCACGAAAATCCTCTTCGACGTCGATGGTCAGATCCTGAATGCCTGGGAGACCACCAAGTACTATTGCGAGGCCATCGCCGACATGGGCCTGGATTATTACCTCGAGGAGGACTATGGTGACAACTTCGCCATCCACAACGAGACGTCGCACGAGAACATCTTCGTCATCCCGATGGACAACACGCTCTACAACAACAACTTCAACTACATTTTCCGAAGCCTCCACTGCGCCCATGGCGAGGCCCTCGGATGGGGAACAGAAAACGGAACCTGCGCCACCATCAGCACGATGCACGCCTACGGCATCTTTGACGACAACCCGGAGAACCGCGACTACTCGAAGGTGGACTCCCGCTACTACTACAATTTCTTCGCCGACACGGTATATGTCAACGACAAGCAGGTCGATGACGGCTACGGCAACCCCCTCGTCTATCATCCGCTCGAAGTGGCCGAGGACCTGACGGGTTCGCCGTTCGAACGCAATGGCGGGGCACGCATGGCGAAGTACGAAGCCGACTACACGGCCTACAACGACGGCACGCTGCAGAACAACGACATCGTCCTCTTCCGCTATGCAGACGTGCTCCTGATGCTTGCCGAAGCCAAGGTGCGCAATGGCGAGAGCGGACAGGCCGAGATGGACAAGATTCGCGAACGTGCGTTTGTCGAGAAGCGCGAAGCCACACTCGACAACCTGCTCACCGAACGCCTGCTCGAACTGATGTGGGAAGGCTGGCGCCGCAACGACCTCATCCGCTTCCAGAAGTTTACCTCCCACTACGACTCCCGCATCAACGCCATCGAAGACCCCAGGGGCTTCACCACCGTCTTCCCCATCCCCGGCGACGTCCTGATCCTCAATCCCAATTTGCTGCAGAACCCGGGGTATTAAGGGGTTAAGAGCGCGGTTTCGGCTTTGTTAACGCCGCAGCCGTGCATGGCTGCAAGGAAAGCGGGCACACGCCCGCATGAAGCACACCAACGGCCCACACAATGCCCCCTCAAACCAAGGGCGACACCCCCACGGCCGAAACAATGCCCCCTCGAACCGCGCCCCGCTCCTCCCGCCGTCTGAAAAGGCCCCTCGCGACGCAAGTTGTTCCAAACGGGCCCAAGCGGTGCCCTCTCAGAGCAAGCATGCGCCATCTGGGACACCGACAAGGCAATCTCGCTCCGAGATTGCACCACTTGCTGCGAAGTAGCGCAATCTCGGAGCGAGATTGCGCCAAACGGTACGAAGGGGTGTGTTTCCCCAAACGGGGCAATGCACGCTATGGGCCGACGGGATGCCCCATCCGAAGCGAAACGCACGCTGCGGGCCGACGGGGTGTTTCCGCGGTGTTTGCGGGGCGGTCCCGCGGCCAACAAGCGTTTCCCCTGTGTTAACGCCGCAGCCAAGCTTGGCTGCAACAAAACACCCACGAACGAACCCGCGCGCCCAGCAAAGAAAAACGACACGCCGCTGCCGACAGGCGTTTCCCCCTGTGTTAACGCCGCAGCCGTTCTTGGCTGCGCCCAAATGCGGAGCAAGCCCGCCCCACCCACCAACCAACCAAACCAACCACAAAATGAATCTCAACGATAAACGCCCCCACGCCTATCACCGGAAGAAGCTGATACGACAGCTGGTGGCCGATGGGTACCATCTGCAAAAGGCACCCAAGCCCGAAAAAACGGAACCATACGCCTTGTACAACGGTCCTCGCCCCGATGACATGTTCTTCGAAACCGACTTGAAGCGCTTCCATGCAGGCGAGGCCTGGTACGAGGTGGAGAACTTCTCCGCAAAGGTCGACGGCCTCGGCACAAGGGCGTTCCACTACTATTGGCCCGAAAGTCCAGCTGAAATAAAATATCCGCTCGACGAGGCGCGCAATCGGTTCTACACCAATCTGATCTGCGGCTACGAATTCCAGTACGGCACCAAACGCCACCCGCAGTACGGCATGTGCCAGCTCATCGACTTCACCAACCGGCGTTCGAACACGCTGCGTATGGTGGAGGCATGGCCCGGTTGCCGCCCCAACGGCTTCGCCTGGGACCTGATCCTCACCATCAACACGATGCCCCTCGTGGCTGTGGTCTTCGGCGAAAAGGGCAAGCTGCTCGAAACCGCCGAGAAGGCGATGGAAGAAGTCCTGGAGGACAAGTGCTTCGCCACCTACCTCCAGCTGCTCATCGTCACCGACGGACACGTTGCCTACATGGGCACACCCGACGACGAACCCGCCACCTTCGCCCGATGGGACAACATCCACGACGACATCCTCAGCCCCGACAAGCTCCTCCACCGCCTCTACTACGCTGTCCGTCCGGGCAATCTGGATGGCACGTTTATCACCTTCACGGCCGATCAGCAGCAAACCATGCTGGTCGATCGCATCAACTATGCCCTGGAGGAAAGCCGCGTCCAGATAAATTACTCGTTTCAGCGAAGCCTGGGCTATGTAGCTGCCCCCTGCGTCGAGAACAACGAGCGCCACCCCTCTCCCTTCGGCTGGATGGGTGCTGTGCGCCAGATGGTGATCGAACAGAACGTCCTGCTTCTTCGGGGCAATGGAATCGTGGACCTCCAGCGAGGCGACACGATCACCAACGAGACAAGGTATGCCTTCCTGGGCGAAGCGATGACCGACGAAGAATGTGTGAAGCTGATGGAACAATACCATTATGTCCACTTCATCCGCTTCATCGACCGCTCCGAAGGCCCCTTCCTGGTCGATGCAAAGCGCTTCGGCTCGCCTATCTGCAAGTTTGACCACCCCATCGAAACCCTCGAATATGAAGCCAGATAAGCCCATTCTGCCGACGGAACAGGACATCGATGATTGGAAAAGGATAGGCGAAATGCTGCGGTGGATGAAGGCTCGCGTGGACGAACTGTCGCCCTTTGTCACCAATCAGGCACCTACCCGCGACCTGCAGTATTACCTACAGAATGCCTTCGAGAAATGGGAAGCCGCCGGAGACATACCTCTGCCCGTGGCCATGCCCGTCGAAGCAGCCCCTGAACCGGACAGCAAAAACGACGAACCCTGCCACAAGCGAGGGCCGAAGACCGACTCCTTCTTGAACAATGCTGCCGACAAGGACCGTTTTGTCGAAAAGCTCCGCGGCATGATCCTAAAGCGGTTCCGACCCTCGGGAAAGAGCGGAATCATGGAAGTCAGACGCGAAAATCTGCAGGAACTGGAGCCTTCGAAGTACTTTGCCTGCCTCTTTGCCGCACTTATTGCCTACGGAGTGGCCAAATCGAATGCCACACCGAAAGGTTTTGACCGGCTCATCAAGGAAGCCATTGCGGGGACGGAGCTGCAGGAGACGTTCCGACTTCACTACACTTCGTACAACATTGTGATCAACGACTGGATGAAACTGTGCACAAATGAGTACATCCAATCGCTAAAAGGACGCCAACGGGCGCTAATTCCGAACCTGCAACTGGCAAATTGCAATGGTCAGAACGCTAAAGATGAGCTTATAAATTGGAAAAACAGGTACAGTTACGTGGCCGACAACGCACGTGAAGATGACCTATTACCCAATGTTTCAATGACTTAGCAAATTCCACAATAGCACAACTGCGGTCGCGCGGTCGAAATGGTCGCGGTCGAATTCAAAATTCACACACACAGACACACAGAGAGACAGGTAGAGAGAAGAATATATTTAAAAATTCTTCCTTTATATATATCTATATTTCTTACTTCATCTCCCCCCTCATCCTACTGCACACCCCAATTTGACCAATTCGACCGCGACCAATTCGACCGCGACCGCATTCGACCGGACGGAAGGGACCGAACGGGAGGGGACGAACGCCTCCTTCGTTTCCTTTTATAAGGCCCCCAAAAAACGGTTTACACTAACTGATAATCCCGATTTATCGCTAATAATTTTGTAGCCAGCGCTAATTATTTTGCAGGAAATTGTTAGCGTTGGTTTTCTCATTATTTATTAGTAACTTTGCACCAGCAAATCGAAAAGAACCATTTTCCGGAGATGATTTTTGAGAAATGCCTGTGTTATTTACCGATTGTTTAACAAATTTCTATTACTATGTTTTTGAAAAATTCATTTGACTACATCGACAAGATCACGTATTCGAAAGGATGCAAGATCTGTACCCGAGAGGTCTTCGAGTCGATGCTTGATGATGGCTACATCCAAAGTAACTGCGACGCTGTTGCTCACCTGCGAAACCAAGAAAAACCGGATATGAGCGACCAGGAACGGAGAAACCTGAAGGACACGGCCAACACCATCAAGCGGGAACTCAAGGCCATCCTGCCCCACGGCCATTCGACCACCGGGGAACGCAAGAACGAACAGATGATATCCAGCCCCTGGTGCAGCATGGACATCGACAATGTGGAGAATCCGCGCGAGTACTTCGAGACATTGGCTCCCCTGCTCGAACCCCTGCGCTGCCCGCTTGCCTTCGTCAGTCCTTCGGGACGAGGTCTCAAGCTCCTTCTGCAGATGGTGGTGGGCATGGACCGCAAGGAGGCACAAAAGTACTTTGCCGACGTGCTTCACCTGCCTTCCTACGACTCGACACCCGACCTGGCACGCTGCTGCTACATGGTGCCGCGCAAGAACCTGCTCATCTACAAGCCCGACGAGCTCTTTGCAGCCGAAGTCGAACTGCTGCCCAATCCGAGCGGCGCAGGAGCTGTGGTCCCCTACGAGGAAGTGGAACAGCCCTCCATCGAGGATGCCGAGGTCATCGACGAACCCGACCAACCGGCTGAAGAATCGGCCGAGGCCGACCCCAACGTGGAGCCCTCCTACCATGGCATCCCGCTGAGCCGCATCGTCGAAACCTATTGGATTGTCAACAACGAGGGGAAGACCCCTTCGCACGGCGAGCGCAACGACCTCACCTACGAACTGGCCCTGGGTGTGCGGCACATCTGCGACTACAACCGCGACGTGATGCTCCGCGTCATCCCCTGCTACGATGGCCTGCCCGACGAGGAACGCATCTCCTGCATCGACAGCGCCCTGAAGCGCCCTCGTTCGAAGATGCCTGCCAAGATGCTCGACACCTTGAACTATCTGCGCAAGCGGGAGCGCGACAACATGGAGTTCCAGCAGAGCCTGCTCGAAATCGAGGAAGTCGATAACAGCTTCCACATCAATCGGGTCAAGACCTCCTTTGCCCAGCCTTCGGCACGCGTGAGGGGCCTTCCGCTCCGCGAACGCGGCAAGCTGCCCGCAGGACTTCGTGAGACGCTCGAACCCTTCCCCGACAGCAAGGCCATGCCCGTCACGATAGCCATGGCGACGATGATCGGTGTGCTGGCCAACAACGTCCGACTGGCCATTCGCGACGAAGAACCGAAGGCGCTCAACCTGCAATGCTTCGTGGTGGGCACTTCGGGTTCGGGCAAGTCGCAGATCGACAAGATTGACCAGCTTTGGATGCAGACGTGGCGCGAAAAGCAGGCGGTCGAAATCCAGAAGGAACGCATCTTCGAGGAGCAGCGCCGACAGAAGCGCAATGCCAAGGAACTGCCAAAGGACCCCCACGCACGCATCCTCGAACTGTCACCCCGAACTTCTACGTCGATGATTGTGGTGCGTTTGGAAAATGCCCAGGGCGACATGTGCTACACCTACATGCAGGAGGCCGACATGGCAACAGCCAACGGCGGACAGTCGTTCAACAAGGACCTGAGCGTGATGCAGCGATGCGGATACGACGAGAGTCCCTACAGCACGGCCTACATGAACGCCGATACCGGCACTCGATTCATCCCCCACGTGCGCTGGAACATCGTTAAGTGCGGCACGCCCGACGCCCTCTATCGTTCGCAACCCCGCGTGCTCGACGGCGAAATCACCCGCCTTGCCATTACCAGCATGCCCGACAATACCTTTGCACCCTTCAAGCCCCTGAAGCCGCGCAGCCAGCAGTCGGAGGAAAACATCATCCGCTATTCGTCGCTCATCCAGCTGATGCAGGGCGAGGTTCGACTGAAGGTCCTCGAACAGGTGGGATTGGATTGGCTGGAGCGCATCCGTCTGGAGTCGCTGCGCAACGACGATGAAGTGATGGCCAGCCAGCGCATGCGAATCCCCATCACGGCCGAACGCATCTGCTGCGCCCTGATGCTGGCACAATATGCCCGATGGCTCATCGCCCAGCTCGACGAACGCAAGGGTGAACTGCCGAAGTGGGCAGGCGGCTGCACAACGGCCGAGGACTTTCTGCAGACGCATCCCGATGCCCTGGCCGAGCAGCTGCCCAAGTTCCAGACCTCCGGGTGGTGTACGCTGATGGATTGCCTGTGCGACTATCTGCACGAACAGGTCCTCCTCTACTTCCGTTCGCGTCTGGAACGTGCCCGTGCCTCCGACGAACACGTTGTGCAAAAGAACTATCGCACCTTCAACGACAGCATCTTCGACCAGCTGCCCAGCACGTTCACCGATGCCGACCTGATCAAGTGCAAGGAGGGCAACAAGGAAGCCGCACGTTCCCTGCGTCGCCGCTGGCTGAAGTACGGCATCATCAAGACCACCGACAAACAGGGGTGCTATGTGAAGGTAGGATAAGGGATTCTAAGGGATATTAAGGGATTAGAAGGGATTTTAAGGGACGTATGTTTCTTGGGTCCTAATCTCAAAAAGAGGGGACGTTTCCTTCACTACAGGCGAAGGTAACGTCCCTTTTTACTCTCCTTTTACTCCCCTTTTACTCCCCCTTTTACTCCCTTTTACTCCCGAAAGTAACGTCCCTTAATATCCCCAAATATCCCTTAAAAAATTACCTTTTCCACGCCATTCCTCCCCAGTTGTAGGAGATGGATAGATTGAGGGCGGGTGTCCAACCGAAGTCGTTGTAGTACGTCATGCTGAAATAAGGCCTGATGCGAATGGCTTGGCAGGTGGCATCCACCCAATTTCCCCAGTTGGGATGAATCGTGATGCGGCGACTGACGAAGACATCGAACATCATGCCTGCACACACCGAAAAACCATCCTTCTCGGGGTCTTTCTCGTCGCTATCCTTGCCCAACGGATGCGTTACGCCGTTCGCGCCAAGGCCGATGAAGGGGTAGCTCTGATAGCGGGTGTTTCGAGCCGCACAGTAGCCGTAGTTGAGGTACGCCTGATAGTGGTTGAGCGACTCGTCCTCGTAGATCCATCCGTGGCGCGTATCGAAGTCGGTCTTTGCCTTGCTGCCGAATCCGAGCGTCATGTCGATTTCCCAGAGGTGACGATTCCAGCCGAAGCCGAAGCCCAGGTTCATGCCGAAGGCGTGGTTGTAGTAGTCGGAGATCGGGAAATGGCCGGTGGCACCCACATAGAATTCGCCGAAGTAGTCGATGGGAACATCTTCGACCAGGGCAGCAGGATTGAAGCGGGTGCGCTCCAGGTCGAGGGCAACGCCCGTTTCGAAATAGGGCAGCTGGCTGGCATCGGTACCGCGGCGGGTGGCTTCGTCGAGTTCCTTCACGCGCTTGGCCAGCTGGCTGCGATAGAACGAGGCAATCTGCTCCTGGCTGTATTCGCCTTCGTTGCGGTTGTAGTCGATGGTGGCGCGGCGGCAATAGAGTTCGAGCATGTCGAACATGATCTGGTTGTACTGCAGCATGGCATCGTTCTTGAACCTCGGGAGTGTCCAGGATTCCGTCTGGTCGAAGTAGGGTGTGAACTTCGAATAGATGTAGGTGGTGTTGCCCACCTTTTCGACGGCTCGATCGAGCAGGACTTTATAGGAGAAGAGGTTGATGGTCGTATCGCTGTTGATTTCTCCCTGGAACTCGTCCCACGAGAGTTTGCCGGCCTCCCAGGTGCGGTTGGCCTGTTCGATGGTCTGGGCAGAGAGCGTGCCCGCAACAAGTGATGCAGCGAGGGCTGCAAGAAGTTTCGATTTCATTTCGATAAAAGTAGTTTGTTAATAAATGAATAGCGCCGCAAAGATACATCCTATTTTCGAATATACAAAGAAAACGGGGGAAATTTGGAATCCCCCGTTCGATTTTTAACATTTCAACTTTTCCGACACCTTGCGTTAGTTCAGCCTGAAGGTGATCGGCAGGTTGAACTGCACGCGAACCTCCTTGCCTTCCTGCTTGCCGGGCTTCCATTTCGGCATCAATTTGACCACGCGGATTGCCTCTTCGGTGAGGACCGGATGGGGCGACTGAACCTTTTCGATATTTGTCACCGAACCGTCCTTTTCGACCACGAACGACAGGAGCACACGGC
>JAEEUA010000039.1 GCA_016286775.1 Bacteroidales bacterium
TGCGAGCAGCTCACCATCAAGCCCAACGGTCTGTTGCCTCCCGACATCGCCATCCTCCGCATCGTGCCCGTCACGCCCGATGCCCATGCCCGGTTCAGTGCACTCAGCCGGACCTACCGCTATTACATCACTACGCGCAAGACGCCGTTCGACCATCTCTACACGATGCGCACCTATCGCACGCTCGATGTCGAGCTGATGAACGAGGCCGCCAGTCACCTCTTCGACTACATCGACTTCACCTCGTTTGCCAAGCTCCACACTGACGTCAAGACCAACAACTGCCGCATCATGTACGCTCGTTGGGAACAGACTGCCGACGGCTTTGTGTTCTGCATCAAGGCCGACCGCTTCCTGCGCAACATGGTTCGCGCCATCGTCGGCACGCTCATCGACGTGGGTCGTGGCCGACTCTCGGTAGCCCAGTTCTGCGAAACCATCGAAAAGAAAGACCGCTGCTCAGCTGGCGACAGTGTCCCCGCCTCAGGCCTTTTCCTCGAGGACATCGAGTATCCCAAGGAGCTCTATCTTTAATCTTTTTATTACTTTTCCGAAATAACGAAATACCGGAATAACGGAATACCGGTATTTCGTGATTCCGAAATTCCGAAATCCCGATATTCCGGAAACCCGAAACCCGAAAAAACGCCCTCCCGGAAACTGGTCGGCCGCACCCCATCTTACTCCATGAAACGTCTTCTCCTCCCCCTCCTCCTGTTTGCACAAATCGCCTCGGCGCAAGTCACCGAACAGATACCTACTGCCAAAGAAGTAGGTGCCAAGGTCTGTCCGGCTGAGATTGCGCCCATCGGTGCCACCTTCGAAGGCATGCCGCAACTCCAGCGCCCCGTTTTTCCCGAGCGCACGCTCAGCATCAGCAAGACCAAGGGCAACATCCAGCGGGCCATCGACCAGTTGGTCAAGCGTGGTGGAGGTCACGTCATCGTGCCTGCAGGCGACTGGAAGTCGGGACGCATCACGCTGCGCGACAACATCGACCTGCACCTCGAAGCAGGCGCCAGCATCCATTTCTCAGACAAGGTCGAGGACTACCAGCCTGCCGTCTTCACACGCAACGAGGGTGTGGAACTCTATTCCCTCGGTGCCTTGATCTATGCCTACAATGCCCGTAACATTGCCGTGACGGGCGCTGGCTTCGATGCTGAAGGCAAGCCCCTCTCCCGCCTCATCGGACCGGGCAAGGAGAACGAGATCTATGCCCGTCGCATGGATGGCCTCGTGGTCGAGGATTTCCTCGACCTGCAGAGTCCCGTCGAGGAACGCAAGTTCGATGGCACAGCCCTTCCCACCTCAGTGTTGGGACCGAAACTGCTTGCCAACGATTCGTTGATGCAGCTCAATGCCCACTGCATTTTCCTACCGATGTTCTTCGCGCCCGTTCTTTGCAACAATGTGCTGCTCGAAGGCGTGGAATTCGAGGAACCTCTCTTCTGGAACATCACTCCCGTCTATTGCGACTCGGTCATCATTCGTGGCTGTGCTGTCAACAGCTATGGCGGACGCACCGACGGCATCGACATCGAATCGACACGCAACGTACTAATAGAATACTGCACCTTGGCATGCGGTGACGACTGCTTCACGCTCAAGGCAGGACGTGCCGAGGACGGACTACGTGTGGGCCGTCCCACCGAGAATGTCGTTATCCGCTATTGTCTTGCCGAACGTGGACCTGGCGGCGTCACCTTCGGCTCAGAGACAGCTGGCATGATACGCCGCGTCTATATGCACGACTGCGTATTCACTTCGCCCAGCAACGGCTTCTACTTCAAGTCGCGCCGCAATCGCGGTGGCGGCGGCGAGGACCTCACATTCCGCCGCATCCGCATGAAGTCGCCCGGCCGCGCCTTCTACTTCGACATGCTCGGCTCCACATTCTATGTGGGCGAACTCGCCAACCGACTGCCGGTGCGCCCCATCACACCCCTCACTCCCGTCTTCCGCCGCATCACGATGGACCAGGTGCTCGTCGAGTCGTGCAAGGAGCTGATTCTCCTCAAGGGTCTGCCCGAAAGCCCGGTCGAAAACCTCACCATCTCTCACCTCGAAGCCACCACTCGCGAACGCGACCTCAAGGTGCAGGATGCGCTCGGCCTCATCATGACCCACTGCATCCTGAAGCCATAAACTTCGGGGTACAATCCCTTTCAGCCGTCTATGCGACACACATTATTCCTCACTCTTCTTCTCTTCCTCTCTTCGTGTGCCGACAGTAATCTCTCTTCTGTCATGAACCGTGCCGAAGCCCTTTGCGACTCCCATCCCGAAGAGTCGCTGGCGCTCATGCAGACTATCGACACGCGCAAACTGTCTGGCAAAAAACGACATGCACGCTATGGATTGCTCTATACTCAGGCGTGCTACAAAAATTACGTGCCGAGTGTGAGTGACTCGCTTATTCTCGCCTCAGCGAATTATTACGAAGACCACGGCACAGAAGCAGAGCGGTTCTATGCTTATTTTTACTTGGGAGCCGTCCAGTTGGACCTTGGTCATCACGATGAGGCATCACGTTCTCTGATGAAAGCGCTGAAGCATTCCGACGGCATAGACAGCCATTTCTACCGAGGCCAAGTTTATAGTCATTTGGCCAAGGTGAACGCTCGGCTTCATTGTTCTGACAATCAAACATACGCACGACAAGCATATCAAGAGTATCGCAAAGGCGGATATGAAGATTACATTCCCAATGCCATGTTGCTGATGGCCGAAGCCAAATATCATGCCCTCGACTTCGATTCATGCAAGATATGGGCGGACTCAGCCTTGCTGCTCTCCACTTTATCTGGCGATACAGCATCGATTCTCGATGGCATACGCCATAAGATTGATTGCGCCATCCATGAAAGATCATTCGTCGAAGCGGATAGTCTGTACCAGCTCTCCTTCAACCGCTATAAGCTACAAGCTTCGGGGCAAGATCTGTCGCTCTTAGCCCTGATAGCAGCTCACAAGCCCGATGTTGCCAAGGCTGAACATCTGCTAGACATGGCTTCTAGGATGCGTTTCAACCATAACGACTCAGTCTTCTTTTATGCCAATGCCTATCGAGTTCATAAATATCTTAACAACTTCGACAAGCAACTTGCTTATCAGGATTCCCTGCTCATCTGCGAAGACCAATTTTTGAAGGAAGCCCTGCGTCACACCTCCCTTGCTGCCGAAAGAGACTATGCACTAATGCAGCAAAAGCAAGCGGAATTTCAGAAACAACGACTCTTGTGGATAGTCCTTCTCTGTTTCATCGTCTTATTCTTCATTCTATGTTCGATGTACTTCTACATCAAGAAGCAGAAGACACAGATGAAGCTCCAGGAAGAGAGGTTGAAGAATCTCGAGATCAAGTTAGCACAAAACAAGGAGGCCATCGCAGGAGGATTGGCCCGATTGAAGTCTTCCCCGATCTTTGCAGCCGTGAACAGCTGCAAGGATCATAACCTCAATTTGAAAGCAGACGTGTGGGAGGACCTTGCACAAGGGTTTCGGCTTTATCTGCCCGCTTTCGAAAAGACGATTACCGATTTTCATCAGCTTTCCGAGACAGAATGGAAAGTGTGCATGCTGCTGAAACTGGGCTTTTCACCCAGCGACCTTTCCATTCTCATCGGCAAATCCCCCAGTGGAATATCCTCCATTCGCAGCAGATTGTACGAAAAAGCATTTCACAAAAAAGGTGCTCCCACTGACTGGGATGCCTTTATCTATTCGATATAGCATTTCTCCCATCAACGTAAATCTCTGAAAATCAACTTCGCGAAATTTTTGCAAACACATTGCGAAATTTTGCGAAGTTATTTTTTTGGTTATTTTTGACGAAGTATTTATCTTTGTGGCTGAAATGAATCATTATAAGCATTTCCAATAAAAAAGAACTGATCAGTACAAACATTATACAAGCAGACCACACTGACAAAAAGGCGCGGAAATCGAAAAGCGAGATGAGTAGAAGCTATTAACTAATAACAAACATTATGAAACTAAAAGTTTTATTATTATCTGCATTATTTACAATCCTTGCCATCCTGACATCATCATGTAAGGATGAAGCTAGCGACTTATCTCAAACTTCCGTTTTTACAGAATCGGAATATGTTCGGTATCAAATCGATTCTCTAAACATTTCACTCTTCCCTGATCAATTTGATCCAACACGAGGATGGAAGCAATGGTTTAAGAAAATAGCTGCAATTGCCGTTATTGATGCTGTCGGCGCTATTATGGGAACATATTATTCGTCCAGCCCAGCTATTGGAGCAGGTGTCGCCATTGTTGCATCTGCTGTAGCCACTTTTATTCCAGCCAACAATATCGGATTTTTGGCTCCAACCAGAACTGGTAGTGAAAACTCGTTAATAATAGGATCTTTGTCTCCAATGAATCCATCTGACATTTCTTTAGTCAATCTTGTTCCAGAAGATGAATTTGGTTCTGGGCCTCAATTGGCTGATAGTATAGGTTATTACCACAATTTAATATTGCTAGATATTAACAATATTATAGATTCGATAGGCCATACTTCAATGGAAGCGATTATCGACAGCATTTCAGAAAGAATAAGTATTTACTATGACATACAAGTAAGTGAGGTGCAACAGGCCATTGAAAATCAAGATTCATTAATCTCCTTTATATTGACAAATAGGAACTTACTTAATAGCGATATAGGAAATGAACATATATTTAGCATTTTAGGGACACAATTTCCAACACACGCACAAAATTTTTCAATAATGCAATCCTTTTTTACTGGTCTTAACAATCTAAATGTTCAAGGTAATGATGCCACATATCTTAGGTATACATTAAATATGATTCATTCTTCAAATCTGTCTTCCTCTATGAAACAGCAGCTTAGTAATGCTTTTATCGTCGGAAACGCAAGTTATCAATTGTGGTGTATAGAAGAATAAATACTAAACTAATTGAAACATATTATTATGAAACGGAATACAATTTTTAAAAGATTATCCATGATGGTTGTGACAGTATTTTTTGTCACGAATACCTTTACCTCCAATGCACAAAACACAACTGTTTCTCCTTCTAAACTCCAAGATCTACATATAGAGGCCCGTCTTGGCATTTGTGCCCCTGCACAATCGATGATACCAGAAGACATTACTATCAGTGCTCTCTATCAAATATCGCCAAGATTCTCCGCTCAAATTCTCACAGCAGGTCAATATTTCATGCCTAAGGAAGGAATGACAAACAAGTACAATCATGCCTTCGGGTTGGGCGGAGGTATCGGCTTTTCCCCCTTTCCCATAGAACCTGGCGACTTTGGAATATATGAAATCAGAGTTAATATGACAGCGCCAATCGGTAATTCTGATTACAAAAATATGGGCTATGGACTAGGCATGTATTGGAGGGGAAACGTCCAAGCAACGCATCGTAGGATTGTGCCATTAGCAGGCGTAGAATACCGCATTCACGACTTTATAACAGAAGGATTTAATACTTTCAAAGGTTTTTATGCTACATTTGGACTGCGGTTTTAAAATAAGAAACATTTCAATACTATGCTGGAGATAAAGACTACGAACTTGAAAGATATTTCTCTACTCCGAGGAATGACTAAAAGATATTATCCTTTTTACAAAAAGATCAAATAAAAAACAAAAATTATGATAAAAATAAGATACATCATAATCATAGCTATGTTGCTAATCGCTCCTTTTGCAATTAGCGAGAATGATGAAGAGCTAACGATCGCTATAGCTACTAGTACAGGGACACCCGTCAAGCGCTCCCCGATAATTTGCGATATCATTCTGCATATCGAATTGAATGGTGTCATCATCGAGTTCAATGGCGATTATGGTGAAGGTTATGCAGAACTGCGCAACCAGACAACTGGAGAATCCATT
This sequence comes from Bacteroidales bacterium, assembly GCA_016286775.1. Taxonomy (GTDB): domain Bacteria; phylum Bacteroidota; class Bacteroidia; order Bacteroidales; family UBA3663; genus Liminaster. The sequence goes on from JAEEUA010000039.1 coordinate 5,895, forward strand.
TCAAGTAACATTTATGCGCAAAATGGGGGAACAGAACAATTGTATCTCAACATGTCTTCCTCCTCTTCCTATGAGCTGTCAATTACGTTTGATGACGGAAGATATGGAAGTATCGCTTGGTGACAAGCTATCCTGATTGGAAGTATTGAAATAGTCCGCCCTTTCTCGCTCTTTTCTCTGAGGGCATAACCAATCCTGGCCAAAACTGGTTATTCTTCGACAGAAGCATGACCTTTCTTGGCCAAGATTGGTTATGCTGTGTCTGGACCATGACCATTCTTGGCCAAGATTGGGTATGCCACGATTGGATAGAACACTCTAACGGCCGACAGATTGCTTGCTCCCGTTGGAGCATGACCTTTCTTGGCCAAGATTGGTTATTCTGCGTCTAGACCATAACCATTCTTAGCTAAGATTGGTTATGCCGCGATTGGATAGAGTACTCTGACGGCCGACAGAATGTTTGCTCCCATTGGGGCATAACCATTCTTGGCCAAGTTTGGTTATTCTTCGTTCGTCGCATACCCTTTTTTGGCCAAGATTGGTTATTCTCCGTTCGCACCATAACCATTCTTGGCCGAAATTGGTCATACTTCCGTCTAAGAAAGATTATTTCTCATTCCAAATAATCTTTATTTGCTTATAATTGCAAAGTCCACTTAAAAACACTTGCATTTCGTCGGTCGAAAAAAGGATTATCTCAAATATTGTATGCTTTTCTTGGATTTTAAAATATCATTCCTTATTTTTGTACCAAAGAATGAATAAAAATAAACAATAAAAACATTCTAAGCATGCAATCAAGTTATATCTCGTCAATCAAGAATACTGTTTCCGACAAAAACTTTGGGCTTGTTGTTTGGATTTCAGCAGGAGTCGGCTTGTTCACTTATTTAATCGCAACCGCAATTTGGTTTGTAATTGCTGGGGTCAACTGGTTCACATTCCCCATAATTGGTTTGTTTTGTATTGTCCCATTTGTATTAGGAACGTTGATAGCGGCTCCATTCATAAAAACAAAGAAATCGTCAGCATTCTTTTTGCTCTACATTGCCATCATCATTTCGTTCATTTTCATTATGCTCCCATCTTATTTAATGTCGGACGCTTCAACGGAAGCCTGGGTATTATTGTTTATAATCGGGTGGTGCATTATCACGGTATTACCTGTCTATATCCTTTGTTATTTTGCAAAGAAGTTGCTAAAATAACTCGAAACACAAATGCAAAACTCATAGTTATTGACCCCATTCGACTGTATTACTATAGGTAGAATACCAACCTGTGGAGATCTCGAACACAATAGAATTATGAAAGGGAAAAGGGGAAAAACTGAAGCAAAAGGAAAATAAAGAAGATCGATGCAAAAAAACAGGGCATTTTGTACCATCATATTGAAAAAACACGTATCTTTGCCCTGCATTTCGACACATGCCCTTTTGACACACTATGAAGCAGAAACCACTCATCCTTCTTATCATCGTCGCCCTATTGGCCATCGGTTACATTGCTGTGCAGGTGCTGACGCGAAGTACCACGCCGCGCCGCGTACTTTTCGACAGCGACTGGTACTTCATCGAAGGTTCCCACCCTGAGGCAATAAACTACGATGCAAGTCATTACGACACACTGGGTTGGCAGCGCATCTCGCTGCCTCATGACTTTGCCTCCCTGCCGCGAGATCGCCGAATCAACAACGTGCCCGACACGATGCAAGTCATCGGACCCTTTGCACAGACGTCTCCGGGCAAGGCCTCAACAGGATGGACACTGGGTGGAGAAGGGTGGTATGTCAAGAAACTACAGCTTCAGAACCAGCGCTATAGCATCAACAGCAACCAGCGTGTGGAACTATACTTCGAAGGTGCCTACAACCAGACTCGCCTTTGGGTGAATGGCCAGGAGGTGGGCAGCAATATGTACGGCTACTCCACTTTCCGCTTCGATATCACCGACTATCTGCTTCGCGATGCCAAGGGACACTATAACGGCGAAAAGGACAACATCATCCTCGTTCAGGTAGTCAACGAAGGTCGCAACTCGCGCTGGTATGCCGGAGCCGGCATCTATCGCCATGTATGGCTCATCATCACCGATCCCCTGAAACTCGATACGTGGCAAACCTTTGCACACACCACCAGCATCAGCGGTATCAGCCCCGATTATCAGATGGCTGAGGAAGGCGAAATCGATGTCACCGCAAACATCACCAATTTCATGCCCGAAGAAATGCTGGGCGAAGAGATGATACGCTACACCATCGAACTCATCGCCCCCGATGGCAACACCATCGTAGCTCAAGAAGAAGACAGGATTGTGGCCGAGGATAATGCCGCCTCGATCAGCAAGAAGCTCAAGGTGCAGAATGTCTATCTCTGGAGTTGCGAACATCCCGTCCTCTATACCTTGCGCATCGCGGCACGCCATGGTTCCAATGCCGACGAAATCAAGATTCCCATCGGCATCCGCACCATCGAATTCAATGCCGAAGACGGCTTCCTGCTCAATGGCCGCAAGACGCTTCTACGTGGCGCCTGTGTGCATCACGACAACGGCCTGCTCGGTGCCCGCGCCTACGACCGCGCCGAACAGCGGAAGGTGGAACTGCTCAAGCAGGCGGGGTTCAACGCTATCCGTGGCAGCCATAACCCAATGTCCGAATCGCTGATGAACGAATGTGACCGACAGGGCATGCTCGTTATTGATGAGGCTTTCGACATGTGGCACCGCACGAAGAACAAGCAGGACTATCACCTCTACTTCGACAGCCTTTCGACCCACGACATGCAGAGTCTGGTGCGTCGTGACCGTAACCATCCGTCGGTCATCATGTATTCGATCGGCAACGAGATACCCGAACGCGCCGACTCGCTCGGCATCGTCATTGCGGCCCGTCTGCGCGCAGCCATCCTCGACCTCGACGACACACGTCCTGTGACCATGGGCATCAACTCCATCTGGAACAAGGATCGAACCGCTCGCCTCTCCATCGAGCCCTCCACCCGTTCGCTCGACGTGTCGGGCTACAACTATCGTGTCTGGAACTACGAGCCCGAGCACCGCGAAGCGCCTCGTCGCGTGATGTACGGCTCCGAGACGGTGGCTTGCGAGCTGGCCTCCGACTGGCGGCGCTGCGAAGACCTTCCCTGGGTCATCGGCGACTTCATCTGGACCGGCATGGACTACATCGGCGAAGCTGGCATTGCCAACTGCCTTACCAAAGACGCGCAGGAGAACGTCCACTTCTTCATGCCGTGGCCCTGGTTCAACGGCTGGTGTGGCGACCTGGACCTCATCGGGCAACGCAAGCCGCAAAGCTACTACCACGACGTGGTGTGCGGCGACTATCCCCTGGCCATCAACGTGGAACCTTCGCGCAAGGACGGCGAACGTCCCAGCATCAGTTATTGGGGGTGGATGGACGAAGAGCACCAATGGTACCAGCCGGGATGCGAAGGTGACAGCGTGCGTGTTAATGTCTATAGCCGTGATTCGCTCGTCTCGCTCTTTCTCAACGATAGTCTTGTAGCCGAAGTTGCCATCAACGACACAAGCTACATGGGGCACGCCATGGTGAAGTATCAGCCAGGCAAACTCCACGCTCGCAAACACAACAAGGCAAGCCTCCTACGGGGCGACTCTGCCCACTATTCGCACAGCAGTCTGCGCGGCGTCTCTCCCGCCACACTCATCACACCGAGCCGCCCCGTCGCCCTGCGCCTTACACCCAGCAGCACCACCCTGCGTGCCGACGGACAAGACCTCTGCTACGTGCTCATCGAACTCATCGACAATCAGGGCCGCCTCGTCCCCGAAACGGGACGACAAATCACCCTGCAGCCTTCGCCAGCCCAGCAGCTGGTGGGCAGCGGCAACGCCCAACCTGATGATATGGAGTCGTTCGGAAGCCTTGCTCCACGGCTGTTCCGCGGACAGGCCATGGCTATACTCAAGGCATCGGAAACCCCTGGCAATTCGTTGTTGAAGGTGTCATCTGACGGACTAAAGGGACAATCTATCACAATAATTTGCCAATAAATTTGGACATTTCGCAGTTTATTAGTATATTTGCGCCCGTAATTGTAAAGTTTTGAATGAAAAATATCCGCAACTTCTGTATCATCGCCCACATCGACCATGGCAAATCCACCCTGGCAGACCGACTGCTGGAGTGTACGAAGACGGTGGCCGAACGCGACATGCAGGCGCAGATTCTCGATAATATGGACCTGGAGCGTGAGCGCGGCATCACCATCAAGAGCCACGCCATCCAGATGGACTACAACTACGAGCCTCGCAATGTCGATGACCCGCTCCGCATCGGCAAACCGGCACCTGCCGGCAAATACGTCCTCAACCTCATCGACACTCCCGGTCACGTTGACTTCAGCTACGAAGTGAGCCGTTCCATCGCTGCCTGCGAAGGGGCGCTGCTCATTGTCGATGGCACACAGGGCATCCAGGCCCAGACCATCTCGAACCTCTACATGGCCATCGACCACAACCTCGAGATCATCCCCGTGATCAACAAGTGTGACCTCGACAGCGCCATGCCCGAACTGGTGGAAGACGAGATTGTGGAACTGCTCGGCTGCGACCGCGACGAGATTATCCGTGCATCAGGCAAGACAGGCATGGGTGTACCCGAGATTCTGGAAGCCATCGTGGAACGCATCCCCGCCCCCACGGGCGATCCCGAAGCTCCGCTGCAGGCCCTTATCTTCGACTCGGTCTATAACAGCTACAAGGGCGTCATCGGCTACTTCAAGGTTATCAATGGCACCATCCGCAAGGGCGACAAGGTAAAGTTTGTGAGTACCGACCGCGAATACGATGCCGACGAAGTGGGCATCCTTCGCATGGACATGGAGCCGCGTGCCGAGGTAGGCTGCGGCGACGTGGGCTACATCTGCTCCGGCATCAAGACCTCGACCGAGGTGCGCGTAGGCGACACCATCACCCACGTCAAGCGTCCCTGCGACAAGGCCATCGAAGGCTTCGAGGAAGTCAAGCCCATGGTCTTCGCCGGCGTCTATCCCATCGACCCCGAAGATTATGAGAACCTGCGTGCTTCACTTGAGAAACTGCAGCTCAACGATGCCTCGCTGTCGTTTGTTCCCGAATCGTCATTGGCCCTTGGCTTTGGCTTCCGGTGCGGTTTCCTGGGCCTGCTCCACATGGAAATCATCCAGGAGCGTCTGGGACGCGAGTTCGACATGGACGTCATCACCACAGTGCCCAATGTCTCGTACAAGGTCTTCGACAAGCATGGTGTGGAAACCGAGATACATAATCCTTCGGGAATGCCCGACCTAATGCTTATCGAGCATATCGAAGAACCCTATATCCGCGCCACCATCATCACACAGACCGACTATATCGGCGGAATCATGAAGCTGTGTCTCGACAAGCGCGGTGTACTTGTCGAACAGAAGTACATCTCAGGCAATCGCGTCGAGATCTATTTTGACCTGCCCCTTGGCGAAATTGTCATCGACTTCTACGACAAGCTCAAGTCTATTTCGAAGGGCTATGCGTCGTTCGACTATTACATCCACGACTTCCGTCCATCAAAGCTCGTCAAGCTCGACATCCTGCTCAACGGCGAACCCGTCGATGCCCTTTCGACGCTCACCCATGTCGATAATGCCGTGCCTTTCGGACGCCGCATGTGCGAAAAGCTCAAGGAACTCATCCCACGCCAGCAGTTCGATGTGGCCGTGCAAGCTGCCATTGGTGCCAAGATCATCGCTCGCGAGACCATCAAGCAAGTGCGCAAGGACGTGACGGCCAAGTGTTACGGCGGCGACGTAAGCCGCAAGCGCAAGCTGCTCGAAGCCCAGAAGCGCGGCAAAAAGCGCATGAAGCAGATCGGACGCGTCGAAGTGCCCCAGACAGCCTTCCTTGCCGTCCTCAAGCTGGATTAACGGTCGAAACCGAAAATAAACTTTCAACAAAATAATATTTTATACTATGATTCCCGGCTACATGCTTATCCCGTTTGTGGTAATGCTGCTCTGTATTGCCATCCTTCCGCTCACAAAGCTTGAGGAATGGTGGGAGCACAACCTCCACAAGCTGTACGTCTCGCTGATCTTAGGCGTACCTGTTGCCATCTGGCTCATCGCCAATGGCATGAGCCACGAGCTTGAGCACCAGATGATCTACGACTACGTGCCGTTCATCCTCCTGCTTATGGCACTCTTCGTCACCACCGGTGGCATCTGCATCAAGGGTGACCTCATCGCCACCCCCTCTACCAACACCATCATCCTGGCCATTGGCTTTGTGCTGGCATCGTTCATGGGCACCACGGGTGCCGCCATGCTCCTGATTCGTCTGCTCATCCAGACCATTTCGGAGCGCAAGTACAAGGCGCACACCATCCTGTTCTTCATCGCCATTGTGGCCAACTGCGGTGGTCTGCTCACCCCACTTGGCGACCCGCCGCTCTTCCTGCTCTTCCTGAAGGGCGCCGAGTTCACATGGTTCCTCAACCTCATTCCCGAATGGGCACTTTGTGGTGTATTGCTCCTCATCACCTATTACTTTGTCGATTCGCACTACTACAAGAAGGAACCGCCGGAGAATCTGTTGGCCGACAACACCAATGTGCATAAGATTGCCGTAGGCGGCAAGATCAACATCCTTTGGCTGCTCTGCGTCATCGCCTCCACCATGTTCATCAATGCCAAGTACATCCCTGCCATGGCCAATGAGCATGCCCCATTCTATATCAAGCTTCTGCGCGAATGGGTATTCATCCTCATCATCATCCTTTCGATGGTGACCACCAAGAAATCGACCCGCATGGCCAACCACTATTCGTGGGTACCAATCATGGAGGTAGCTTGTGTCTTTGTCGGCATCTTCGCCACCATGACACCAGCCCTGATGTTCCTCCACGACATGAAGGATACCATCCAGCATGTGCTCGCACATCCCTGGCAGTATCTCTACTGCACCGGATCCCTCTCAGCATTCCTCGACAATGCGCCGACAGCCCTCGTCTTCAACTCGATGGCTCCCGAGAATCCAGATGTCGCAGGTCTTGCAGCCGAGGCATTCCTGAAGGCCATCTCTGTAGGTGCCGTCTTCTTTGGCGCTCTCACCTACATCGGCAACGGCCCGAACTTCATGGTGAAGTCGATTGCCGAGCAGAGCGGCATCAAGATGCCATCGTTCTTCGGCTACATGTTCAAGTTCTCGCTCATTGTCTGCCTCCCCATCTACATCATCGTGCAGCTCATCTGCATCTGATAAGTTTGAGGCATCAAGATAAGAAAACAAAATGTCACCCGACCTTCCATTTCGGAAAGTCGGGTGACATTTTTATGAACCGCTTATAACCCTTCCTTCAGATCCCACGATTCCTCGAATGAGATATCCGAAGTATAGACACCTTTGACGGAGAGTGTTGCATCATAGGATTCTCCCTTGAGGAGCACGCGCACCTGGGTGGGACGAAGCGACTCGATGATGAAACCATCCTCTATCGTCCAGCTGCAATCCTTCACGTTGTCGGGATGCTCGATCAGGAAAAGCTGCGAGTCGGAGAAGCCGTGCTGCAAACTGACCGGTTGCCCGATCATCTCATCGACGAAGAATGTATTCATCCGTTCGAAGAACTCCTCATGCAGTTCGTTCAGCTCCCCGGTGTCGTCGTTGCGCACCAGCGTATGCTTATGAATGTTGTAGGGATGCAGTTCCGAACGTTTGCCAATCCGTCTGGCAGCAGCATCGACGCACGACGAGCCATAGACTTCGGGCATCACCTTCTTGGCCAGATAGCCCCCGGCCCATCTGCCGCCGGGCATTTCCTGGAACATATCCTGCACAAAAGCCTCGAAGGGAACACCCTGTCCGAAGGGAACCACGGGGTCGTAAATACCATGGAACGAGATGATGGACGTCGGCGAAGACTTCAGAATCTCGGGATCGAGCACCGCGCCCCACATATTACCGACGGCTCGCACGGTGAAGGGCTCGTCGTAGGCTGGAGTGACCGGAATGGACGCAAGGGGACCCAACCTGGAGGCCACCTCCCGCATCGACTCGGGAATATTCGAATCGTTCAAGAAAGCCGTGTTCAAAGCCACGATGGCACCTGCACTACAGCCAGCCAGGAAGATCTTGTCGGAATCGATGCGGTAGGTCACCCGATGCGACAGCAGATAGCGCAAGGCTGCATGGATGTCCTGTAGGGCACTGTAGGCTGCATCGGAAACGGAATACGTGACCAGATTGAAGCCCATTCGATAATTGACCGAAACAGCTACGTAGCCGCACGCAGCGAACATCTCGCACCAGCGACGCGACACATCGTCGGTCTTGTCGCCCGAGAAGAAGGCTCCTTCGTGTATCATCACAAGGAGGGGGCGCAAGTGGTTGCCCTCGTCATCGGGTTGATAGACATCGAAGCGAAGCGATTGTTCGTCAAGGTCTTTCCGCAGAAGGTCATCCCACTTGTCGAACACCACCCTGCCAAAGTTCCCCGAATTGTCGTAGGGATAGGAAGCCCAGAACCCCTTTGCTCGGGCATACTCCACATCGCGTGTCATCGAGATTGTGTAATGCGGATTCCGATAATCCACGCCTTCTGAAATAGGATGAGATGTTGGGTTGATGTAGCGGGACAAGGTGCATCGCGTTCGCTCCAGCTCCTCCCCCTTCACATAGGTTCTGCCGAACCATCTGGTTATCTCCACCCGGTACTCCTCGGCATACAGTTTGCCCCGATCTACGTAGAGCAAGCCGTAGCTTCCGGTTCCATCGGGGACAAAATACCCCGTGAAACCCTCGGTCTGGCAAACCTGAATGTCATTACGCACAAAGTGAGGATGCTCGACGCACGACGCAAACAGCAACAGCGTTGAGAGAAACAACAGATAGATTCGATACATATTCTATAAAATAATGCGGGAAGTTGCGCGGCAAAGGTAGTCAAAATTCCTGAAAACTGCAAATCTTCACGCACTTTTTTGCCATTCTCTTGCACGATTGTCCTGAAACGCCTTACTCTATACCCTGAAATCTCCTCAATACCTACAGTGTTCCGATGTCTTCAAACTATCGAGCAAACCATAGACATCTCTTAATGACTGGAGCGAAGAATCAACACAATCCCTACGCCCTTCAACAGCATCGACGAAATCCTGCAGTTCGCTGAAGTAACCCTGTGAATAGATTTGGTTGTTGGGGAGTGTTGGAATAAAGTTATTTCGTCCGAAGAGATATTCAATAGTCTTGTTCCGAGAGCGAACTTTCTCAATGGGAAGGCCCATGAAGGCTGAAGGATGCGCAAGGCAGATAAGTTCCTCCATCTGGGAAAGATGGTAGGTACCTCTTGTTGTACATACCTTGATAGATTCTTCAGCGTCGGACCAAGTGCAGGCAGTGGAGAGTTCGAGAGTACCGACGACGTGTGGATGACGGAGCATGATAAGATACGAAGATGGTGCGATGCGTGGACAGGCGAGAATCTCTGGCTTGCCGAAGAGACAACATACGAGGGCAAGAGGATGGATATATAAATCAAGGAAGACATCCCCCTCGGGGTATGCTCCCGTCAAATAATGGAAATCATAATTGATAAGGTGTTCCTTGTTCAAGCGTTGCCGCAGGATTTGCACAGCAGGTGCATGTTGCTTCTGCAGCCCTGCCATAGCAACTGGTGAACCATGAAGCCTTTGGAGGTCAATGAGTGCATCGAGTTGCTTGAGAGTCTGGCAAGGTGGTTTCTCGACAAACAAAGATTTCCCACTTTGCAGGATGCGCGAAGCTATGTAAAAATGTGCTTCAGGCGAAGCCGAGACGAATACACCTTTAATAGTATCGTCTCTAAGGATGTCATCCATCGAAGTTGTTGCTACCACATGAGGGAACCTTCTTTCAATCAGCCGGGCTTTCTGCTTCGACGTGACACAGATGTATTTCAACGGCACGCCAAGGTAGTGGAGCACGGGATAAAGATTGTTCAACGAATGCTGCCCCATACCCACAAAGGCGTATGAATATTGACACGTTCGGGAGAGATAGCGCTTCGTTCGAAGACGTTTGTATCGTTCTATCAGCTGTTGCATCATAAGTCTTTTAAATATTTGTGATATGTTTTGTTCAAATCTTCGGTCCACTGATACGGCCCGTAGAACTTTTCGATGATTCGCTTGGGAAGCAGTCGTTCCAGATTGCGAAGGAGGATAATGTCATATTTACGATGGAAGTTAATCCAACAGTCGTTGCAGTTCTTGGAGTACTGGCTCTGAGTCTGGCACGACTGACACCCGTTGAAGATTTCGTCGAGCGATTGACGATGAATATTGCCCAGCACGACATCCAGATTCTGGCAAAGCGGCACATCCCCATTGGTGTGAACAACGAGACTGCTCATGATGCTCTGACATCGCAATCTCAGGTTGCCATTGCGCCATTGATCATAAAGAGCCACGAAGTCGAAGTTTTCCTGGGTTTGACGTATGCTCGGAGGAATCTTATCTACAAAATCTGATGCCTTCAACAGTTCGCTCGTCGTGTCGAAAAATGCCATCGTCCCATAAATGCCGATACGCACGTCCACCTTATAATGCTTGGCCACATCGATAACGAAAGCCATATCGTCGAAAGAGTTCCACGGAGAAAGGCAGAACATCAATGACAATGGAACCTCGTCCTTGAGAGTTTCCACAACCTGAATCACGCGCTCATAACCATCTCGCCCTCGCATACGCTGGTAAGTCTCGCGACCTCCATCGAGCGAAACGTACAAATGTCTGGGGTGATAGAGCCGGATAGCATCTATGACACGACGCGGTGTGAGACAATTGGAAAGCAATGTGTAGTTGGGATGATGCTCATGAAACCAAGCCATGATTTCCATAGCCTGTGGATGCAAGACGAATTCGCCACCTTCCAGACCTACAGTTGTTTGCCTGGTAACGCATCGACTCATCATAATACGCTGGATAGCATCAAGGGACAGATGTTCCACGGGCTTTTGCCAGATATTGCAGTGTTTGCAGGCCGACTGGCAAGCTGTTGTCGAGTAGATCATCAGTTGCGACAACCGTTTGTGATGCGGTCGTAGGATGTTGTTCAAATAGAGGAAGCCATTGTAGGCATAATCAAAAATGGAGTACATATAAAATGGTTGCAGATTCTACTTATATAGTATGAAACTGCAACCATTGACTGCATCGAGATAGTAATTATTTTTTCAGTTTTCCCTTGCTTTTCAAATAGTAAGTGAACAATTCCCATTGATTAGCATTCTTGATGATATTCGCCCTCACTTCATCAGTATCGATGAACTGAGAAGGATAGCAATCGTGAAGATAATAATGGCCTTGATTGGGGTCAGAAATCACATCATAATGCAAGACAAGGTCTGTGAACACTCTACTGTCCCAATCTCCTACGAAACTGCTAACTACGAATATGACATTGTTACCTAAATAGAACTTTATTTCGTGGAAAGGTTGTAAACGCGGGTATAGCTGTTCTTGCATTTCGCGGAACTTGATTTCGCGTGTAGTGACGTTAAACCATTCGATGTCATTTTCGGTGAAAAGCACGTTGGAGTCTTCAACATCTGAGCGTGTCTCAGACTGTCCAACGCCACAAGCATAGAGCGTTCCGTTATCTACTAAATCGGAACTGAAAGGCATCTCGGTCTCGTTGTTATCACTGCTGCAAGCAGTCATCGTTATGCTGGCTATGGCTATCGCCATCATCCAGGCAAAGGGTCTTTGATGTTTCATATTCTTTCATGAAATTAATTGGTCTTTCTAATAATATAGTCTGTTGAACAGTCCAAAGACTGCATAGCTACCACGATAATCTGATGCCTATGGGCAAAGAGAATTGCAACGGATGAGCTGTACGATAAGTTTCAATAGCGTTTGAGGAGGGAATGCAGTAGTTCATACTCGGCTCCAGATAAAGGTTCAGATGAGGTACAATCTGATATTGTGCACCGATGCCTGTGCTGACAGACCACTGCCACGGAGCACGGATGCGAGTCGTGATTTCGGGAGATTCTTTGAGTGGGTCGTAGGATCCGTTGTAGATATATCGCGTAGAGATTCGTGCTCTGACAGGAATGTCAAGTTGTATGCCGCCCGTAGAGTATAGACTCCATCGATTGTCATCTGCCATCCTATAGCCAAACTTCAAAGGGATGCCGATGTATTGGAGTCGCTGGGAGCGATGAATCGACGTGTTCTCGTTGCCACTTTCGAAGGTGGACTTCATTAAGGAATAGTTCAGCCCTGTGGCAAGTGACCACCGATTACTGATTTGACGGCTCAGCGAAAGCCAGATTGTCAGGGGACGCTCGTGATGTTTGGTCTCGACTAGCGGTTCTAACGGATTATTGGAGTTGATGATAGCCACGCGTGTCATATTAGATGCACTCAACGAGTCCATCATTGGAGCATTCGTCATCGCATATTCCATATAGTCTCCCCAATTGTACAGTTTCGCCGAACGTGTTTTGCTACCGGAGAATGAAGGCATTGTCATATAGTTGTCTGTACGCATTCTGTCGTTCTGAGGACTTCCTGCGTAAGCCAGGGTGATGTGCCAGTCTTTCCTGTTTCTCGACCCTCTGGGGTAAAGGTTGAAATTGTCGAAATATGGCAGCTTTTCCTTGTGCGATGTCTTCGACTTGTCTATTGCTAAAGTGTCTGTGATAATCTGCTCTTGAACCATCATGTCGGACAAGGTGTCTTGTGGGATGGAATCGGTGGCCTGAGCGATTATCGACTGCAGAGTATCAACTGCTTCAAAGATTGAAACTCGCTGGACGGACGAACGATCGGCCAACGACCCTTGCTTTCTTTCTATAGGCAATTTTTTCGATTCCTCTTGCTGCTTCACAACAACAGGAATCTCCTCCTTGATGACTCTTTCTCCTTTCCTAAGAGGAAAGAACAAAAGGGAAGCAAGTATCAGGAATAATACAGCACAATACTGCCGCATCATCTTGCGGAGCATCTTCTTTGCTCTTGCCAGTTGCGAGGATGACGAATGCGGTTCGATGCCTAGCATGTCGGCAATCTCCTTGTGCGACATACCTTCCAATACCGATAAGCGGAACACCTTTCCATAGCCATCGGGGAGTCTGTCAATCATCTTGATGACCTCACTTAATGGAACACCTCTCACATCCCTCTCTTCATCTTCTGCTGCAATCTGTTCAGCTTCGCTCGTCTCGTCAAGCGAAACTGTAGGCAATGCCTCAAGATGTTCCTTGCATTTCGATGCCACATTCCTCGTGATTGCCATCATCCAAGCCTCAGCCCGTCGCTCATCGCGCAGCCTGTCAAACGACGTGAAAATGATAATAAACGCATCGTGCAATACATCCTCAACCATCTGCTCGTCGTGGAAATAACGATGACATACACCCCTCATCTGTGGGGCGTATGCCTTGTACAGTTCTCCGAGGGCATCTGCTTCCCCTTGTCTGCATCGTTCTATCAGTCTTGTTATCTCCATCGTTAGTATAATGTTTCTACCTATTAAGTCCTAAGATAAAGAAAAAGACTGCACCATCATCCGTAATTTTTGTTATGAAAGCGTATTGGCGTTTATATTTTTGAGTATTCCACGCAGTTCTGCGTCCTTGATTGTATCAGGTTCTAATAGATTATTATTCCAAGTACGTAGTAATGAGGAATGTATTTGAGAATGTCCGACGACAGGTCGGGCTTGATGATGTCCTCTCCGCAGCAACGTGTCACCTTGGCCTCTGCATCATACCAGAATGAGCAATAGCACACCAGTGGAATGAACGTTTCCTTATCCAAGGGCGCTGTGAGTTCAAAAGGTTTCGAGATGTATGAGTAGATGTATTTGTCTTCACTCTCCCAGTAGATTTGCTTGAGTTTCAGTGAGGAAGTGAACGAAAGCGTGTTCTCCAAGTTGAAGCAGAATTGGACCAATGAATCAGTCTCTGAGGGAAGGAAACCGAAGATCAGTTTGTCACCATTTGACTCAAAGGTATAAGGCATCAGGAGGCGCGGAGATTCTTCAACCTCTTTCCCGTTCACAAATTCCCTGTAGTTTACAGTCAAATTCCTGCCTTTTATCGCACTGACATCAAAACTATAAGCCTTATATCCCTTTGCATTCAGCAATGGGATATAATCGTTTATTGTTGGCTCGTTCATTTTCAGTTCCTGACTATAACCAGCCATTGCGACAAGGGCAAGCAGGAGGGTGATGATGGTTTTGTTCATGATTGTTCCTGTTATTTGTCATTGGTGAAAATTTCTGCCAGCTTTCTTTCGATATCCTCACCACGCAGGTTGCGGGCGAGGATGGTGCCATCGGGGGCAAATAGGATGATGTGGGGGATGGCACGGATAAAGTATGCATTGGTGGCAATCTCCTGTGAGTTGATGATTTGCGGGTAAGGGATATGATCCTCTTCGATGGCTCTCAACGTGGCTTTAGGTTCGTCCCATGCTGCAATGCCGACCACTTGAAGACCGCGGTCCTTGTATTTGTTGTAGGCAGCGATGAGGTTGGGAATCTCCCCACGGCAGGGACCGCACCACGAAGCCCAGAAATCGACGAGCACATACTGTCCTCGGCCCACGAAGTCGCTGAGACGTGTGGTCTTTCCGTCATATTCCACAGCGAAGTCCACAAATTTCTCGCTCACATTCGGACTGAAAAAGGCTTCGCCCGACTCCATGCGGATACCCATGGAGCTGAGGGCAAGTTTCATCTGGTTCCATACGTCCCCAGCCTTGATTCGTGGACTCATCAGTTCGAGCCATGTCGCAGTTTGCAGCGGCTTGTGACCAAGCACCATCGCCAGCTCAACCATTCCCAAAACATCGTCGTTATGGCGATTCAGTTCGCTCCGCATCAGGTTGTCGAGACGTTGTTGTTCGATGGAATCACCATATAGCAAGGGGGAAAACGCGTTTTGAAAAGTGCCGAAATCCTCGTTGAGAGGAGTGCT
>JAEEUA010000040.1 GCA_016286775.1 Bacteroidales bacterium
CCGCTATGCCGCCGAGCTCATCGACAACAAGGAGATGCCCGCCGACGGTTACAAGTGGTTCGCCAACACCGCCGAAATCGGTGGCTTGAACAAGGGCTACAACTCCACCGAAAGTATCTGGCAGACCAACGTCAGCGAGCGTCACAGCCTCGAGGGCGACTTCTATCCTCCTTCGATCAACGGCCTCGGCCGCTGCAACCCCTCGCAGAACCTGGTCGATGCCTTCCCGATGGCCAATGGCTTTCCCATCACCGACAGCCGTTCGGGCTACAACGCCAGCGATCCATACGCAGGACGCGATGCACGCCTTGCCGCCTACATCGTCTATGATGGCCAGACCATTGGTTCGGGCAACACCACCATCGTCACCGGCACCTACAACGACAACAACATCGACGGCTTGAACTACACCGTGGGCTATTCCACCCGCACTGGTTACTATATGCGCAAGCTCCTCCGTCCCGATGTGAACCTCAACCCGTCGAACACCACCAACCAGAAGAGCTACGATGCACGTATCCGCTGGACCGAAATGTTCCTCGACTATGCCGAGGCTGCCAACGAGGCCAGCGGTCCCGATGCCGCTGTCGGCAGCAACCGCTGGACCGCCAAGAGCGTCATCAAGGCGCTGCGCGAGCGTGCCGGCATCTGCACCGATGCCGACGACCCCTACCTCAACGAATGTGCCCAAAGTAAGGATAAGATGCGCGAGCTGATCCGCAACGAGCGTCGCCTGGAACTTTGCTTCGAGAACCATCGCTTCTACGACCTTCGTCGCTGGCAGGTTGATATCAACAAGCTCAACGAGACGGTCAAGGGTGCCGAAATCACTGCTCCCAATGCAGGATTCAAGACCATCGACGTCGAGGCTCGCCAATACAAGGATTATCAGTTCTTCGGACCCATCCCCTATTCCGAGATTCTGAAGTATGATGCTCTCCAACAGAACCATGGATGGTAATCCCCAATTATTAATTGTTAATTATTAATTATTAATTGAAATGAAAAGATCAATCTATATGTCACTCATGCTTCTTGCAGCTGTCGCTACGACCAGCTGCGAGAACGGCGACCGGGATTTTGATGATTTCGAGGGAGGCACCACCGTGTATTTCCCCTATCAGTATCCTGTTCGCACCATTCTGCTGGGCGACGGTGTGGAATACAGCACCGAACTCGACAATGCCCACCGCTTCAAGGTGATGGGCTACGGCGCCGGCACCTACGATTCCTACGAATTCACCTTCAATGTAGCTGTTGACGAGAGCCTTCTGCAGGATGTCACTTTCAAGGATGGCCGTCCCGTGACGGTTCTTCCATCGAGCTACTATCAGCTGGGCAGCACTACATCGACCTACGCGGGCAACCGCATGAGCGGTGTGGAGGTGCAGCTCACCGATGCCTTCTTCCAGGATCCAGCTTCCATTTCCCAGACCTATGTCCTGCCATTGCGCATGAGCGGCGTGAAGGGTGCCAGCAAGATTCTCGAAGGCATGGACTATACGCTCTACTGTGTTCGCTATGTCAATCCTTGGGAGGGCTATTACCTCGTGAAGGGAACGAATGCCGATCTTGAGAAGTGTGCTATCGTACACACGGCCACCACGTCGCTCACCACCTGCAGCTACACCAATGCCGAAGGCGTTTCAATGACGCTAAGCTTTGGCAGTGAAAAGGACGACAACTGCACCATCACGGGCGATGGCGTCTCGGGCAGTGGCAGCTACGGACATGGCACCGAGGCCAAGGCCTGGGGCAACAAGGACCGCAATGCCCTCTACCTCAAATATACGGCGGGTGGCAAGTCCTACGACGAGACTCTCGTCCTCCAGCGTCGAGGCGAATTTGCCGGTACTGTCATAGAGTTCAACTAATAAAAACCTACGAAGATGAAAAATAGCAACAAATGGCTGACTGCTGCTGCAGGTGTCCTGCTGCTGAGTTCATGTGCCGACTTCCTCGAGACCAACGACTACGCTGTCTCCCGTCCCGGCAATGCTGAACTGTATGATTACCTCAACGACTACCAGCCCCTCAAGGAATATCTCGACCGCTCCGCTCACCCAGGTTTCAAGGTGAGCGCAGCGCTCACAGCCTCCGAGTTCAACAAGAAGGAGATGCTCTATGCACTGACCACAGCCAACTTCGACGAGATCGTTGCAGGCAATGCCATGAAGATGGCGTCGTGTGTCGATGACAAGGGCAATATGAACTTCTCGACCGTTTCGGCATTCGTCAATGCGGCCGAAGATGCCGGACTCACCGTCTATGGCCACACCCTGGCCTGGCATTCTCAGCAGCCCGTCAAGTGGCTCAATACGCTCATTGCCGACATCGAGCTTCCCACTCCCGAAGGCGAAGGCAACCAGTGCCTCAAGATGACCACCACCGGACCCAGCGAGAACGTCTGGGACTACCAGCTCAACTACACCCTGCCCCAGCCCCTTCAGGCGGGCAAGACCTACAACGTGTCCATCAGCGCCAAGGCTACCAACGGCCTCGAGTCCGTTCCCTTCTGGCCCTGCGACGCCCAGGGTGCCGTGCTCTACACGGGCTTTGGCGGACTGGCAGCCGATGGCGACATGACGCCCCTTTCCCTGACGTTCACCGCCGAAGCCGACTACAAGTACCTGCAGTTCTCGCTCGGCAAGCTCGATGGCGACTTCTTCCTCGACGACTTTGTAGTCACCGAGGCAGGTTCGGACGAGAACCTGGTTGCCAACGGCAGCTTCGACGAGGAGGTCAAGCTCAAGGACGTGGGCTGGCAGGAGGACGGCAACGTGCCTGGCAACACCTGGTGGAAGTATTCGTGGGTGAACTTCATGGTGGGCATGGAGTCGCTCGGCGGAGCCAGCTACACCATCGAATGGGTCGATCACCTTACCAACGGCGAGATGGCTGAAGGCGGCTCGATGGAGAACTTCATCGTCCGCGAACCCGGCAAGGGCGACGTCTTTGGCGCTCCCATCCCCGGTGGTCCCGAGGGTAAAAACTGCATCAAGATCACTTCGATCGACAACCCGACCAACTCATGGGATACCCAATTCTTCATCTACACGCCCGACAAGGAATGGGCAGCAGGCGAAGCCTACAAGATCTCGTTCTGGTATCGTGCCAGCCAGGATGCCGGTTGCGAGACGCAGTGCCACAACACCCCGGGTGCCTACCTGCACTGGCAGATGCTCCCCAGCACTCCCAACTTCACTCCCGAGTGGCAGTACTACGAGGCGCAGGGCACCATCCCCGGCGAGGGTGACGGCATGCACGCCATCGCCTTCAACCTCAACGTTTCGGCCGTAGCCACCGACTATTACTTCGCCGACATCCACTGGTGCACCCAGGAGAAGAGCTTCGCTCCCACCACCTATTGGGTGAATGCCATCAAGAACAGCGACATGACGGGCGACGACTTCGGCAACTTCATCGTGCGCAATGGCGGCGGCGGTGGCGACACCCAGGGTCCCGGCTATCCCGGCGAGGGTCCCGATGGCGGCGTCTGCGTCAAGGTCACTTCGATCGACAATCCTGCCAACACGTGGGACACCCAGTTCTTCATCTACACGCCCGACAAGGAATGGGCAGCCGGCGAGAAGTATCGCATCTCCTTCGACTACAAGGCCGACAAGCCTGCCGGTTGCGAAACGCAGTGCCACAACACGCCTGGCGCCTACATCCACTGGGCAATGCTCCCCGGAAACCCCAACTTCACCACCGAGTGGCAGCACTACGAGGCCGAATCGACCATCCCTGGCGAGGGCGCAGGTATGCATGCCATCGCCTTCAACCTCAATGTGCTGCCCGAGGTCAACACCTACTACTTCGCCAACATCAAGTGGGAGTATGAGATGTCCTCGACCGGAGGCACCCGCCCGCAGACCGACGAAGAGAAGCACGACACCCTCACCTACGCCATGAACCTCTGGGTCGGCGGCATGATGAATGCTACAGCCGGCAAGGTGAAGGCCTGGGACCTCGTCAACGAGGCTATCTCGGGTGGCGGCAACATCGACGGCTTCTACGACCTGCAGCACGCCACCGGTTCGGCGGGCAACGACTTCTTCTGGCAGGACTATCTGGGCAATGTCGATTACGTGGTTGTCGCCGAGAAGGCTGCACGCGATGCCTATGCTGCCATCGAGGGTACCAACCCCGCCGACCTGAAGCTCTTCATCAACGACTACAACCTCGAATCGACCTGGGACAACAACCACAAGCTCGAGTCGCTGATCTACTGGATCGGCAAGTGGGAGGAGGCCGGCGCCCGAATTGACGGTATCGGCACGCAGATGCACATCAGCTACTACCTCGATGCCGAAAGCCAGGCACGTCAGCAGGCTGCCATCACCCGTATGCTCGAACTCATGGCGAAGACGGGCAAGCTGGTCCGCATCTCCGAGCTCGACATGGGTATCTGCGACAAGCAGTTCGGCACAGCCCTCAAGACCGAGGAAGTCACCTTCGACCAGCTGAAGGCGATGGGCGAGTACTACAAGTGGATCATCCAGGAGTACTTCCGCGTCGTTCCCCAGGCGCAGCAGTATGGCATCTGCCAGTGGTGCCTCACCGATGCACCTGCGTCGAGCGGATGGCGAGGCGGCGAGCCCGTCGGTCTCTGGTTCGAGGACTACACCCGAAAGCCCGCCTATGCCGGATGGGCTGAAGGTCTGCAGTCGAAATAATCGGGATTCCTCTTTGGGAAATTCCTCTTAACAGTACAGATTAATCGGTGTATGCCGACGCGTGTCAGGACTTCGTAGCGATGATATCCGTCGTGCATACACCTTTTTCCAAAAATCATTTCAATCTTGTCACAGCATGAAGCACGTGAGTCATTTGGTTGTCGTTCTGCTGATATTCCTGTACCCGGGGATCCTCTGTTCGCAAACTGCCGAACTGCAGGCCTTGCATGTTGAAGGTCGTTACCTGTGCACTCCCGATGGAACTCCCATCAATCTGCATGGATTTGGACAGACCTACTCTCCCTGGTTCAACGAGCAGGGCAGAGGCTGGGGATGGAGCTACAACACCGACGACTGCCTGCGCTACAACCAGGGTCTTATTGACAAGATACTGGATGCCGGTTGGGAAATGCGCTGGCTGCGCCTCCACATGGATCCGTATTGGAGCAATGAGCCGGGAGTCTCGACAACGGGCGAAAACGATATTTCGGCATTCCGTCTCTCGCGCTTCAAGAAGTACCTTGACGAAGTCTTCGTGCCGATGACTGAATATGCCACAAGTCACGGCCTGTATGTCGTGATGCGTCCTCCAGGAGTATGTCCAAAGGAACTGTTCATTGGAGGCGAATACCAGAAGTATCTGCTTACCGTCTGGGGTGTGGTGGCATCGCACGAGAAGCTGCGCAACAATCCCGCCGTGATGTTCGAGCTTGCCAACGAGCCTGTCAATATCATGGGGACCAATGGAACCATCGGTTCGTCGGGCGATGCGCATGCCGAGGCTTGCTCTCATTTCTTCCAGGCCATCGTCGATAGCATCCGCAGCTGTGGCGCCGACAACATCCTTTGGGTGCCGGGTCTCGGCTATCAGTCGCAATATGCCGGTTATGTCAAATATCCCATCCAGGGCGACAACATCGGCTATGCCGTGCATTGTTATCCCGGCTGGTACGGCTCGGACAGCGAGAGCGACACGGGCAGTGCCGAACAAGGCGTAGTAACTAAGGGCGCCGGTTATCTCGAGTTCCAGTCGGGATGGAATGCCCAGGTGGCCCCTATTGCTGAGATTGCTCCCATTCTCATCACCGAGATGGACTGGGCTCCCCAAAAGTACAATGCCTCGTGGGGTAAGGCTACCACAGGCACAGCCGGTGGAGTAGGTTTTGGCGCCAACTTCCGCTACATCATGGACCGCACGGGCAACGTATCTTGGATGCTGTTTACAGGTCCTGAACTATTGGCCAAATACGATGACAGTGTCCCCGATGGACAGACTTTCCTCACCGATCCTGAGGCGTGTGCCCGTCCCTGCTACCGCTGGTTCAAGGAATATGCCGATCCAAACTGGCAGTTCGAGGACACTTTGGCTATTCATACCCTCTCGTTCCCGGGTAGCGATGCACTTTTCAATCCGTCGATATGGGAAAAGGGAAGTTTTGATGCTTCAACGGGATGCCTCATTACAGGGCAATATGGATTTGGTGGCTGGAATTTCCCGCTCGGCATTGATTTGTCGGCTTGGAAATATCTTGTGGTTGTGATGCGTCAGCCCGCAGCGTCGAGCAGCTGGTCATTCCGTCTGTTTGACGAAAACAACTATTGGACGGGCTGCTATCAGAATGACTTTGGTCGTGCCGAACGCTGTGTTGTTCCCCTGCATGAGATGTATCGTGCAGGCACCCATGTGGCCGTCGATCCAAGTCATATCTATATTGCAGGATTCTGGAGTTATGGCAACACTCCAATCTATATCGATCGTCTTTATCTGACCAACGATGACGACTATGCCGAGCCCGATGCCTTGGAGTCGATTCCTGTTAATCCGTCGGAGGCGTCTCGGTATTACACGCTGCAAGGCCTTCCGGTAAAGCATCCTCAGCCGGGTGGAATCTACATCAAGGCCTCACGACGTTCCTCGTTGAAGTAACGCTTCTACTCGAGCCGATTCATAGGCTCAAAGACTTATTCACATTACCTTCTATACCCTTTTATGATACGACGCTTATCTATCATCGTCGCCGCTTTGTTGCTTACCTGCAACACTTTTGCACAGAACCCGGTCCAGGCCGATAGGGTGTCGCCTAATACGCGTCAGCCTCTATCGCCCTGGAACCAGGGTGGAATGGAAACCGGAAAGTATCGAAACCTTTTGCTCGAAGCGGGCTATTCCCAGACTCAGATTGACCAGAAGCTCGAAGAGGTGTTCAATGATGTCTTTTCTGGCCCCAACAAGGTCTATTTTGAAGTAGGTGACACCATGGCCTACATCAGCGATGTCAAGAACAACGATGTACGCACCGAAGGCATGTCATACGGCATGATGATTGCCGTACAGTTCGACCGCAAGGATATCTTCGATCGCCTGTGGCGCTGGTGCAGGAAGTACATGCAGATGGAGGATGGTCCGATGCGCGGGTATTTCCGTTGGAGCTGCAAGGTCGATGGTACACCCAATGCGCAAGGCCCTGCCAGCGACGGCGAGCTTTACTACATCACCTCACTCCTCTTTGCCTCCAATCGCTGGGGTAATGATTCCGGCATTGACTATCTCAGTGCAGCTCAGCACATCCTTGATGCTGTACAGCCCAGAACCATCGAAGTCAAGATCAATCGTGACCAACAGGGCAATCTTTTAGATAAGCCCATTGTCATGAGCCGTGTCGTGAGTCTCATCGACACTACTACCAACCTTATCACCTTTGTTCCAGGAGTTCCCTTTACCGATCCCTCTTATCACTTGCCAGCATTTTATGAGGTTTGGGCACGTTATGCACAGGACGGACGCAGCAGCTATTGGCAGGAGTGTGCCCGTGCAAGTCGCGAATACCTGCATCGCAGTATCGATAGCAAAACCGGCCTTAATCCCGATTACAACAATTTCGATGGCTCACAACTCCACAGTGGGCAGATTATCGGCGATGCCTTCCGATTCGATTCCTGGCGTGTGCCTATGAATATTGCCCTCGATTATTCGTGGAGCTGTGCCGACCGTGAATGGCAGCAAAATTATGGACACCTCTTCCAGAACTTCCTTTATTCCCAGGGTATTGACACTTTTGTGGACCAATACAATGTCGATGGCACCCGTCCCGAACGTTTGCTCCGTGCGGGCGATTTCCCCGAGGCATTGCGCCACAGTATCGGACTTGTTGCCACCTCGGCGGCTGTTTCGCTGGTTTGTACCCATGACAAGGCATACGAGTTCATTGATGCTTTCTGGAAAGCGCGACATGAGCCTGATTCGACAGGCTACTTCGATGCCTATTACGATGGTCTGTTGCGCCTCTTTGCCTTTATGCATCTCAGCGGGCGTTATCGTGTGATCGAACCTTCGAAGCCACACGTTGCGTGGGGCAGCCAGCCTGCCACACGAAATGAGGTGACAAAGTCGAAAATTGTCGAAGAGGGCGGTACGGGACCTTATAAGGCCGTGATGCAGGAGATGCAAAGTCTCGAGGCTCACACCCTCTTTCTTCCCACCGACTTGAGTGCCTTTGGCCCCAACAACCCATTACCCCTGCTCGTATGGGGCAATGGTGCATGCACCAACTCACCATGGGAACATTTCAAGTTCCTCAACGAAATAGCTTCACATGGTTATCTGGTCATCGTTACGGGTTATTTCCCCGAAGAGGAGGAGCCTTATCGAGGCCCCATGTCAACACCCGAACAGCAGACGCAATCCATCAATTGGGCTATCGCCCAGAACCATGATCCGCACAGCCCGCTCTATCAGAAGATAGATGAACACGCCATTTGTGCCTCGGGTATGTCCTGCGGAGGTCTGCAGACGCTCTACAACTGTGCCGACACACGCATCACATTGCTGATGATTTGCAACAGTGGTCTCTTCATTGATCCTTCCATCGCCATGCCCAACATGCCGATGCCAGGAAAGGACCAGCTGCTTCGTATCCACACGCCGGTCATGTATCTCCTCGGCGGCGAAACTGACATTGCTTATGCCAACGGTATGGATGACTTCCATCGCATCAACCATGTTCCAGCTATTGCTGTCAACTATCCGGTGGGTCATGGTGGCACCTATCGTCAGCCTCATGGCGGCGAGTTCAGCATCCCTGCCCTTGCTTGGCTCGACTGGCAACTCAAGGGGAAAACTGAAGCTCGACAGATGCTGTTTGGGCAACCTTGTGGATTGCAACAACGTGAGGGATGGACGGTCGAGACCAATCAGTTGTTCCAGCAGTTGTCCGACCGGCCAGCAGCCTATTTCCAACAGTCGCCCAATGGTCGTTTCTCCAGCATTGCTCGCGATGGCAAACTTAGTATCTCCTATCTTGGACAAGGCGATATCCTCACCATCGATGCCGATATCATCTCGGCCATCTCGTCAGGTTACGGCACCGAGGACTATGATATGATTATGGGCAAGCGTAGTCATTGCAGCAACCGATATACTGAATGGAACTACCTGTTGTCGGATGGAAAGACTATCGCCTTGCGCCTTTATGACGATGGCTTTGCATGGCGTCAGTCGGGTGCATCGACCATAGGTGTGGCCTCTGCCCGCAAAGGCTGGCTTATGAAGTGGTCGGATGCCTACGAAGGCTTTTTTGAATGCAATCCTTCTCAGCAGGCTGGTGACCGTTGGGGGTATCCCGCCCTCTTCGAGATGAGCGATACGTGTTACATGCTGCTTTCCGAGTCGGACATGACTCGTCAGAGTGCTGCCTCCAGCCTCTATTCGACCGAAAGTAATGCCGTCTTTGAAATTCGCCCCGATGGTGAAGAGGATGGCGGGTGGCAGGTAGCAATCGTAGGCAGTTTGTCGGATGTGGTCGAGAGCACCCTTATCACCGATGTCGCTGCACCTTGCAAGTTGGACGATACTTCGTGGATTCATCCAGGTTTGGCCAGCTGGGTCTATTGGGCATACAACCATGGCTCAAACGACTATGACATCATCAAGCGGTACACCGATATGGCTGCAACTCTACATCTTTCCTATGTTTTGATTGATGCCGAATGGGACGAGATGAAGAATGGAAAGACCATGGAGGATGCCGTGCGTTATGCTGTCTCGAAGGGTGTCAAGCCCTTGATATGGTATAGCAGCAGCATTGGCTGGATCGATGGCGCCCCAGGTCCTAAGTTCCGTCTCAATAAACCTGAAGACCGCGAACGCGAATTCGCATATATCGCTGGGCTTGGTGTAACAGGTGTCAAGATTGATTTCTTCTCGGGCGATACCAATCAAAATATGGCCTTTATGATCGACCTGCTCGAGAGTGCTGCTCGTCATCACCTCTGTGTCAACTTCCATGGAGCCACTATACCGCGTGGTTGGCAGCGCACCTATCCCAACCTGCTGAGCACGGAGGCTGTCTATGGCGCTGAGTGGTACAACAATCGTCCCACGCTTACCAAGCGTGCTGCTGCCCACAATGCCACATTGCCCTTCACGCGCAATGTCATCGGTTCGATGGACTATACTCCTTGCGCCTTCACCGATTCGCAGCATCCGCACATCACCACCCATGCACACGAGTTGGCTCTCACCGCCCTTTTCGAATCAGGCATTCAGCATTTGGCTGATCGTCCCGAGAGTTTCCTCGCTCAGCCACAAGAGGTGAAAGATTATCTGGGTACACTTCCTACGGCTTGGGACGAGACGCTTCTTCTTGCAGGCTATCCTGCACAGTCGGTCGTTATGGCACGTCGCAAGGGTACTACCTGGTATATCTGCGGCATCAATGGAACTGACAAGAAACAGAATCTCACGTTCTCGACAGCAAGACTCCAGAACCTCGGGACCGACATTACCTTCTTTGCCGATGGCAAGCCGTGGAAGATCACCCATCCTGCCAATGTCCCTACCTTGGTATCGTGCCTTCCTCGGGGAGGTTTCATCATCGTGATCAAATAGAACAAAGAGAGAAATAACAAGAATACAAATCACATTTTTCATTATTAATTTTAAATTCATTTAGTATGAAGAATCGTTTTTTATCACTCCTCTGTGTGCTTTGCACACTTGTTCCTGCCACCTTTGCCCAGGGCCTCAAGGATGCCTATAAGGACTACTTCAAGGTGGGTGTAGCACTCAACGTCGGCAACCTTACCCCCGAACAGGAAGCCATCGTACTGCGTGAATTCAACAGCGTCACCTGCGAGAACGCCATGAAGCCCGTTTCGGTGCATCCCGCACCTGGCGTCTGGGACTGGGCACAGGCCGACTCGATTGCCAACTTCTGCCGCCGCAACGGTATCCCGATGCGCGGTCATTGTCTGGTTTGGCACAACCAGTTCTCCGATTGGATGCTGAAGGACAAGAAAGGAAACCCCGTGAAGAAGGAAGTTTTCTATCAGCTGATTCGCGAGCATATCCATACCGTTGTCAATCGCTACAAGGACATCGTCTATTGTTGGGACGTTGTCAACGAGGCGATGTCGGACGATGGTCGTCCCCGTCGTTGGGGCGAGGCTCCCAACCCCTATCGCGAGTCGGAACTCTGGAAGCTTTGTGGCGACGAATTCATTGCCAAGGCTTTCGAGTATGCCCGTGAGGCCGACCCCAATGCCCTGCTTTTCTACAACGACTACAACGAATGCGACCCCGGCAAGAGCCAGCGCATCTACAACATGGTGAAGAAGATGAAGGAAGCAGGTGTACCCATCGACGGCATCGGCATGCAGGGACATTACAACGTGTATGGCCCCTCGATGGAAGATGTTTCGGCTGCCATCGAACTCTATGCTTCGATAGTCGATCACATCCATGTCACCGAACTTGACATCCGCGCCAACGAGCAGATGGGTGGCCAGCTGCAGTTCAGCCGTCAAGGCATGGAAATCAAGCCCTATGTGCGCACCTTGCACGAGGACCAGTACAACTCGCTCTTCCGCACCCTTCGTCGCTACAAGGACAAGATTGACGTTGTCACCTTCTGGAACCTCTCCGACAAGGATTCTTGGGTAGGCACATCGAACTATCCTCTCCTGTTCGACAAGGATCTGAAGGAAAAGCATGTATATTATACTGTTCGTGATTTCAATCCAGCGCTCGACAATGCTGTTGTCCTCGAGGACTTCAAACCTTCTGAGCTCAATCAGCCCGGACAGGAATACCCGATGGTGAATTCGCAGGGCTATGCACGTTTCCGCGTCGATGCTCCTCAGGCTCGTTCGGTGATTGTCAGCTTAGGCTTGGGTGGCCGTGGCGGCACCGTGCTCCACAAGGACAAGGATGGCGTATGGGTCGGCACTACCGAAGCCCCGATGGACGAAGGATTCCATTACTATCATCTTACTATCGACGGCGGCACGTTCAACGATCCCGGTGCCTGCAACTACTATGGATCGGTTCGCTGGGAGTCGGGCATCGAGATTCCTGCCCACGACCGCGACTTCTATGCCTTGAAGAACGTTCCTCATGGCCGCATCCAGGAGGTATTGTTCTGGAGCGAGAGCACCCAGACCGTACGTCGCGCCATGGTCTATACACCTCCGTTCTATGGCGAGCAGGTGGGCAAAAAGGCCAAGAAGCCCACGCGGTATCCCGTGCTTTATCTGCAGCATGGCTGGGGCGAGGATGAGACTGCCTGGAGCCGTCAGGGTCATACAGGTCTGATCATGGACAACCTCATTGCCGAGGGTAAGATTGCTCCCTTCATCGTAGTGATGACCTACGGTATGACCAACGAACTGAAGTGGGGACACATGCAGGAATTCGACTGGACTGCCTTCCAGCGCGTTCTGATGGATGAACTTGTTCCCTATATCGACCAGCATTTCACCACAATCGCCGATCGCGACCATCGTGCAATGGCCGGCCTGTCGATGGGCGGCATGGAGACTCGTATGGCTACGTTGGCACGTCCCGAGTTGTTCGGCTATTGGGGTCTGCTCAGTGGCGGCATCTACGAGCCAAAGGATCTGGAAGGTGTTGCTGCTCCCAATCATATCTTCATCTCTTGCGGCAGCAAGGAAGGCCCCGACCGCGTGAATGCAGCCGTCGAGAGCCTCAAGGCTGCCGGCTTCAACGCCACCAGCTACATTTCGGAAGGCACGGCACATGAGTTCCTCACCTGGCGCCGCAGCCTGAAGGAGATGGCTCCGCTTCTGTTCAAATAATTCCTATTTATAACGCTATCTCTCGTGGCAGGGTTATTTACCGGTAAATATCCCTGCCTTTTTTGTTCATTTTTATTTCATTTAGTCACGGTAAATCAATTATTTTCAATCGTGTAACAAAGTAAAGGCTAAAATGGAACAGTTTTTTTTGTCCATTCAGATGAAAGTCCCTATCTTTGCATCGTGAAAAATGAAGAAATTTGATTATAAAGATGTGTTAAGAATTTTATGATAATGTGTGTTAGAGGTGCAGGGAGGCCGTGAGGTCTCCCTGCGCTATTTTCGGCTCGGAAGGTAGTGGTTTGAAAAAAATGATTAAAATTTTGCATCAAACTCGGAAAAAATGATGCTTTTTCTTTTTTGTGTCGAACGAAATCGTTATCTTTGCACCTGAAAAACAATAAAACACCCTTTTAGTCATCTTCCTGTTTATGAAAAAACTTCTCCTTATCATCCTGTTGGCTGTTGTCTGTGTCCCAGCCCCGGCACAGTGGATGCGGAAGCCAACGCCCAACGACACCCTTCAGTCAGTTCGTGTTCTTGACAACGGGAATGTAGTCTATAGCATCTATGCTCCCAAGGCTCATATTGTTTCGCTTGCGGGCGATGCGATGCCCTGGGGACAGAACATCGAGGCGAAGGAGCACGACAATGGAGTGTGGACCATCGAGGTCCCCAACGTCAAGCCGGGCGTCTATCGCTATCACTTCGTGGTGGATGGTCTGCCGGTCTATGATCCCAAGGCACCTGCCACCACCGAACTCACCGCCACTGCTGTGGTCGCTCCTACCGGCAACGAGTTCTTTGCCTACCGCCGCGACATCCCGCATGGTGCCATGGCTGTGCGCAGCTATGAGTCGAGAACCATCGGCGAGACGCGCACCATGCGTGTCTGGACTCCCGCAGGTTACGAAAAGGGCAGGCAGAAGCTGCCCGTCCTCTATCTGATCCACGGTGGAGGCGACACCGATACCAGCTGGCCCAATGCAGGTGCCGCCGGCAACATCCTCGACAACCTGCTGGCCGAAGGCAGGATCCAGCCCATGATTGTCGTGATGCCCAACGGCACCATCGCCGGCCCCAACGTCCAGGACGAAGTGGCTCCCTTTGCCAAGGATATGGTCACCGACATCATCCCCTTCGTCGAAAGCAACTATCGTGTGCTCACCGACAAGGACCATCGCGCCATCGCTGGTCTGTCGATGGGCGGCATGGAGACGATGGAGACGGCTTTCCAGAACATCGACCTTTTCTCGTACGTATGGGTTCTGAGCAGCAGCTTCAGTCCGATGGCCAATCCTGCCCAGGAGGCAGAACGCCTCCAGGTTGCCGCTCGTGCTGCCAAGATGAATAAGAGCTTCAAGCTGCTCGTCTTCACCCAGGGCGGTCCGTCGGACATCGCCTATCGAAACTGCGAAAATACCCGCAAGGAGCTCGACAAGGCAGGCGTCAACTATCTCTATGAGGAGAATGCCCAGGAGGGGCATAGCTGGGGAACCTGGCGCGCCGACCTCTACAACCTGGCTCAGCGTATCTTCAAATGAGGCATGCCGATTCCACTTTTCACCTCATGAACAAACAATTTGCATCGATGAAGACAAGATTTCTTCTGTTTCTTCTGCTTGGATTGACGATTGCGGTCGGCTGCAGGCAAAGCAGCCCGAAGCCGAGCAGCCCGTCTGCCGAGCCTGCCGACAGCGAGCCTGCCGACAGTGTGTTTGTGCCCAAGCAGGAACCTCAGTCCATCCCCTACATCTTCGGCGGCGACCTTTCGAACTACTATCATGTCCGGAGGTGCACGATGACGCGCCTTTCGCGCCTTGAACTCGAATCGCTGGGCATCACCCCTGCCGATGATCATCATTACTACCTCGTCGCGGTGGGCCTGATGCGCAACGGTGTGCCATTCGACTTCCCGATCGAAGGGATTGAATGCCTGTATGACCTGTGGCTGGTGCCCACCAGCTTTCCCGACGGGCGGTTCAACGTCAACGCGCAGGTGCTCAATTCGAACAACATCCGGGTGGGCGAACTCACCTTCAGCCGCGCCGACAACCTGAAGGACCTGCTGCGCAAGTGCCCCAACCAGGGGGACTTCATGGTGATTGAGGACCTGCTCGACATCGAACGCTTCTTCGACCATCCGTCGAACAAGCTCGACATACGCGGATACATCAAGCCCGTGAAGGAAGTGCCTGCCAGGAAACGAAGAAACAGGAAGTCGTGAACAGAATGCTGTCGGCAGTTGGCTATTGGCTGTTGGCCGTTGGCCTGGGTGCATGGTTCCAGCCTCTCGGTGCGGAATACGTGCTGCAAAGCCGTCACCTTACCACAGCCGACGGCCTTGCAGCCAATACGGTGCGCCATATCTTCCAGGACGAGGAGGGATACCTCTGGTTCGGCACCAACAACGGCCTGAGCCGATACGATGGCTACAGTTTCCGCAACTATCGACAGGAGGCGGGCATCGGCGACCTGCGCATCCAGGAGGTGAAGGAGGATGCCGAGCATCGGATCCGGATCAGTACGATACAGGGCGGGTCCTATTGTCTGGACAAGGCGACGGGGCGTGCAGTGGCTGCGCCGAGGAACGAGGAGTCTGCCGACAGCATCACGCGTGCCGACCTGCCGACGCGCAGCGACCACCTGCAATCGGAAATCAGGGACGAAAGGGGCAACCGGTGGCAGGTGTGCCGCGATGGTTCCCTGCGGTTCGTCTGGACCGAGGAGGGGAAGGAATTCGTGCTCCCTCAGGTCATCAACGACCGGATTTCGTTCGGGAACAGCTTCATCTTCCGCATCTGCTACACCCGTCGTGGTCTGATTGCCATTGCGACCACGGGCAACGGCCTGTTCTTCTTCGACCCGCGGGACGGACATCTGGAGCATCATGTCTGTGACGAACAGAACCCTGCTTCGCCGCTGGCGAGCAATCATATCATTTCGATCATGGAGGACCGGAAGGGCTCGTTGTGGGTGGGCTATGAACTGATGGGCGTCACGCAGCTGCAGGTTTCCGACGACCGGGGGTTCCGTTTTGTCTATCCGTCGGGTCAGGACCATTCTTCCGGGACCGATGCCGAGGTGGTGCGCGCCGTGCACTATGGGAGGTTTGAGAGGTTTGAGGGGTTTGAGGACTGTCTGCTGATCGCCGACAAGCAAGGCGAGGTGGTCAGGATGGACTCGACCTGGACGCGGCGTCGCACCCTGCAGCTGGCCGACAATGTCTATTGTTTTGCACAGGACCCCGACGGCGGCCTGTGGATGGGCACCCGTGGGTCGGGCATCTGGCACAAGGGCAGCTATCTTCGCCACGATGAGGAGGACGGGGCATCGTTGTCGAACGATGACGTCTATTCCCTTCTCTTCGACCGGAAGGGCACGCTCTGGGCGGGAACCTTGGGAGGCGGTCTTTGCCGTGCCTCCGACTGGAAGGCCGGGAGCGTTCGGTTCGACCGTTTCTTCCAGGACAGCTACGGCGAGCGCCGTGTCCGTTCGCTTACCCAGGATTCGAATGGGATGATCTGGGCGGGAACCAGTCATGGTGTGCTGATTTTCGACCCCGAAGGAATCGGTGAGGGAGAAGGGGCAGTGATCCGGCTGACAGCCGGGAGCGGTCAGCTGAAGAGCGACGAGGTGCGCAGTGTCTTCCTCACGCGAAGCGGCCGGGCGTTCATTTCCGAATTGGGCTGCGGCTTTGCTGTCACGCAGGTTCCTGCCTCGGCCGAAGGTTACAGGGATATGCAGTTCGTGCACTTCAACAGTGGCGAAGGTCTCTGCAACGACATGGTGCAAAGTTTTGGAGAAGATGGTCTGGGCAGGGTGTGGATTGCCACCGAACTGGGCCTTTCGTGCTTTGACCCCGAAACCAACCGGTTCGAAGAAAGCTTCTTCCCATCCCCCAGCATGAGCGGCAATGTCTTCAGCGAGGGCTGCAGCACGATGTTGCCCGACGGACGTCTGGTCTTCAGCGGCTATCGGGGGGCAGTCGTCATCGACCCGGACCATTTCCGCTCGCAGCAGGGCGAGAAGCCGAAGGTGCACGTGGTCAGCCAGGAGGTGGATGGACACAGCATGAGTGTCAGCTACACTACCTTCGACTATGCCATCCGCCCTTCGGCGATTCGCTATAGCTATCGGTTGGGCGACGAAGACTGGAGCCCGTTGTCGCCCGCCGGACGGATTGACCTCAAGCGTCTTCCTTCAGGCCATTACCCGCTGTTGTTGCGGGCGGTCAACGAAAGCGGACATTGGAGCGACCCGATCGACCTTTCGTTCGACATCGCGTGGCCCTGGTACCTGCGCGGATGGGCGATTTGCCTCTGGATGCTGCTGCTGGCGGGTGCTGCCTGGTTCGCCTTCAGCCAGATACGCGACCGTATGCAGTTGCGTCAGCACATCCGCCTGCAGGAACAGCTCAACGAAGCCAAGCTGGTGTTCTTCACCAATGTGAGCCACGAATTCCGTACGCCGCTCACGCTGATGCGCGGTGCCCTGGAACGTATTCGCAGGGCGGGGCATCTGCCCGAAGCCCTGGAGCAGCCCGTGACGCTGATGGAACACAATTCCGACCGCCTGATGCATCTGATCAACCAGCTGCTTGAGTTCCGGCGCATGGAGAACAACGTGATGAGCCTGCGCCTGGAGAAGATGGACATCATCGGTCTGCTGCGCGAACTGTTCGATTCCTTCCACGACGTGGCCGAGCAAAAGCATCTCGATTACCGGATGACGACGACACAGCAGGCCCTTTGGGGATATTTCGACCGTTCGTGCGTCGATAAGGTGGTCTATAACCTGCTCTCCAACGCCATCAAATATACGCCCGAAGGCGGGTGGATCCTGCTCGAAGTGCGCGCGAATCCCGCTCCGGTCAACGAACTGACGATCCGCGTCGTCGATTCGGGTGTGGGCATACCCGAGGACCAGCGCAGCCACCTTTTCGAACGGTTCAACCGCAGTCATTATCTCAGTGGCAGCATGGGCATCGGACTCAACCTGTGTGCCGCGCTGGTGGAGGTGCATCATGGCGACATCGGGTATATGCCCAATCCGGAGGGAGGATCCATCTTCACGGTCACCCTGCCCCTGGGCGAAGAGAGCTACACGAAGGAGGATTATCTGGTCACCGGGGAACTGCTTCCCGACCCCGAACCCGCAACGGCTGAGGCTGAACTGCCTTCGCTGCTTGCCCCCATCAACAGCCAGCGTGTGCTGCTCATCGAGGACAACGATGACCTGCGCCTCTTTGTGAAGACCGAACTGCAGCAATATTTCAATGTCGATGCGGCAAAGGACGGCCGGGAAGGACTGGACAAGGTGGAAAGTGCCGAGGAAGGATACGATCTGGTTATCACCGACATCATGATGCCGGGCATTTCCGGTCTGGAGGTAATCCAGCATCTGCGCCAGCATTTCGACACCAGTCATATCCCGATTGTGGCGCTGACGGCACTCGACAGCACGACCAGCCGGATTGAAGGCCTGCAGGCGGGCGTTGACGCCTATATCACCAAGCCGTTCAGCACCCAGCTGCTGCTTGCCACCATCATCAATCTGATGAACCAGCGCAGTCGGCTCAAGGAGAAGTTCAGCGCCGACAAGAGCCTTCAGCAGACAATGATCACGACGAGCGAACTCGACCGGGAATTCCTCGAGCGGCTCGATGCCGTGATCGACAAGCATCTTTCGGACGCTGAGTTCGGTGCCGATGACTTCGCCGGCGAGATGGCGTTGGGTCGCACCATCTTCTTCCGCAAGGTGAAGGGCGTGACGGGCTTTTCGCCCAAGGAGTATCTGCGCATCCGGCGCATGAAGAAGGCTGCAGCCCTTTTGGCAGAGGGACGGCTCTCTGTTTCGGCCATCGCCTACGAGGTGGGGCTCAAGGATCCGTTCTACTTCAGTCGCTGCTTCAAGCAGCAGTTTGGCGTTACTCCGTCGGAATATGTTCGCAAGGTACGCCAGGAGTCGTCGGCCACAGATGACGGTGTCTCCGATTCAGAATAACCGATTCAGTCGTGATGCCGCCATCGAGCTTGGCAGGCGCTATGCCGAGGCGATGTTCGACGCTATTCGTTCTTCCAATCGTTAAATCGAAATCTATGCGTGAATTGTTGTTTGTTTTTCTGGGTGGAGGTATCGGTTCCTTATTTCGCTACGGTATCAAGCTCATCCAGACGCATCTTCGCCTCAATCCCATAAGCACATTGGGGCAAACCATTTTCCCCTGGCCCACGATGGTAGCCAATGTGTTGGGCTGCGTGCTGATCGGCTTCTTCTATAGTGTTTCGGAACGAACGGGCATGAGTCCGGAGATGCGTCTTTTCCTCACTACTGGCCTTTGTGGCGGCTTTACAACCTTCTCTACTTTTTCTAACGAGGGCATCGACTTGTTGCGAGGAGGACACCCTGGACTTTTTGCGGCATATTTTCTTTTGACCTTGGTGCTGGGCTTGGGGGCTGTACTCCTCGGAGCTTGGCTTGGCAGCAAATAAGCAACCCCACTTTGCACCCATATATTATTTATATGTGTTGCAGTGAATTATTGTATTCGAAATTTGGAGTTTTGGGAAAATAAAGCTACATTTGCAGCATAGATTCCAAAAAGGAAATTATTAGTTATTCATTGTTAATTATTAATTGTTAATTGTTATTTGAATAGTATGTCTAAGAAAGCACTTTTGCTCATTCTCGATGGCTGGGGAATCGGTGACGGTTCGAAGTCTGATGCCATCGCCAGCACCCCGACTCCATATTGGGATTCTCTTCTTGTCGATTATCCACACTCCCAGCTCCGCACCGACGGCCTCAACGTGGGTCTTCCTGCCGGACAGATGGGCAACTCCGAGGTCGGTCACATGAACATTGGCGGAGGACGTATCGTTTATCAGGATCTTGTGAAGATCAACATGGCTTGCGAGAATGGCACCATTGCCCAGAATCCGGAAGTTGTAGGCGCCTTCGAGAATGCCAAGAAGGGTGGCAGCATCCATTTCATGGGCCTCACTTCGACGGGTGGCGTTCATTCGAGCCTCGCTCATCTGCTGAAGCTTGTCGATCTTGCCAAGTCTTATGGTTTGGAGGGACGTACATTCCTCCATTGCTTCATGGATGGTCGTGACACAGACCCCCATTCGGGCATTGGTTTCATCCAGACTGTCAAGGATCACTGCGACAAGGTGGGTTGCGGCGAGATTGCCTCCATCACCGGACGTTTCTATGCCATGGATCGCGACAAGCGTTGGGACCGCATCAAGCGTGCTTATGACCAGCTTACCGCTGGTGTGGGCAGTCAGTATGCCGATCCTGTCGAGGGCATGCAGGCTTCGTACGATAATGGTGTGACCGATGAGTTCGTTGAGCCATGCGTATTGGCACGCGACGGCAAAGCCGTGGGTACCATCCAGCCAGGCGACACCGTTATCTTCTTCAACTATCGTAATGACCGTGCCAAGGAGATTACTTCGGTGCTCACCCAGGAGGATATGCCTGAGCAGGGCATGAAGACCATCCCGCTCTACTATTGCTGCATGACTCCCTACGATGCCAAGTTCAAGGGTCTGCACATCCTCTTCCCGAAGGAGAATGTCGAGATGACGTTGGGCGAAATCGTCAGCAACGCAGGTCTCAAGCAGCTCCGTATCGCTGAGACCGAGAAGTATGCTCACGTGACCTTCTTCTTCAACGGTGGTCGTGAGGCAGAGTATGCCGGTGAGGATCGTTGCCTCGTTCCTTCACCCAAGGTTGCTACCTACGATCTGCAGCCCGAGATGTCTGCCCTCATCGTGAAGGACAAGCTCGTCGATGCTATCAAGACGCAGCAGTACGACTTCATTGCCTGCAACTTCGCCAATGGCGACATGGTAGGTCACACAGGTGTCTATCCAGCCATCCAGAAGGCTGTCGAGACCATCAATCTCTGCTGCCACGATGTAGTTGAGGCTGCCAAGGCTTGCCACTACGAGGTGCTCATCGTTGCCGGCCACGGCAACTGCGACTACGCCATCAATCCTGACGGAACTCCCAACACCGCCCACTCGCTCAACCCCGTTCCTTGCGTATATATCAGCAAGAACAAGGGCGTGAAGATCGCT
>JAEEUA010000041.1 GCA_016286775.1 Bacteroidales bacterium
GGGGGAATGAGTGGTGGGCGGCAAAGAATGGCCGCCACGGAAACAAAGGGGGGGAAAGAGGCAGCCAAACATGGCTGCGACTGAAACACTAATCTCAACAGGGACGGGACTTGGGGAGGTTGAAGACATCCTGGACTTCCTTCATCTGGGCGGTGGTCATGCCGTCGGGTTCGGAGCCCATGCTGCGGGCGCACATGTAGATGTTAGCTGCCTTGCAGAGAACGTCGGTCTGGTCGAAGGCATCCATGATGTCCTTGCCTACGGCTACGGTGCCGTGCTTTTCCCACATGACTACGTCGTGGGTCTTGATCTGCTCGAGGGTAGCCTCAGCGAGAGCTACAGAAGAGGGAAGTGCGTAAGGCACGATGCCTATGCCAAGCGGAGCGAATGCGAGGGTCTCGGGAATCATCGACCAAAGTACCTTGGTCATCTCGTCGCCCTTCAGGAAACGCTGAATGTGGCTCATGGCAACGAGCTCGATAGGATGGGTGTGGAGAGTGGCCTTGTAGCAGCTTCCTGTCTCGAGGAGGTAATTCTGGAGTGCCAGATGAGTGGGCAATTCGCTGGTTGGAACAACGTTGACGTCGGCAATGACTTCGTAGGATGCGCAATCGTCGAGGATGCGGATGATGCTGCCGTTCTGCATGGGTTCCTTGGCCAGATCGCGCATGCGCTTGCCGGTGCCTTTGCAATAGAAATACTTGCCTTTCAGATAGGGGAGAGTCATACCGATGGGTTTCACTTCGGAGATTGCAGACATGGCTTTGCATTCGTCGTCCATAAACTCGGTGACGTTGACGGTGATGTTACCGCCATTGCGCTCAGCCCAACCTTTCTGCCAAAGGTAGCCTGTGACCTCGGCAATCTGGTAGATGACGGCCTTAAGGGCGGGGCGGTTTTCTAAGATGGTTTTCATATTTGTTTGTGGGGTTGGTTGGTTGATATTGGGGCAGCCAAACTTGGCTGCGACATTGACATTTGTGGCCAAGGGTGGCTGCGACATTGACTTAGGGCGGCCAAGGATGGTCGCGACAGTAACACTAATTTAGACCGTGTCGCCGTAGCGCTCGCGGGTGATTTGGGAGAGAGGTTTGCAGCGGGTGTTTGGACAACCGATCATGCCGACTATGAGGGAGATGGTGAGGAGGGCAATCATGCAGAAGGCGGCAATGGTGAAGCCTTCGCCATTCTCACCGTAGATGATGGTGAAGATGAGACCCCAGACGGCGGATAGGCCGCGGACGATGAAGAACATCAGACCCTGGGCACCGGCACGGAACTTGGCGGGGAAGAGTTCGGAGCCCCAGAGGGCATAGAAGATCTGAGGAGAACTACCGCCCTGTACACCCCAAAGGATTGCGAACAGCCAGAGGCCGGCAGGACCGTTGACGCCGATTGTGACGATGACAACCCATGCGCTGATGGCAACGAGGAGTCCGAAGATGTAGATGGCCTTGTGCTGAACCTTGTCGATGAACTTCGAGACGATGAAGGTCACGCCGACGATGATGGCCCATTGGATGCAGTTCATCCAGTTGGCCTGCTCGTTGGTTACACCACCAGCGGTCTCATAAATATGGGGCTGGAAAAAGCCCATCACCGAGGCGACGAGGTTCCAGGTGAGGTAGATGGTGGCAAGGAAGCAGACGGTCTTGACGGCGATGCTGTTCTGGAAGAGCACCTTGATGTTGTCCAAGAGACCAGTCTTCTGTCCGGAGTTCTTCTGTGCCACGAACTCGGCACTTTCCTGAAGTCCGCGCTGTAGATTCCAGGCGATGAATGCTACGATGAAGAGCGAGAAGAAGACGATGCGTGACGAAAAGACGTTGACGGCAGGTTCTGCGAGATCTGCACCGCCGACGGCATGCGCCAGCGACTCAACCCAGCTGAAGAGATAGCCGCCCGGGGCAAAAAGCATTCCAAGGAGCAGGATGCACATGGGGCCAAAGCCCCAAGACATCTGCGAGATGCAGATGTTGCGTCCACGGTTGTTCACCTCTGAACTCTCGGAGATATAGGTCCAAGAGGCGGGTACGCCCACGCCGACTGAAATGCCTGTGATGAGGAATCCACAGAGCAGCATGGGGAAATTGACGCTGAACATGACGGTGAGCACACCGAGCATATAGACGAGCAGATTGTAGGTGAAGATGAACTTGCGTCCATACTTGTCGGCGAGGAATCCGCCGATGATGGCACCGAGGGCAGCACCGAGACAGTTGGCGCTAATGAAGTTGAGCCAACCCAGATGTACTTCAGAAAGGCCGAGATATTTCTGCCAAAGTGTCAAGCCACTGGCACCTGCCACAATGGCTCCTGCATCAAGATAGTTGGTGAGAGACACGGCAATCGTGCTCCTTAAGCTTCCTTTACTATTTCCCATTTTGTTTTATAATTAAATAATGTATGAATAACGACATTTCAGAATCATTAGAAGAATCGGATTACTTCTCACAAATTGCGGTATAGCGCTCATAAGCCTTAAGCCAAGCTTCGGTGTCCTGTGGCTCGTAGCGTTTTAGTTCGATGGCCTTGGCGATGAGGGCGCGCATTTCGGTGATGTCCTTCACCTTACCGATAGCCTTGAACTGCATCATGATATTTCCAATGGCCGTGGCCTCGACGGGACCACAAAGCGCAGGGCAACCGATGGAGTTGGCTGTCCATTGGGCAAGGAGTGCATTCTGGCAACCGCCACCGATGATGTGCAGTACGTCGAGCGGGAAGGACGCCAGTTGCTTGAGCCAGTTGAATACCGTGCGATAACGAAGAGCCAGTGATTCCATGATGAGACGTGCAATCTGAGCATCGGTCTCGGGGATAGGCTGACTGGTCTTCTTGCAGTATTCGCGAATGGCTTCGAGCATCGAGGGTGGATTGGCGAACATCGGGTCGTCGGGATTGATGAACGAACGGAAGGGCTCGCCGCTTTGCTCCATCTCTCCGAGAGTCTTGAAGTCGTAGTCCTTGCCCATGCGCTTCCATTCCTTACGGCACTGTTCAAGGATCCACATACCCGTTATGTTCTTGAGAAAACGTGTGGTGCCTTCGACACCGCCTTCATTGGTGAAGTTGAGTTCGAAGGAGCGTTTGCTGATAATCGGGTCCTTCGATTCGATGCCCATGAGCGACCACGTACCTGACGAGAGATAAGCAAATTTCTCGTCCTTGGCAGGCACGGCAGCAACAGCCGACCCCGTGTCGTGGCCCGCAATGGCGACAACCGGAATGTCGTAGCCAAAATCAGCCACTTCGCGCTTGAGGTTTCCAATAATATGCCCTGGGAAAACAACGGGAGGAAACTTGCTGATGTCGGCACCAGCAGCCTCGATGAGTTCTTGGTCAATCTGCTTGGTGCGTGGGTCGAGGAATTCGGAAGTGGAGAGGATGGTGTATTCGCAGACAGCCTTGCCAGTGAGGTAGAGGCTTACGTAATCAGGGATGAACACATACTGCGCGGCATCCTCGAAAGGACGGAATCCTTCCTTGTGGCAAGCATAGAGCTGGAAAAGCGTGTTGAAGTTGATGAACTGGATGCCCGTCTTCTCGTAAATCTTTTCTCGTCCGACCTTCTGGATATATTCATCCATGGCTGGCACGGAATAGGGATCACGGTAGGCACGGGGCTCCTCGATCATCTTTCCGTCCTTGTTGACGAAGACGACATCAACACCCCAGGTATCTACACCGATGGACTCGATGCGGATATCGGGACGTGTGGCAAGATCCTTGAGGCCGGCAACAACTTCGCCAATCAAGGCGGTCATATTCCAATAGAACTTGCCATCGTGATCTTTTTCCTGAATGGCGTTGGGAAAACGACGTACTTCTTCAGTCTCGAGAACTCCTTCTTCGTTGAGACGGGCGATAATCATTCGTCCACTCGTGGCACCGAAATCGACGGCGCATACATAGTGCTTCATGAATCTATAATTTTAGTGTGTTTATATCGGTGCAAATATAGTGACTTTTGTTTTTTTATACAAATATTTTGCCTCAAAAAAAAAGAATTTTGCGTTTTTTGTACAATTTTACTTTCTTATTGAATAAAATAACGGGTCGAAAGAGGATATTTTTTGAGGATTAAGAGTGATGGTACCGATGTGAAAAAGGAAGATATGAGAAAAAAAGGGAATGCCTAATCGGTTAGATGAAGGTAGAAGGCGGAAGTGAGTGCACGGTATTCTTCGGTGTATTTCCCGTCGGCATTGCGGATAGCCAATTGCTCCCGCAGCAAAGGAACTCTTTCGGCAGCGAACTCTGCCATCCGACGCTTGCAAGGCTTTCCCACCTTGGTGAGAATGTCGAAAATACGTACAGGATGAAGTCCGCTGAGCACGATGGCCGTCATTACTTCCGAATCGTAATTAGTGGGGAAGATAATGGACAAACGGCCGTTCTCAGCAAGCCTTTTGCTGGCAAAATGAGCAATTTCGGTGAAGGGGAGAGCATCCTTGTGTCGAGCGACAGCACGACCATTGTCCTGTGGCTTCAATGTGGCATTGTAAAAAGGCGGATTACTGACAATGAGATCGTAGGTCTTGTCCGTTTGTTGTTCAAATTCCTGCAAGGACAAAGGTAAAACGGAGATGTGCCTTGCCCATGGCGAATCGTTGCTATTTTCGGTAGCCTGTTGTGCAGCATCTTGGTCAATTTCCACCGCATCAATCTGGAAATCTATCCCTGCTTCTGCTGCTCGTTGTGCCAGCATGAGGGAGATGATGCCGGTCCCTGCTCCTATGTCGAGTATGGAATACTTGCGTTTTGTATCTACAGCATGATGAGAGATGTCAGCCCAGGCACCCAACAATACTCCATCGGTGCCCACTTTCATGGCGCATCGATCCTGCTGGATGGTGAATTGCTTGAACTGGAAAGAACCCTCTTTCATCTTTTTTGCTCCTAAACTTTCGATTCTTTCTACACTATAAAATACTCAGAACCTCTCTTATCTTTCTCTCTTGTCTTGCGCAGCGAAGAAGGAGGCAAGAATGGTGCCTGAGATGCTGTGGTAGGCGCAGGATATAGCGCAGGGTACAACGCTGAGGGCCGCCATCGGATTGGCTGCAATGGCGGCGGGTGTCGCAAAGAAGTTGCTCGAAAGTACTGTTGCCATGCCGGCATTCTGCATGCCAACTTCGATACTGATGGTGCGACGCTTGGCAATGGAGAATCGTGCTGCCTTGCCAATTAGATACCCAAGCAGATATCCGAGACCATTGTGGCAGGTGACGACGGCCAATGTAAGAGCAATGAGACTTAGTCCATTCTCTTCGAGCCTTGGATGTACTGTGTAGATGACTCCACCTACAATGAGTGCCAGACAGAAGACCGAGATGCCGGGCATCACGGATTGAATCTGCTTGAAATTCTCGCGTTTGCCGAAGAAGTAGTTGAATGTACAACCACATGCTACGGGAAGAATGGTTACAAGACAAATGTTCTGAAACATTCCAAAGGCATCCACCTCGATCTGCTGACCGGCCAGCCAAAGCACCATGAGGGGTGTCATCAGTGGCGCAAGAAGGGTAGATACTGTGGTCATTCCCACTGAGAAAGCTACATCACCATGGCATAGAAATGACATGATATTGCTGGAAACTCCACCTGGGCAGCAACCCACCAGAATGATACCGGCGCTCAGGAAAGGATCGAGATGAAATGCTCTGGTAAGTCCGTATGCAACAAATGGCATGACGGTATATTGGGCGATTGTACCAAGCAGGATATCAAAAGGTCGGCTCAATACTACCTTGAAATCTTCGGTAGAGAGTGTGCAGCCCATAGTGAGCATGATGATGCCCAAGATAATAGAAGGTCGTGCCCCTTGCTGCACCCATGCGAAGACATTGGGGAAGAAACCGCTCAGTACGGCTGCTGCAATCACAATCCACGAGCAGTAACGGCTCATAAATCGGCTTACCATCTGAAGAGATTGTAACATAACCTGAAACCTTAGAACGACAACATTATTATATGATAAAAATACAATTTGGACGCAAAGATAATGTCTTTGATGATTATTTGCAAAAAAAACAACGAAAAAATGGTTTATCTGACAAAAAAAGCCTATCTTTGCACCTTGAGATTAAATCGGGTTTTCAGAATTGCTATCCATTTATGAACAAGATAGAACTTCTTGCACCAGCACGATCGGCAGACGTCGGCATCGAAGCGTTCAATCATGGCGCGGATGCTGTCTATATCGGTGCTCCTGCATTCAGTGCTCGCGCGGCAGCTCACAACTCTATCGAAGATATCGAGCGATTGGCCCTGTACGGACATCAGTTCGGCGCAAAGACCATTGTCGCCTTGAATACCATTCTGACCGATGCTGAGCTGGTCGAGGCTGAGAAGATGTCGTGGCAACTTTATGAAGCGGGCGTCGATGCGCTGATTATTCAGGATCTTGGATTGCTTCAGATGGACTTGCCTCCGATTGAGCTGCATGCCTCGACACAGGCCGATACACGAACAGTCGAGCGTGCCCGATTGTTCAGGGACTTGGGGATGACACGTGTTGTGCTGGCTCGCGAATTGGGAGTGGAACAGATTCGTGCGATTCATGAGGCCGTTCCAGATGTGGAAATGGAGTGCTTTATACATGGTGCGCTTTGTGTTTGTATCAGCGGGCAATGCTACTTGAGTGAAACCCTGACCTACCGTTCGGCCAACCGTGGAGAATGTGCCCAGCCTTGTCGCTTGCCAATGGATTTGCTGAGTCCGCAGGGCGACAAGCTTCTGGTGCGTCAGCGTCATCTGCTTTCCTTGCGTGACATGAATCGTTCAGCCTTTGTTGAGCAACTCATCGATGCAGGTGTTACTTCCTTGAAGATTGAAGGTCGGCTCAAGGAGATGTCCTATGTCAAGAACGTTGTGGCTTACTATCGCAAACTGATTGACCAGATCATTGCTCGTCGCGAGGATTGCGCACACATCAGTGATGGTCAGCCTGAATTCAGATTTGAGCCCTGTCTTGAGAAAAGTTTTAATCGTGGCTTTACGTCGTATTTCGCCGAAGGTAAACGCGAGCCCATGTGGAATTTCGAGAGCCCTAAATCGATGGGCGAAAGGGTAGGGACCATTCAAAAAGTCCTGCGAGATCATTTTGTCATCGATCTTTCCGTCGATGCCTTGCATAATGGTGACGGGCTTATTGTCGGGCAGCAGGGATTCCGTCTCAATCGATTTGATAAAACTACAAACTCGTGTTTCCCGCTCGAAGGCGTTCAGGTGTGTCGTTCGCTGAAGCAGGGACAGGCAGTCTTTCGGAATCTGGATATTGCTTTCGAGCAGCTGTTGAGCAAACCTTCTGCGTTGCGGACTATGCCTGTCGATATCCATTACTCTGCCTTTCCCGATAAGGTCGTACTACAGATGAGCTGCTATGATCGCGAAAAAGTTACCGTGGAAATGGAAGGAGATTTTGCATCGGCAGACCGTTCGCAGCGGGACAATATTATCAAGCAGTTGGGAAAAATGGGAGGGACTCCATTCCGCGTTCATAGCATCGAGATTGAAGGGGACAAATGGTTTGTCCCCTCGTCAAAAATGACTGAATTACGACGTTCGTGTGTGCAAAAATTGCTCGAAGAACGTCTTAAAATGCAAAGTCAAGTTCGCAAGTCCTTCTTATTGCCCGATTATAAGGAGCGTGCAATTAGGCTTGATGCAAGAGGCATTCTGCCTACTGATTTTCGGGCAAATGTGATGAACCGAAAAGCATTCGAAATATATCGAGAAATGAAGATTGAAAACGTTTTGGATGCTTTTGAAATACAGCCCAATAAGGAAGGAATGGTAATGCAGACCAAACATTGCCTGAAATACGCTTTCGGACAGTGCCCGAGATATACTAATCCACAACCCGAAAAACTGCGTGACGAAAACTATAAAATAGGGCAGGAATTGCAGTTGAAGATAGGAAATAGAAAATTTATTTTAAAATTTGGGTGTAAAAATGATTGCATATCAAAAATTTTTACTATATTTGCGCCGCAAAATTAATTAGTATTATAATAAATCAAACAAATATGAGCGATCAGAAGATAATCAAAACGGCTCTCGTCTCGGTGTTCCATAAGGATGGTCTCGACGAGATCATCAAGTTGCTTCATGCCAATGGCGTCACCCTGCTTTCGACGGGTGGAACACAGAAGTTCATTGAGGGGTTGGGTGTGCCTTGCAATGCAGTTGAGGACCTCACTACTTATCCCTCTATCCTTGGCGGACGTGTCAAAACCCTTCACCCAAAGGTTTTCGGTGGAATCCTTGGCCGTCGTGACAATGAAGGAGATAAGGAACAGATGGTAAAATACGCCATTCCAGAAATAGATCTCGTTATCGTTGATCTCTATCCCTTCGAGGATACAGTTGCCAGTGGCGCTGATTTCCAGAGCATCATCGAAAAGATTGACATTGGAGGCATCTCTCTCATCCGAGCAGCTGCCAAGAACTTCAAGGATGTCATCATCGTGGCCAGCAAGGCACAATATCAGCAGCTCGCCGACATGCTCAAGACCAAGGGCGCTAAGAGCGATTACGATGATCGTCTGAGTTTCGCTGAACAGGCATTCGGCGTGAGCAGCCATTATGATACTGCCATCCATGCCTGGTTCGCCCAGCAGAAGTAATTCCTTAATTGTTAACAATACAAATCCACTAATCAAAGAATGGGATTCTTTAATTTGACACAAGAGGTTGCCATCGACCTCGGAACGGCCAACACCGTCATCATTCATGGTGGCAAGATTGTGGTCAATGCTCCATCAATC
Organism: Bacteroidales bacterium; assembly: GCA_016286775.1. Classification (GTDB taxonomy): domain Bacteria; phylum Bacteroidota; class Bacteroidia; order Bacteroidales; family UBA3663; genus Liminaster. Next base: position 8,775 of record JAEEUA010000041.1, read on the forward strand.
GTTGCCCTGGAGGGAGAGAAAATGATTGCCGTAGGCCACAAGGCCCAGCAGATGGAGGGTAAGACGCCAGCTAACATACGTACTGTCCGTCCGTTGCGAGACGGCGTAATTGCAGACTTCAATGCCGCTGAGCAGATGATCCGTGGCATGGTGAAGATGGCATTCAGCAGCCGTCATCTCTTTACGCCCCAGCTCCGTATGGTGGTCGGTGTGCCTTCGGGTTCTACTGAAGTGGAGTTGCGTGCCGTACGTGACTCAAGTGAACATGCAGGAGGCCGTGATGTCTATATGCTTTACGAGCCCATGGCAGCTGCCATAGGTATCGGTATTGATGTTCTTGCTCCCGAAGGAAACATGGTTGTGGATATCGGCGGCGGTTCGACGGAAATCGCTGTTATCTCGTTGGGCGGTCTTGTGACCAACAATTCCATTCGTATCGCTGGCAACGACCTGACGCAGGACATTATGGAGTACATGAGCCGTCAGCACAACATCAGAGTCGGTGTTCCTACCGCTGAGCAGATTAAGTTCAACGTGGGTTCTGCCCTTACAGTGCTCGATAATCCGCCCGAAGACTTCGTAGTGCGTGGTCCAAACCGAATGACCGCACTTCCAATGGAGGTTCCGGTCAGCTATCAGGAGATTGCCCACTGCATCGAGAAGTCCATCACAAAGATTGAGGCTGCTGTTCTCACAGGACTCGAGCAGACTCCTCCGGAGCTGTATGCCGATATTGTTCGCAACGGTATTTATCTGGCAGGTGGCGGTGCTTTGCTCCGTGGCCTTGACAAGCGACTGCAGGATAAGATCGGCATTCCTTTCCATGTGGCAGAAGATCCTCTGTTGAGTGTGGCAAAGGGTGTAGGTATTGCACTCCAGAACATCGATCGATTCCCATTCCTCATTCGTTAATTGCCTGTCAGATCCATTTGAATCATGGAGAATCTGATACGCTTTTTTACCAAGAACAGCCCGTGGTTTACGTGGCTGTTTTTGGCCATTCTAAGCATAGTGCTGCTATGCCAGACCAACCCATACCATCGTAGCATCTGGTTCAGCAGCGCCAATTTCATCACGGCCAATGTATATGATATCCAGGCCAATGTGACCGGATATTTCGGATTACGTCAGACCAATGATGAGATGCTGGAACGTACGGGACAGCTCGAAGCCGAGAACCAGGCTTTGCGTCAGCTTCTGCAGCAGTATCAGGACCTTGGTTCTCATTCGAATGATTCGGTTCATCATCAGTATCGGTATCTGATTGCCCATGTGGTCGGTAACAGCATCAATCAGGCCGAGAACTACATCACCCTGGACAAGGGTTCTGCTGACGGCGTTCATCAGGACCTTGGCGTGGCCGACCAGAATGGTGTTGTGGGTATTGTTGCAAATGTCTCGGAACATTATTCTCTTGTACTTAGTGTGCTGAATCCGAAGTTGCGTCTTTCAGTCATGCTGAAGGATACCGAATCGTTCGGTTCGCTCGTATGGGATGGAAAAGATAGCCGTTATGCTCATTTTGAGGATCTGCCTCGTAATGTGGATTATGAGAATGGAGATACTATAGTGACTACAGGTTATACTTCTTCTTTCCCGAAGAATATCCCTGTGGGTCGCATTGTTGATACGTTTGACGGAGGAGGCAGTTTCCTGACGTTGCAGATCGAGCTTTTCCCTAACTTTAACCGTCTGAATGCTGTCCATGTAATCTTTAATGATGAACAGGAGGAACGCGATAGACTGCAGGAGTCTATCGGAACATCAGATAAATAATAGGATTGCATTTTAAAATACTACTATTTGATGAGCATCTTGCTATACATATTGTGGCTTTTGTTGGCGGTAGTGCTTCAAGTACTGCTGTTCAATCATCTGCCCATTTTTGGTGGGGTGGCTCTCGTTTATGTCATCGCACTGTTGAAGGCGCCGGTCGAAATCAGTCGGGTGGTCCAGATTGTAATGGGCTTTCTGGTGGGATTCGTTGTGGATATCTTTTGTAATACACCAGGAATGCATGCCTTGACGGCAGTGTCTGTTATGGCGTTGCGCGATGTGATTCTACATTTGTATAACGACGACCCGGAATTCAAGAATGGTCTTGTCTCAATGCAGCAGATTGGTTTGTCGGCCTATGCGCGTTTCTCTTTGTCAATTATCGTCATGCATTGCATATTGCTTTATATCATCGAATCCTTCACACTGTTCAATTTTCCGGTCCTGCTGGCCAAGATATTCATCAGTATAAGCCTGACATTCGGCATCTGTATGGCATTTGAATTTGCATCCTCGAAGAAATAACCTGCATGCAACACAATTATGAACTCGAAAAGCGTCGTTTTGTAATAGGAGGATTGGTTTTGCTGATCTTTCTAATATATATCTTGCGCCTATTTGTCCTTCAGATTGTGGATGACAAATATCAGGCCATGGCGCACAACAACGCTTTCCTGACCAAAACCATATTTCCCGCTCGTGGCCAGATCTACGATCGCAATGGGAGTCTGTTGGTTTATAATCAGCCAGCCTATGACCTTGTGGTGACGATGCGCGAAGTGAAAGATCTTGATACCCTGGATTTGTGCAATACGTTAGGCATCACCCGCGAAGGTTTCGATGAACGCATGGCTGATATCAAGAACCTCAGGCGTAACACGGGCTATTCGAGCTATACCCAGCAGACCTTTGCCACCCAGCTCAGCGTGGCGGATTATGCAAAGCTGCAGGAGAGGATGTACAAGTACCACGGGTTCGAAATTCGTCCACGTACCATTCGTCAATACATGCGTTCGATAGCACCGCACATCTTAGGCAATATTCGTGAGGTGACGTTGAAGGAAGTGTTGTCTGATGACTACTATCAGCGAGGAGACTACACGGGTGATCTCGGTGTGGAGAAGAGCTACGAGAAGTACTTGCGTGGAGTCAAAGGTAAGGAAATCCTTCTTCGCGATGCACATGGACGCATCAAGGGCCATTACGAAGACGGCAAGTATGACGTTGTTCCCAAAGCTGGCCGTAACCTGACACTTTCAATAGATGCCGACTTGCAGGCTTATGCAGAAAGTCTGATGGTCAATAAGGTTGGTGCTTTGGTGGCCATAGAACCTGCTTCAGGAGAGATATTGGCTATGGTTTCGAGTCCTACATTCGACCCCAGTATGCTCGTGGGACGTCAGCGTGGCAAGCATTACAAGGAATTGCTCGACAATCCCTACAAGCCGTTGCTCGATCGAACTATTTCGGCAGCTTATCCACCAGGTTCCACATTCAAGCCGACTCAAGGCTTGATTGGCTTGGAAGAGGGAGCTATTACCCCCCAGACTCTTCTTCCCTGTCGTGGAGGTTTTGTGATGGGAAAGTTCCGAATGGGATGTCACGATGGTATAGCTCAGTGGTCTATTGTTCCGGCTATTGCAGGTTCTTGCAATGGCTACTTCGGGTGGTGCCTGGTCAACATTTTGAATAATAGGAAATACAAAAGTATTCAGGATGCATTCGAGGCATGGAAGAACTATATGGTATCGATGGGCTACGGGTATCGGCTTGGAGTCGATCTGCCGGGTGAAATCCGAGGATTCATTCCAAATCCTGCCTATTATAACAAGATGCTTCGCACTGAGGATTGGAAACCTATCAGTATCATCTCGATTTCCATTGGTCAGGGAGAGATTCTTGCCACGCCGCTCCAAATAGCCAATCTTGCAGCAACCATCGCGAATCGCGGGTATTACTATATTCCACATGTGATACACGAGATACAGGATACTCTGATTCCCGATACGTTCCGGATACAGCATAAGACAAAAGTCCATTCTTCTCACTACGAATGGATTGTCAAGGGCATGAGGTCTGCTGCAGTCAACGGCACTGTGCGACGAAGTGGCAACCTTGATCCCGAAGGTATCGAACTTTGCGGCAAGACTGGTACCGCTCAGAACCCCCATGGAAAGGACCATTCGGTATTCATGGGATTTGCCCCCATGGAACAGCCTAAGATTGCAGTCTGCTGCTTTGTCGAGAACGGCGGTTTCGGTGCAACGTTCGGAGTTCCCATCGGCACCCTGGTAATCGAGAAATATTTGAACGGTAAGATTTCTGGGCGTAGAAAAATGATGGAATATAATATGTTCCACAGCTCGACGCTTCAATACACCGATTACAAGAAGAAATAAATTACGCATTATTATTTCAAGTAGAGAATGAATTTCCTTCGTAGTTTTGATTGGCTGACATTGATTGTCTATGTGATTCTGGTCCTCGCGGGTTGGGTCACCATTAATGCTGCCAGTTATAATTTCGATGGAGCCTCGATCTTCGATTTTGCCCGCCCCTCAGGCAAACAGATCGTCTGGTTCGCGCTGGCCCTCTTCCTCATCATTGCGATACTTTGCCTCGACAGCCGGTTCTACATGACCTATGCGCCTTTGATTTATGTGGGGGTGATGCTATTGCTTTTCTTCACCATCTTTATTGGCACTAATATCAACGGTTCACATTCGTGGATTAAGATTGGTTCTTTTTCGATACAGCCTGCCGAGTTCGGAAAGTTTTCAACTGCCCTCATGATGGCGTATCTCTTCAATGGATACAACTTCAAGTTCACAGAACCTGCCAATTTCGCAAAGGCGTGTGCCATCATCCTCCTTCCCGTTCTGCTTATTATCCTGCAGAATGAGACAGGCTCGGCACTTGTCTATTTCTCTTTGGTGCTGTTGTTTTATCGTCAGGGTATGTCGGGCATCGTGCTATGGGCAGGATTCTGCTTTATCCTGATTTTTGTTCTTGGCATCAAATATAGTGTGGAAGCCCTGCCCGAGGGTGTCGTTCTCGGTCCGGAAGAATCTGCACCGCCTTCGCTGAAAGGACAGAACCTCGTTCTTACGGTCATTCCTTTCCTCGTTGCCGGGATGCTGGCATTCTTTGCAGAAAATATCAATGCTGCTGGCTTGATCACATTCGTTGCCCTTGTGGGATTTGGAGTGTTTGGCCTGCTGGACCATTTCATTGTATGGCCCTTCCATTTCGAGTATCGTTGGATCGGGTGGCTCATTAATCTTTTCACCATCGGATACTGTGTTTTCCTGTTCCTGCTTCATAAGGCGAAATCTTATCTGATTGTCGGCATCTTTGCGGTGCTTTTTGTCGGATTCCTTTACACCTGTGACTTCGCATTCAACAAGCTGCAGCCCCACCAGCGTGGACGTATCGAAGTACTGCTTGGCATGAAGGAGGATCTTAAGGGAGCTGGCTACAACGTAAATCAGGCAAAGATTGCCATCGGTTCTGGAGGACTTTTGGGAAAAGGGTACCTCGAAGGCACTCAGACCAAACTCGCATATGTGCCAGAACAGGAGACCGATTTCATCTTCTGCACCGTAGGTGAAGAACAGGGCTTCATTGGTTGTGTCGCTGTACTTCTGCTCTATTCCATCCTCATTTTGCGCCTCATATCGTTGGCCGAGCGACAACGTACGGCATTTGCACAGGTCTATGGCTATTGTGTTGCCTGCATTTTTGCATTCCATGTAATAATTAATGTGGGTATGGTCATAGGTCTGGTACCGGTCATCGGCATTCCACTGCCGTTCTTCAGCTATGGAGGATCGGGCCTTTGGTCATTCACGATCCTGTTGTTTATATTCCTGAAACTCGATGCCACCCGCATCCAAAAGTACTGATAGAACATGAAGCATTTGTTTTCTGTGATTCTTGGCTTCTGCTTCTGTCTGGCTGCATGGGCAGATAATTTCATCATCCAGAATGGTGAATCACTGAAACTGTATTGCCAGCGTTTGCCCGAAACGCATATCGAACGTGCCGACAGGCTCTTCGAACAGGATTATCATGAGGTATTCGGCGAATTTCTGGTTCATACCAATAACATGGCCGATGCCAAGATTATTGTTGCTACATACGATAACTCAGAACTTAAGAAGTATTCCCGAATTCGGGGCATCAATTTTGATAATCTTGCTGGACGTAAAGGTGCCTTCATGCTGAAGGTCAACAACAATGGCAGACAGTTGTTCGTGGTCGGTAGCGATGAGTTGGGGACTGCTTTCGGTTTGATGACTTTAAGTCGGAAGTGGGGCGTTTCGCCTTTTCGATGGTGGGTCGATGCTCCTGCGTTGCAGATGGATTCCTATGAGTTAGGAGTAGCTTACGAAGAATTGTTTGAAGCATCTGTCCCAATTCGGACGTTGATTATCGATGGTTCCCAGCAGCACGATCGATTTCTGCAGGAGCTCCTCCTGCGACTGCGAGCCACGGGAGTGAGCAATTCGAACGATGCTGTGAGCAGCGACTCGATGGACGTTTTCCGCTGGACACTCAAACCGGCCTCGATGCCATATCTCGGACTAAGTCTCGCTCTTGATGCGCCTGAACGCATTCGGCTTGAAGGACTTCGAGCATATGATTATGGTTGCAGGGACGAGTGGCAGATGAAATGGGAGCATCAGTTGGGAGGAGAACTCCAGCTTTTTCTCTTTTTTGATATGGCTTGGGATATCCGCCCTTATCGGCAGACCTATTCGATTGATGAACTTGAGGATTTGCATTACACCCAAATGAGTGGCCTTGGTTGCAATTGGTCGCAGGTTTGGAACGATTTCTTTGACCTTGCGATGTCATTTCACCCCGAATTACCACAAAGTTTTGAGGCTTTGCGTCGAGGCATAGGCGAGAGTCAGAATCTGCAGTTGCAGCTTTCGCTTGAACTGAATGACAAGGTCGTTTCCAATGACTATGTCAATGCCTATTTTCGAACCATCGAGTATCCAATCAACATGGTGACCTCTCAGATCCAGCGCTTATGCAATATGCAGCTTGTAGAGCATGATGCCGCTAAGCCGTGGGCTGTGGATGACTGCAAGCATCGTATGGAACTACTCGCGAGTGAACTGCCAACTCTTGTCGCTACCAAATGGCGTCAGCTACTGGGCGCTGTAGAGATGCCGACCGTAACATTGGACAATAGCCTGATGAAAGTGGAGAACGATGTACTGACTCCTTTGCAGATAGGTTCGACTGACCCGCTGCCGTCGGAAGAAGCATCCGACCTTCTTTATCGCAGCAAGAGGGCCATCGGTACGCGTGTCGAACCTTTCGAGGCGCTGCGTCTTCCCCTTGTTTACCAGGCAGATGAGGTCCACTTGAAGGTGTCGTTGCTGCCTGTTCGCGGCTACGGAAAACCTTTGAACTGTATGATTGCAATCGACAAGGGCGAACCTCAGCTCTTGCGGATTGATCCAGACAAATTATGTGAACCACAGCAGATTTACAATCTCGTGTTTAAGATCGATCCTGCCATCGATCAGCACGACATCGTCCTGCGAACTACTTCAGATGCCATTTATCTACAACGCATCTGGCTAACTGAAATTAAATAACTGAATTCTATGGATAAGAAGAAACTTGTGTTTGCAACCAATAATGTAAACAAGATCAATGAGGTGAAGGCTCTCCTTGAGGCATGTGGATCTGCCGTTTCTGAACGTTATGAGATCTTGTCGCTGAGCGATATCGGATGTGTGGAGGATATTCCTGAGAATTCTTCGACCTTCGCTGGCAATGCATTTCAGAAGGCAGAGTATGTGCATGTGCACTATAATGTGGATTGCTTTGCCGATGATTCTGGTTTGGAGGTGCGTGCCTTGGGCATGGAACCGGGAGTGAGATCGGCCCGCTATGCACAAGATGAAGGATTCGATCACGATAAGGAGGCTAACAACGATAAACTGCTCCGGAATTTGAAGCGTATAAAGGACCGCACGGCACAATTCCGAACGGTTATTGTTCTTCTGATGGATGGCAAGATGCAGGAGTTCGAGGGTATTTGCCGTGGCGAGATTACGAAAGAACGTTCTGGAGTTCAAGGCTTCGGTTATGACCCGATTTTCCGGCCCAAGGGATATGACAAGACTTTTGCCGAGATGACCATGGAAGAGAAGAATGCCATCAGTCATCGGGGTAAGGCTGTTCGTGCTCTCGTCGATTATCTGAAGGAACAGTAATCACAGGAAACGGATTCTCCATTCCTGTGGATACATGTTGTTGCACCGGTTGCCCAAGTTCTTGACGAACCCCAAGGCATGACCTTGATAGGTTATGATGACATAGCCGGTAGGTACCGAAGCTCCTAAGAAGATGGCTTCGTGACGCAAATAGTTGAGTGCCGTTTCCAGATCTACATCTACTGTGGCAAACGCCAAATCCTTTCGAACCGTACTCAATGCCAATGCATGGGCTGGGACTATATCCCGGCCTTTTATTGTTCCCATTTCTATGCCGCTTTGCAGCAGGTAGAGCCCCTGATCCATTAGGGCATCATAAATCATCTTATGTCCGGTAGGGATGGCTCGCAGCGTGCCATCGGCAGTCAGCTCGATGGAGGCATCGCAAACCAGCTGCTTCAGAAGGTCAGCAGTCGTTTTTTTCATGTCAATGGATAGTTTATGCTTGTCTGTCCCTCCAGGTATTTTTGCATTACCCTTTTTTTTGTTGTCTCTTTTGACGGGGCATGCTGATTCTTTGTCGTTTCTTTCTTTACGGACTGCAGCCAGGAAGAGCCCTTCGCCACGTGTGAAGTGCGGCATGAAACGATAACAGGGCAGGTCGCCGACGAGAGGTGGATGGATGTTCCAGGAGGCCTCGACAGGAATATCGAGCGCTTCTGCGCCCAACTCTTCACAAATGTATTGGAGCATCTCTTCGTTTTCGTGCACATTGAACGTACAGGTGCTATAGATCAGGATGCCACCGGTCTTCAGGGTGGGCCATATGGTGTTGAGAATCTCCTTTTGTCGGGTTACGCATTCTTCCACTTTACGCGGGGACCAGTCCTTTACGGCGCCATCGTCTTTGCGGAACATTCCTTCGCCAGAACAGGGGACATCCGTAAGAATCAGATCAAATATGTGGGTGAGCTTTCGAAAATCAAAGGGTGAATTGCAGGTTACACTTACATTCGGCATTCCCCATTTGGTGATGTTTTCGCTTAAAATCCGAGCTCTTCGGCGATCAATTTCATTGCTTACAAGTTGACTTCCCTCTGGCAATGCGCTGAGCATCGCGGTACTTTTACCTCCTGGTGCGGCACATAGATCCAAAGCTACTACTGGTTCCTTGACCAGTGTTCGGAGGACGTGGGTCACAAATTGCGATGATGCCTCCTGAACATAGTAGCATCCGGCGTGGAGCAGCGGGTCGAGTGTGAAGTTGGGCCTTTGGGGCAGATAGGCGCCATCTTGGGGATTCCATCCGATAGGTTGTCCCTCCATACCTTTGTATTTAGCTCGATTGTAACGAAGACTGATTGCTGGTTCGCTTTCTGTAAGGGCATGGATGAATGCTTCCTGTTCGGCAACAGGAATATGGGTTTTACAATCATCAATAAAGGCCTCGGGAAGAGTCATAATCAATGGATTTTGGATAATAATACTAAAAAACATGGCAAAAATCGTTATTTTTTTTTGTAATGCCAAATTTTTTCCGTAAATTTGCACAAAAATTAAGGATAATTTACAACAAATAATGGCTCATGCTTGAACCTGCTCTATATTTGATACCCGTCACACTTGGCGATACACCCATCGAACGGGTGCTTCCTGCCTATAATAAGGAGGTCATTCTTGGCATCAGGCATTTTATTGTTGAGAATATCCGATCGGCACGTCGCTTCCTGAAAAAAGTGGATTCCAGCATCGATATTGATGCTCTTTCGTTTTGCGAACTCAATCAACATACCGACCGTAAATTGATTGATGCCTATTTGAATCCTCTTCGTGTGGGAAAGCCTGTCGGCATTATCAGCGAAGCTGGATGCCCAGCAGTGGCCGACCCTGGCGCTGATGTTGTGGCTCTTGCCCAGCGGAATGGCCTTCGTGTTGTTCCCTTGGTAGGTCCTTCGAGCATCATTCTGAGCGTCATGGCTTCGGGCTTTAATGGCCAGAGTTTCGCATTCCATGGCTATTTGCCGATTGAAGATGGAAAGCGGGCACAATGTCTTAAACAGTTGGAATCGCGTATCTATAGTGAAGATCAGACACAGCTATTCATCGAGACGCCCTATCGCAATCTGAAGATGATGCAGACTTTGCTTCAGGTTTTACGTCCTCATACTCGTATCTCATTGGCCGCGAATATCACATGCCCAGATGAGTCAATCCACACCCGAACAGTGAGTGAATGGAAGAATCTCCTTGCTGATGCCCGCACTGAAGAGGAACGTCAGAAACTTGTGCCGCGTTGTCCGGCTATATTCTTATTATATAAATAAATGAACACGCGCGAATGTTGAAGTTTTTAAGTCTTTCGAGTGGAAGTAGTGGAAACTGCTATTATCTCGGTACCGATCAGCATGCTATCCTGATTGATGCCGGCATTCCCGTGCGTACGATCCAAAAGGTGCTTCGCGAAAGCGGACTGCCATTCGGAAAAATCATGGCCCTCCTCGTCACCCACGATCATACCGATCATATTCGTTCAGCCGGAAGCCTTGGCGAACTCTATCATATTCCGGTTTATTCCACCAAGGAAGTGCATCAGGGTATGGAGCGCAACTACGGAATGTCGAAGAAACTGACCAATGCCTCTCGTAGGAATATTGAGCGCGAAACTCCATTTTTTATTCCTGGAACGAAGTTTAGGGTTACAGCTTTTACGGTTCCCCATGATTCAACGGACAATGTGGGTTATTATATCGAATATGGCGATGGGGAGGATGCGGTGCGTTTCTGCTTGGCTACCGATGTGGGGCGAGTCACTCCAGATATTCGTCGTTACCTCTCGATGGCCGACCATATCGTTGTTGAGTCAAATCACGACATTGCTATGCTGATGAACGGACCTTATCCCGAATATCTCAAGAAGCGTGTGCGTAGCGAAGGAGGTCACATGAGCAACAAGGAGTGTGCCGAGCTTATTCACGACATCTGGCATCCTGGCATCCGCCATCTGTTCCTTTGTCATCTCAGTGCGGAGAATAACGATCCCGACTTGGCTTATCGTACAGCAGCTCATGCACTTCAGAGTGAAGGCGTGAAGGTAGGAGAGGAGGTGGTTCTTAGCGTTCTGCTTCGGAATAGCCCTTCTTTGGTCTATGACTTCAATCCCGATAAGAAAAGACCCGCTCCTCCTATTCAGCTTGAAATTGATTTCGACTAATCTTATAGTTCAACTTTAAAGTATTACACCATGTACAGCGATCCCAAATCCTGTCTCTATTGTACAAACAATGAGACTTTGCACAATCTCATGATTGAGATATGTCACCTTCGTGTTTCTCGTCTTTTCCTCTTCAAGGAGCAAACCTATCGAGGCCGTTGCCTAGTTAGCTACGACCATCATGTCAATGACCTCAACGAGCTCAATGATCAGCAGCGTAACGATTTCATGGCCGATGTAGCCCAGGCTACACGTGCGATGCAGCGCGCTTTCAATCCCGAAAAGATCAACTATGGGGCATATAGCGATAAGCTCAGCCATCTCCATTTCCACCTTGCTCCCAAGTATGTGGATGGACCCGACTACGGTGGAGTGTTCCAGATGAATCCTGGCAAGGTTTATTTGTCGGATGCCGAATATCAGGAACTCATCGACGCAATTAAGGCAAATCTTTGATTAAATTTCGCATTTGGTGCAACTCGCAGATGCCAATTGGAGTTAAATAGGCTCTCGATTTTATTTTTTTAGCTGTTTTTCTTCAAAATATTTGCTCTGCCCGAAAAAAGGCTGTACCTTTGCATCCGCTGCCCTAAAAAATGGGGCGCAAAAAGTTCTTTGAAAGTCTGAAGATTGATAGAATAGCAAGTAGTACAAGTAAGAAGTTGGTTATATGCCAACAACGAGCTTAAGTCAATTTCCTTTATAAGGATTTGAATTGCCAGCATCAAACGATAAAAACGTACAACGAAGAGTTTGATCCTGGCTCAGGATGAACGCTAGCGACAGGCCTAACACATGCAAGTCGAGCGGCAGCACCTCGGGTGGCGAGCGGCGCACGGGTGAGTAAC
>JAEEUA010000242.1 GCA_016286775.1 Bacteroidales bacterium
CATTGACGAAAATACCTGCGATGAATGAAACGAACTAAGCCAATGCAATGCGAGGTGTAAGTCCGAAGATGGCATGAAAGCCTGCTTCGTTCTCCCAATAGGATGCACCGGGAATGGCATCGGCAATACTTGCAACTATCATGAAGGCAAAGTTGGTCAGGAATCCTGTCCAGATAAGGATGCTCGCACGTCGATAGCCCCACACTTCGCACACCACGTCGTTGAGGATGTAGGAAATAGGGAAAATCAGCAGCCCACCTGTCAGATGGAGCGGACCAAATACCATCTGCTTGGTCTCGAGGATGTTGGATGCTATCAGGCACACCGCGAAAATGACAGTGAATTCCATGAACAGCACCGACACCATGGTCTTTCCTTTATTGTTCGTAGTCGTCAATTCTAATTGTAATTGTTAATTGTTAATTGCTTACGCCTTATGTCCTCCAATCTGCTGGTTGCGGTCTTTTGCTGTTGCACCTTCCTCGTAGTTGAGTCCCTTGAGGATGGCGTTCTTGCCAAAGCGCTTCTTGATGCTGAGCACGGCTTCCTGCATTCGACGCTCCTTGTCGAGGGCGGCCTGCTCCTCCTCCTTCTGTCTCTTGAGTTCCTCGTAGTCGGTAAAGAGGTCGAGTTGGATGGGCTGGTTGTGCTCGTTGGCCTTCGATTCTTCCACGATATTGTTGGTCGAGATGTTGATTCTGCGCACCAGCAGGTCGGGATTGACAATGCGGTCGAAGAGGTCCATCACGGCCTCTGTAATCAGTTTCGACGAAGAGGTCATGCGGTCGAGATTTGCCGTGCCGTGGGCATGCTTCGGAGCCTGTCGTCCATAATAGTCGGTCGTAACAGGTCCATGGTATCTGGCACGAATCGTGGGGTTGGAAAGACTCTCGCTGTCGTAACTGACGGTCAGGACGAGCTGGTTGGTGACGAGGCGTTTATCGACCAGTTCGAGGGCAATGGCATCAGCCATCTCCTGCACCACGACGCGCGCCTTCTTCCAGTCGTAGGCGCTCTGCAATACTTGTCCGTGGCTCATCGAATTGGTTTCAGGTCGGTAGGCCTTCACGGCTTCCATCGTGCAGGGTTCCCAGCCCCAGGCATGGTCGATGAGCAGTTCGGCATTGACGCCAAACAGATTGTAGAGGAGTTCTTCGTTGCGCAGCGAGCAGCGTGCAATCTTTCCCATCGTGTCGAGGCCATACGATTCCAGCTTCTGCGCGATGCCTTTGCCTACACGCCAGAAACTGGTGAGCGGACGGTGGTTCCAGAGTTGCCGGCGATACGACATCTCGTCGAGTTCGGCGATACGTACACCATCCTTGTCGGCAGGGATGTGCTTGGCCACAATGTCCATGGCGATCTTACACAGATACATGTTGGTGCCGATACCCGCCGTGGCGGTGATGCCCGTAGTTTGGAGCACGTCGGCAATCATCTTGCGTGCAAGTTCATGACCAGTCATCTTGTACGACTGCAGGTATTGCGTGGCATCGATAAACACCTCGTCGATGGAATAGACGTAGATGTCCTCGGGTGCAATGTATTTGAGGTAGGTCTTGTAGATGCGCGTGCTGTACTCGATGTAATAGGCCATACGTGGCGTGGCAGCAATGTAATCGACTTCCCAGTCGGGATGCTGACGCAGTTCGATGTCGGAGGTCGATTTGCCTGTCAGGCGGAAACCGGCAGCTTGGAGGCGCCGCTCGTTGTTGACCTCCCTGAGCCGTTGGATGACTTCGAAGAGACGGGCGCGTCCCGAGATGCCATACGCCTTGAGCGAAGGCGAGACGGCCAGACAGATGGTCTTTTCGGTGCGGCTCGTGTCGGCCACCACCAGATTGGTTGTGAGCGGGTCAAGATGTCGCTCTACGCATTCGACCGATGCGTAGAACGACTTCAAGTCAATGGCTATGTAGGTGCGTGGCTTTTCCAATTCTATCTGTCGGCTCCATTGGCGAACCTCTCTTAACCTCTCTTAACCTCTCTTAACCCCTCTTAACCTCATTTTTTATTTATTTCCCGCAGATTCGCTGGATGGTCTTCTTCAGGATGTGGTAGGCGGGATGGGCCATCTCGCCATGGTTGTAGCCCTGCATCTCGTAGAGTTCCACGTCCTTGTGTCCTACCATCTTGAGTAGGCGCCAGAAGTAGGCCTGCTCCTCGTAGCGTCCGTAGAGCTCGAGTTCGCGGTCACCCGAGATGATAATTACGGGAGGTGCGTCGGGACGGCAGAACGAAAGTGGCGCATATTGGTCAATCGTGGGCTGGAAGGGTGTCAATCCTTGTAGCTTGCGCACATTGTAATGCGTGAGCACCTGGCCGCTGAAGGGTACTAAGGCTGCAATGGAATCAGGATCTATGTTGTACTTGGCGAGCCACTTCTTGTCGAGGCCGATCATGTCGGTCAGGTAACCGCCTGCCGAATGTCCGGAGACGAAGATCTTGCTGGGGCTGCCATTGTACTCGGTGCAATGCTTGAACGTCCATGCTACGGCTGCGGCAGCATCGTCGATACACTGGTCGATTGTTGCCTTGGGGAGTAGACGATAGTTGACCGAAACGACCACAAGTCCGCAGTTCTCGAGTTCTGCGTCGATGTGCTTGTTGCCTGCTTCGAGGCCGCCGCCATGGAACCATACCACAACGGGGGCATCCTTCATGTCGGTGGGATAATACACGTCGAGTTTGCAGCGCTCCTGTGCATAGGCATCAGGGTCCGTGCTGTAGGGGATGTCGTTGATGCGAGCATACTGTGCCAGGACTGTTAAGGTGCAGCACAGTAGCATCAGAGTCATAAATACTTTTTTCATGATTGATTCAATTTAAGTATGTAACTAAAATTAACGATAATTATATGCGTCTTTTTTTCTTAACACGAATTATCATGAATTCACATGAATTATTAGTATGAAAGGTAGGTCAATATAGACACATACTGAGAAATTAATGATAATTCGCGATAATTCGTGTTAAAAGAAAAATAAGTATAGTTAGTTCTGAATAGTTACTTAATTATTAATTGTTAATTGATTAGATAATTTTTTCGAGCAGAATCAGCGTCACAAATCCGAGAACCAGTGCGTAGGTCGCTTGTTTCTGATAACCATGCGCATGGGTTTCGGGAATCATCTCATCCGAAGTCACGTAGAGCATGGCTCCACCGGCGAATCCGAGCATCACGGGGAGGAATGCTTCGGAGGCAGCGCCCAAAGCGTAGCCAAGCCAGACGCCCACGATTTCGAGCAATCCGATAGCGAGCGAAATCAGGAAGGTGCGCATCTTGGTGACTCCAGCCAATAGGAGAGGAGCGATGACCACCATGCCTTCGGGCACGTTCTGCAGGGCGATGCCGAAGGTGACGGACCAGGAAGCTTCACCCGTTCCCATGTCGTTCATGCTCACGCCTGCTGCCATACCTTCGGGCAGCTTGTGGATGGCGATGGCCATGACAAAGAGCAGGATGTGGTTGATGGTGCTGTTGTTGGCATGTGTCTCGGGGTCAAGGCCCGTGATCTGGTGGAGGTGTGGCGTCACGTAGTCGAGCACATTGAGGAAAAGCGCTCCACTCATCACACCGACCACTACAATCCAGTTGCTCCACCCTTCGACCATCTCAAAGGCCGGGACGATGAGGCCCAGCGTAGCGGCAGCAAGCATCACGCCGGCGCAATAGCCTAACGTGGCATCTTTCCACATGTGCGGGAGTTCCTTGATCAGAAATCCCAGCAACGAACCGATGAGCGTCGCGCCGCACAACCCAGCGGCACTGATCCAAACAATTGACATTATTAGTAGTTTTTACGAAAGTGCAGCACCGATGGCTGTCATAAAGGTTGCATCCTTGGGGATGAGCAGACGGATTTTGTAGAGACGTTCCAGGCGGTCGAATATCTCACGGACATGGGGCAGGGTGGTCATTCGTCCAATGCAGACGAAGGTTCGGATGCCGAATCCCTTGCCTGCAAGGTGGGCCATCACGCCGATGTTCTGCAGAACGAGGTTCACGAGTCCGGCAGCGATATCTTCGGGCTTGGAATCGGGACTTGCCTTGCCGAAGTTGGTGGCCGTCACGTCGATGGGAAGATTGGGCAAGGCTTCCTTGCTGACATCGCCAATCTCGAGGTCGATATTGGACAAGGAACCTTTTGCAGCCAACGATCGGAACTGCGAATAATCGATACCGGGAAGCATCAGTCGGAACAGTCCATAGAGCGAACCGCCACCAAGTGCACTGCCTCCAAGGTGCTTCGATGTCGGGCCATCAAGCAGTACAAAACTGGTGCCTGTGCCCAGCGACACAACGATGAATGTCTCGTCCTTGCAAAGCCAACGCGCTGCTTTGGCATTGGCATCGAACTCATCCACGTGAATTGCGGGAATGCCGAGGAGCGAGTCCCCAAACTGATCATTGCCCACTCCCGTCAAGGCGAAATGCTCGATGTCAGTTGCTTCGATGT
>JAEEUA010000243.1 GCA_016286775.1 Bacteroidales bacterium
ATATTTGGCTGTTACGCTTCGGTCGCTGCGGATGACACCGTTCATGCAGAAGGCGTTGAGGTTGGGTTTGTCGCCAAAGTCGCCGCCATAGAGGACGGCATCTTGCGGGATGTCGGGTTGGTTGCGTGTCGGGTAGAGCCCTTGATCCACCCAGTCCCATATGAAGCCACCCAGCATACGCGGATGGCTGTATATTTCCTCCCAATAGCGGTCGAGGTTGCCGATGGCGTTGCCCATGGCGTGGGCATATTCGGAAGTGAGGACAGGACGATCGTCTACGATGCCATCGAGGATGCCGCCTCGGAAGTGGTCGGTACGTTGAGCCAGATTGAGGAGACGTGTCCAGCGAGCATTCTCGGCACGTTCCTGATCTGCATTTTCGTCCATACCTGGATTGAGGTAAGCATCCTGTGTGCGTGGATAGAAACGGGAAATCATATCGACGGTGGCAGGATCGGGAGCATATTCAGGCTCGGAAGTGGGTTGCTGGCCAGGCAGTATGTATCCTTGCGCTCCCTCACTATGCACGGGGCGTGTCGGGTCGAAGTCGTGGAGCCATGCCGAAATGGCAGCGAAGTTCGGGCCATAGCCACTTTCGTTGCCCATGCTCCAGATGATGACGGAGGGATGGTTCTTGTCGCGTTCGGCCATACGGACAGCACGATCGAGGAAGGCGGCATGCCACTCGGGAGTGGAAGCCAGCGTGCCGCGGAGACCATGTGTCTCGATGCCGGCTTCGTCCATGATGTAGAGTCCCAGGCTGTCGCAAAGCTCATACCAGCGGGGGCAATTGGGATAATGGCTGGTGCGCACGGCATTGACGCCAGCCCGCTTCATGAGGATGATATCTTCGAGCATACGTTCCTCGGTCATCACACGGCCCAGTTTGGGATCATGCTCATGACGATTCACGCCGCGCAGACGTATGGGGCGCCCATTGACAAGAAAAAGTCCATGACGAATCTCAATGCTTCGGAATCCTACCTTTTGTTGCAACTGCTGGCGGACATTTCCCAGACTGTCTTCCAGGGCTAAGGTGAGGGTGTAGAGATAGGGGGTCTCGGCAGTCCATTCCTTCACATCTTCCACGATGGTCTGCATTCGTCCGAATTTACGTGGTCCTCGTTGTGGGAACCATTCGTTCATCAGTCCTGCCTTGTGCTGAAGGTCGAGCACTTCGGAGGCATCACATTGAAGGGATGTTATTTCGCTACCCTCGTCATCACGGAGGGTTGCTTTCAATAGGCAGCCTTTGACGCTGGCCAATCCTTCGTCAATGCCCTTGGCAGTGCCGTCTATGCCATCCCAAGCGAGTTCGGGATCAATTTGAAGACAATAGGATACTTTGCCTTGGTAGGATGAAGCCCTGCGATCGAGGGTGCGAATAGCGACATCTGCGATACGAAGAGCTGGGGTGTGAATTAGATAGACGGAACGATGAACGCCAGCTAGACGCCAGAAGTCCTGATCCTCGAGATAAGCACCATCTGAATATTTATATACTTCGAGGGCTATGAAGTGGGTGGGGTTTGAGAGGTTTGAAGAGTTCGAGAGCTGGGAAGTGATGTCGAACTCGGCGGGTTCCATGGCTCCCTGACTATATCCCACTTTTTCTCCATTGACCCATACATAGAATGCTGAGGCTACTCCCTCCATGCGTACCATGGTCCGTCCTCCATCGGAAAGCCAGGAAGCAGGTACAGTAAACTCACGAAGATATTGTCCCGTTGGATTACGTTCCTCGTAGGTCGTCCATGACTTGTCGGGTTCGGTAGTCACATAGGGAGGATCGATGCGGAAAGGATAACCTGCTGAGACGTAGATGGGTGTGCCATAACCATTCACTTCCCATGTTGCAGGAACAACAAGGGGATTCCAGTCGCCTTGCTGGCACTGGAATCCCGGTTGTTCAAATCCTTCGATACGTCCCTCTGGTGTGGGACTCCAATGAAACTTCCATACTCCGTCGAGCGAGAGATAGGAATCTCCTGGTATATGGATATAGGGAGTGAACGATGCTCGTGCTGGCAGGCGATTGATTTGCAGCACGGAGACATCTTCCCAATCATGGTGCGCTCGTTGTGCCACACTCGCCGAGAAAGCGATGATGAGGCCAAGGGAAAGTATGGAACGTTTCATAGGGTATTAATTTGAGGGAGTTAACTCACGCTAACTCCCGTTGACTCCAATAATAGATATTAGGCAAACAGATCCTTCCAGTCGTAGCTGCCAGGTTTGATGGTCAGATGGGTAGCAGTGGCATCAAGACACTGCATCCTTACGATACCTGGGCCGATGACGTTGGAGATATGGAAGCGCGTCCACCCAAGAGCCTTGATGGCCGAGTGAGCGGTTGCACCACCTTCGATGATAAGTTCAGAAAGTGTAGAGGATTTGGCGATGCGCTGAGTCATGTCTCCAGTCACTTTGCGCAGAGCCAAAGCTCCTTCTCTGGTTCCGGAACTTGGATAAGGCAGCGTCAGGATGAACGAAGCGGTCTTGCCGGCCACGACCTGTGTCTGTTTGAGGCGCCCCATCCATTTGTCGGCTGCCTCCTTGGGCGTAATCTTCAGATTCGTAACGTTGTCGAATACCTCACGTGGCATGGGGATATTGGCCATGTTGTGGCGACGAACGTATGGTTGACTGCTGAGATCAATGCTTTGCGTGCTGCCGCAAACGATGAGCGCAGCGCCTTTTTCGCTGAGACCATGGAATGACTTGGCACGAGTTGGTTTGCGGCCAAGTTCCTCAAGGAATGCGCAGAAGAGGTCGGCTGCGCCAGCAAGGAGAGTGGGGATGCGGTTGTTAAGCGCCATCTTCACGGTGCGGTGTATGTCCTGGGCATCTTCAGCATCGCAAATACGAAGTCGACTGCCAGGCATGACATCGATGGCTGCTGCCACATTGGCAGTAGTGGCTGGAAATTCGGGATCACGGCTGAAGTCGGTCTGGTCGATGGGCAAGCCATTGACGAAGTATCGTCCACCGCGGATGGTTCGTCCCATGCTTGGGTTGGCAGGCATGTACATGACTTGCTCGTAACGCGACTCCTCGACGAGGGCACGTAATTCAAGGTGAACATGTCCACGAAGAGCAGAATCTGTCTTCTTGAACAGGTGTAGCACATCGTCCTGTTTAGCCAGTGCCTGTGCACGTTTCAATGGAGTCATGGCTGCATAGCGTGCTTCGGTCAGTTTAGGTAGTCCCAACTTGATGGCTTGGCAGATACGGTGGGTCTCGTCAACGGCCTCCTGCTCGGTCATTGATCGGGTGTCGGTAGCAATAACAATCAGGTCGCTTACAGGCAGGTTGTCAGCGACGTCAATAAGTAATGAGGTTGATAACCCATAGGAGTGGCCAATACCTGCAATTTCAGCAGCGCCTGTCAGATCGTCAGCAATTACTATTATCATATTTTTTAACTATTAGGTATCAATCTATAAATTAATGAAATTTTTGGTTATTTTTTTTCAAGGCGATAGATAGCCATGCGGGTGGCATAGTCGATGCTGCTCAACAGTGCTTCTTCGGCAGCAATTCCCTTGCCGGCCACATCGAAAGCAGTGCCGTGGTCGACCGAGACACGGATGATGGGGAGTCCAAGTGTTATGTTGACACCCTTTTGCGGCAGCATCTTGCCCGTCTCGGGGTCCCAGTTGAAGCCAAGAACCTTGAGCGGGATATGCCCTTGGTCGTGATATTGTGCCACGACGCCATCATATTTGCCGCATTTAGCTTTGGCAAAGATGGAATCGGGAGGGATGGGACCTTCGACATTGAAGCCGCGCTTCTGAAGTTCCTCGACAGCAGGAATAATCTCCTGGGCTTCTTCCCAGCCAAAGAGCCCGTTCTCGGAACAGTGAGGATTGAGTCCGGCGATGCCGATATGAGGATTCTTGATGCCGAATTGGAGGCATGCATCGTAGATAAGTTCAGTAACCTCGATGATACGCGCCTTCTTGCAAAGGTCACAAGCCTTGCGAAGGGAAACGTGTGTTGAAACGTGAATCACACGCAATGGGCCATCGGCCAGGAGCATGGCGTACTTCTTGGTGCCGGTGAAGGTAGCGTAAATCTCGGTATGGCCGTCATAGTTGTGGCCTGCCTTATGGAGGGCTTCCTTGTTGAGTGGTGCAGTGCAAGTACCATCCACCTCGTTAGCCATAGCCAGGTCAATTGCCTTCTTGACGTATTGGAAGGCTGCATTGCCGCACTGCACCTGCACCTTGCCCCATTCGAAGGTATTCAGATCGATGAGACCAAGGTCGAAGACATCGGCAATGCCTGGCGTGAACTTTGCATCCTTGACGTCATGGATGGGGTTGAGTTTCAGGTCGAGGCCAAGCAAGTCGATGGCTTTCTGCATGATACTGGCGTCACCGACAATGAGTGGGCGACAAGTGCTATAGATTTCGTGGTGCGACAGTGAGCGTGCG
>JAEEUA010000244.1 GCA_016286775.1 Bacteroidales bacterium
ATGAACACGGCAGGTCCCGAAGTCGCCGAATTCCTCGCCAAGGGCCATGTCAACTTCTCCGACGAGGTGACCGTGGCCAACTGTCTGGTCCGTGTCATGAACACCCCCCGGCCGGCACCCGCCGAGGTCACGCTCTTTGGTGTCGATGTGCCGAAGATTCGCGACATCATGAGCGGCCTGAAGGAGAGCGGCTACATCTCGCCCGACCTGGTGCGGCAGATCTTCAGCTGTGCCGGCATTCCCATGGTGCCCGAGATGGTGTCGGAACGGAAGGAGGACCTGCTCGCCTTCGCCGACCGGATCGGTTATCCCGTGGTCGCCAAGGTCGTCGGGCCCATCCACAAGAGCGACGTGGGCGGCGTGACCTTGAACATCCGCGATCCCGAACACCTCGCCTGGGAGTTCGACCACAAGATGAAGATCGAAGGAGCCAAGGGCGTGATGGTGCAGAAGATGCTGCGCGGCACCGAGCTGTTCATCGGCGCCAAGTACGAACCGCGTTTCGGCCACGTCGTGCTCTGTGGTCTGGGCGGCATCTTCGTCGAAGTGCTCAAGGACGTCTCCAGCGGTCTGGCGCCCCTGTCGGTGTCCGAGGCCGAATCGATGATCCACAGCCTCCGGGGCTACAAGATCATCAAGGGAACGCGTGGGCAGAAGGGCATCAACGAACACAAGTACATGGAGATCATCGTGCGCCTCTCCACCCTCCTGCGCTTCGCCACCGAAATCAAGGAGATGGACATCAACCCCCTCATCGCCGACGAGAATGACGTTGTCGCCGTCGATGCCCGCATCCGCATCGAAAAATAATTGTTAATTATTAATTGTTAATTGTTAATTGTTAATTGTTAATTGAAAAAGATCCTCAACCCCTGGCTTGGCATCAAGGGCTACAACTGCATCTGCTGTAGTCCCGGCAATCCCCGAGGCCTTCATCTCGAGTTCTGGGAGGATGGCGACGACATCGTCACCCGATGGCAACCCGACCGCGACTTCCAGGGTTGGCTCGACACCCTGCATGGCGGGGTGCAGGCCATGCTGATGGACGAGGTCGGCGGCTGGGTCGTCACGCGCAAGCTGCAGACCACCGGAGTCACCAGCAAGATGGAGGTGCAGTACCTGAAGCCCATTTCGACCAACGAGCCCCACCTCACCATCCGTGGACGCATCGTGCGCCAGATGCGCAATGTCGCCTTCATCGAGACCGAGATCCTCGATTCCTCGGGCGAAGTCTGTACCCGCTCCACCCTCGTCTATTTCTGTGCCTCGCAGCAAAAAGCCGCCGAAACCATCGGTTTCAACGGCTGTGAGGTGGAAGATTCCGAAACGGAGGAATTACAATAGAAAGCAGTTCAGCAGACCGATCACGAAGCCGAGCAGCGCTCCAAACCACACGATGGCCTTCAGTTCCTTCTTGGCGATGTCGTGGATGAGCTGTTCGGCTTCCATCATGTCCATCTCGTTGATGCGTCGTTCGATGATCTGGCTGATGTCCAGCGCCTCGAGCATCTTCGGCAGCTGCTCCTCGATCACCGACTGGTAGAGCTGGATGATGGCGCGGCGCGTCGAAGCCACCTGTTCGGGGCGGTCCTTGATGAGGTCCTGCACGGGCATCTCCATCACCTGCGCCACGCCCTCGGCCACGAGCTTCACCGTCATTTCGGGCGCCTTCTGCTCCAGCATCTCGTCGATGTTCTTCGCCAGGTGGCTCTCCGTCGGTCCCTGCACGAGGCCCAGCACCTTATCCACGCGGAACAGTCCCGCCACGCCATGCTGCATCTTGTCCAGCGCGTGCTCCACGGCGATGTGGGCAATCTGCTTGCCCAGGCCCGAGTTCACCAGCTTGTCCGCCACCAGGATCGACAGTTCCTGCGTGGCGCTTTTCTCCAGTGTCACGAGTTCCTCTTCCGCCATGTAGTGGCCCAGGTATTCGCGCAAGGGTTCGCGGTCGGCAGTCAGTTTCTCCACCAGTTCGTCGAAGGCTGCGCCCACCTTCTGGAGCATCTCGTCCGACAGCAGCGTCTCCTTCATCACGTCGTGGTTCATCAGGTTGGCACTGATGGCCTGTCCGATCGACGCGGCAATCCTCCCTTTCTCCTTCGGGATCACTCCCGGCGTGAACCATACCCTTCGTCCGAAGATGTATTTTGCCCGATGTGGCCGGAACAGCATGCGGATGGCAATGTCGTTGGTCACATATCCGATGCCTGCCGCAATCAGCGGCGTAAAGATGTAGCTTAGTGGAATCATATCGCTTCTATTTTACAACATCGAAAAACACGGTGATTTTATTCCGAAATCTACGAAAAAAAACGAAATATACGAAAACCGTTTTACGAGTTTTTTGATGTTATGTCCTTTTTTATTGATTAATTTTTTTGTTGTTTATTTCAGGAATTGTGAAACAAGACTTCGAAGATACTCATTGGATAATCTTGAAGGCCCTTGTCGGCTTATCTCATCGTGTTCAGTAGTTTTCTTTCGGATGACGTATTTGCGTTCTTTCCCGTCGATGGTAGCCAGAAGATGGTAGTTCCCTTTGAACTGCTGTTCGATGCGAAGGTTCTCTACTTTTCGACCAAACTCGTCAATATAGCAAGTTGGGGCACTCGATTGTGTCAAATGCCATGCTTCTATATGGGCTTTAAGGGTGGTATCTACAGCAGCAGTCCATTGTTCTTGAACACCATGCTTCTCTGCAAGAGCGCGGAATCCCTGGATGGCCTCTGCTACTTCGCGAATGATGCTTTCGGGTCTGCGTACGCCGTTTTCGGCTGCCAGTTCTACAACATCTTCAATTGTGATATCTGCGAACTTGCCTCGTATCATCAGGCAATGGTGTGTCTCGGGCTGGTAGCCACCACTATTGAAGATGTACGTCATATCATAAGCCGGAGACAGGCGCCAACTTCCATGTTCGTCCATAAGGAAAGAGAAGTTCTTGTTGTGGTCGTCGGTATTGTTGGCCAAAACATTGAATACCAGACGCCGGAACACCTCTTCGCTGTCTCGTTCGGTGAGGCGCATTTTGCGGCATACCCACAATAGTTTTTCATAGCTGTCTGCTTCGGGGTAGAGGGCTGCCAATGTCTGCATATGGAGTTTCTTTCCCTGTTCGCGGTCGAAGCGCTTGGTGACAAAGTGCTTCTTGCCTTCTACGTCAATCAGCCAGCACGGCATCATCTGGATTCCTGCTTTGCAGGCCATTTCGTAATACGCCATTTCCAATTCGGCAGTCGATCGTTCGTGAATGCCAAACTTCAAGATGCAGTATTCATACCCCGCAAGGTCACTGACCTGGCCGCTGCGAATCTCTCCTGTTTCTCGGTTGAAGGCGATAATGGCCTTGGGTTGACGACCACCTGCAGATGTGCCGACAGCCAGTAGTGCCTGCATCGTTAGCGACTGCTCGGGATCGATGTGAGCCTTCTCACGATTGGCATAGATCTGATTGGCGAGGTCAATCAAGGCTTTCAGATTCAGGCTGTCCTTCGACAAGAAATTGGTCGTCTCAGGTTGGAACTCGAAGGCCCCCATCGCCCTTTTGCCAATGAAGGCCAGTTTGTCGAGGGGTGTAATCTCACCCAGCCGGATGCCCTGATGCTGTCGCCATTGCTCAAACAGTTCGTTGCCCCATGAGTCGGGCAGGGAGTCAGCCAGAAATGGCGGTAGTTTCTGATAGATCTTCTCCGATGCACCATATATCGGGCGAAGGCTTTGAGGTAGTTTAATGGAAGCATTCAGCGGCGAGATGTCAAGCCCATTGTCCACCCAATCGCGACTGAATTCGAAGTAAGGCAAGCCTCGACGCAGGTCCATGCTCAACCTGCCCACCTCGCGCCCCCACAACATTACTTTCAGTATTCTGGTTGTCATGACGTGTCGTTATTGAATGTCGTTCTTGTTGGCGGAATGTCTGATGCGTTGTGCCTTTCGTCCATCATCCTTGACGAGATAGGCGGATTCGGGCAATTCGGGCATCAGTTCGTCGATATCGTTGATGCAGCCGATGGCTTTCAGCAACAGTAGGAAGGTGCTCAGCGACATGTTGGGCACCAGGCCATTCTCGAACTTGTGAATGGTGTTGACCGTGAGTCCCGACTGTTCGGCCACGTCACGCTGCGTCATGTGGGAACGCATACGGTAATCCTTGAATCGCGTGCCCAGCAAACGTACCAGTTCCGGTATCGAAAATTCATAATAATCTGTCATAGTTGCTCCACTTTATAAATTAACCAATCGGATGATTTAAGCCCGATTTTCGTGCTTAACTTATACGATTGTTGTATTTAACGCTGCAAATATACGCATTATTTTCATATTCCAAAACAAAAAGGGGAAAAAACTCGGGTCGCACGTGTTTTTTCCCCTTTTTGAAGGCATTTTATCCGAAAATACTATTCCGTTTTCTTCGCATTGACAAGGCGAAGCGA
>JAEEUA010000245.1 GCA_016286775.1 Bacteroidales bacterium
TAAGCATCAGCAAGAGTCGTCGCGAACTCAAGCAGGAGCAGCGCCGTTCGAAGAGTCGGGAGCCTTCTGCTTAGCCAAAATCATCGAAAGAATCATTCCAGGCACGGTGCAGGCTACTGCTGCCCAGAAGAATTGGGTGTAGCCCAACGACTCCTGCATCCAACCGCTAAGCATCGACGGGATGTTCATGCCCAATGCCATCAGGGCGGTGAGGATGGCGTAATGCGAAGTGGAGAACTTGCCTTGCGACGACTGCAGCATGAAGACCATATAGGCCGTGAAGCCCAGGCCGTAGCCGAACTGCTCCACTCCCACCAGTGAACCTATCAGCAGGCGGCTCTGTGGCTGTGCTATCGACATCCAGACATAGAGCAGGTCGGGCACATTGAGCATCAATGCCAATGGAATGACACATTTCCTCAGTCCATACTTCGACACAAGCATACCACCCAGGATTCCTCCGATGGTGAGCATACCCACGCCTACCGTACCATAGATCAGACCATATTCCGCATTGTCGAGTCCAAGGCCTCCGGTTTCGACGGGAGCCTTGAGGAAGAGTATCGTCATCTTCGAAAGCAAGGCTTCGCCGAGACGATAGAAGAGCAGGAAAAGGAGGATGAACCAAAGTCCGGGCTTGCGGATGAAGGCGGCAAAAGCGCCCACCCAATCGGTATCGGAACGTTCTGCCTCATTCGCCGTCTTTTCGGCAGTTTCAAGGGTTGTTATGTCCTTGGCACGGCGATTCAAATGGGGAAGCCACGTGCGATGAGCAAGAGCAAAGATGAGCATCAGGCCACCGACGCCCAGCATAACAAGAATCCATGCTCGCGTGAGGTCTCCTCCATTGCTTCGCGACAGAAGTCCAACCAAAGTAGTCAGTACGCCCGATGCAAAGATCATCGACAGACGATAGGCCGTAGAGCGAATGCCGACGAAGAACGACTGCGCATCCTTATCGAGCGCCTTCATGTAGAAACCATCACAGGCGATGTCGTAGGTGGCTGACGAGAATGCGCCCACCGTCAGGGCAATGAGACACCAAACAAGCCAATTGCTGCTTAGCAGCGAAAGGGCAACACCCGAGATACACACAGCCAATGCCACCTGCATCAGCCACATCCAGCGACGTGTGTCGCCAATCCACGGGCTCCACAGCGCCTTAAACGACCATGGCATGGCCAAGAGCGACGTCCAGGCCGCTACTTCGGTATTCGACAAGCCCATATCGGCCATCATCACCACACTCAGCGTCGTAATGACTGCATACGGCAAGCCCTCAGCGAAATTGGCGCTGAGGACCCAACCTAAATCTTTCTTGACTGAATTATTCACTATTTCTATGTTTGTTCACTCTTGCCGTCCATGTCATTAAAACAATCGGGACAAAGGGGGGAAATTATCGAAGCACTTTACGCATCGATCCGTCGGCCTGACGAACGATACGGATGCCCCGTCGGGAGTCTGCCTGACGATGGCCTTGCAGGTCATAATAGACATTACCGTTTGCAGGCACTTCCTGGGGAAGGAGACGGATGCTGTTGAATTCGTATTCCACGATATTACGGAAATCCTGCCAGCCGCCGGTCGTCTGATAAGCTTCCAACGCTCCCTTAGGCACATAAAGCGTCAACCAATCGACAATGCCAAAAATATCACTGACCTCAATCTCGTGCGGCTGCTCCACATTCGAATAGACCTCTTTGAGCTGCGTCCCATAGAATAAAGCAGCACCTTTTTCGACTTGTCCCAGATCACAGTCAAAGATGACACTCGTCATTTTATGGCAATTATAAAACGGGAAATTACCCATACGTTCTACGCTTTGAGGAATACGCAAACTGGAAAAAGTACAATACGCAAATGCTCCTTCGCCTATCTCTTCCACACCATCGCCAAGGGTAACTTCGGCCAAATTACAGCGAGCAAAAGCTTCTCTGCCAATGACAGAAACAGACCCCGGAATATCAATAGAGGAAAGATTATTACAAGAATAGAAAGCCGAATCACCGATAGCAGTAACACGATCAGAGAATTTCACAGAGGTCAGCTGAGGATTGGACATGAAAACGCCGGCACTTATTTGGCTGACACCTTCAGGGATGATGACCGCATCAAAACGGGAGTAGGTGAAGGCCTCCCGGCCAATTTCCTTCAGTCCGTTACCCAATGTCAATTCCGTAATAGGGCACATCCTGAATGCAAGTTTGCCAATAGTTGTCACGCTATTGGGGATTGTAATCGGGCAACTTAGTCTTGTACAAGCCGTAAAAGCCCTATCCTCGATTCGTTCCACACCATCAGGAATTACTATCGAAGTCAGAAATTGACAACCTGCAAAAGACTCTTCAGCAATAATCTTCACTCCGTCGGGTATAACAGAATTCCTACAGCCGGCTATCAATTTATTTGTTGATGTCTCGACAATCACATTACTTCCATTCGCGGAATTGTAAATACCATTGCCCGAGTCAACTATTATAGATTCCAGAAAGCTACATTCTTTACAAACACCCTTACCGATATGTATCACACTAACGGGGATAAAAAGAGTGGCAAGACTTGAACAGCCAAAAAAGGCGAAGTCTGAGATTGCAATTATTCCATCAGGAATCGAAACGGTATTGAGTTTCGCACAATTGAAAAATGCGAAATTACCGATACTTGTAACCTTGTAGGTCGTTCCCTGGTATTCGAAACTTGATGGTATTGCCACGTCATCTGTATAATCTAACGAAGTGGCCATCGATGATGATGTGGCATAAGTCACCTCGGCAGTCTTTTCCTCTTGGTTCAGATTGTAGTAGATGTCGTCCACCTTGACATCATAAGCCATGCTGCGCGATGGCAGTATCCATCCGATAAGCGCCAACGCGATGGCCGTCATTGTGAGATTTGTCCTGGTTTTCATAATGGTAAATTTTAATGTTTAACATGCTTGATTGATAGAGAAAGTTTTCACAAAACATTCCTATTTCTGCTACAAAGATAAGGAGAATAATAATACGAAGTTTACCCCCCATTTTTATTATTTTTAACAAAAAGCATGGCGCTTCTGACAAAAATTGTCAAGCAAACACCGCCTTGAAGATGGTCTCCGTGGCACCACTCTCAGCCTGCACATACTGGCCAGCTCGCTGCCCTGCTTCGCGAAGGGCCTGCGGGTCGGTCATGAATGTCTGCATGAGGGATGCATACTGCTCGGCGTTGCTGATGGTGAATCCACCCTTGGCATCGAGCAGGCCCAATGCCTCGCGGAAGGCCGTGTGGTTGGGACCAAAGATGACAGGCATACCATAGACAGCTGCTTCGAGCGTGTTGTGGATGCCCACGCCAAAACCGCCGCCGATGTAGGCCACCTGGCCATAACGATAGATGGACGACAGGAAGCCGATGGCATCGATGATGAGACAATCCACGCTGGTCACCTTGTTTGCATCGAGCTGTGAATAGCGCATATAGGGGCGCTTCAACTTGCCGATGATGCTCTGGATGTGCTCCTCGTGAATCTCGTGAGGAGCAATGATGAGCTTCATCTCGGGATGCTGGTTGAAGTGCTCAAGCAGAATGTCCTCGTCCTTTGGCCAGGAAGAACCCGCCACAAGCGTGAACTGTCCTTTCGAGAATTCCTCGGCCCAGGCATATTGCTTTGCCTGCTGCTGGATGGCAATGACACGATCGAAACGCGTGTCACCACAGATGGTCACGTTCTTGTCGTAACCAATCGTGGCAAGCAGACGCTTCGACTCCTCGTCCTGCACAAAGATATGACGGAAATGACTGAGCACGGGGCGCAACACACCACCGTAGGGCTTGAAGAATGCCTGATACTCGCGGAAGATGCCCGAGATGAGATAAGTGGGAACCTTCCTACGGTCCAGTTCTTCCAGGATGTTGCCCCAGAACTCGTACTTCACAAAGAAGGCGATGGACGGCTTCGTGATGTCGAGGAACCTGCGGCATTCCGACGGCTTGTCGTAAGGCAGGTAGCAGACGATGTCGGCACCCTTGTAGTTCTTGCGCACCTCGTAGCCCGAAGGACTGAAAAAGGTCTGCAGGATGCGATATTGCGGGTACTTCTCGCGCAAAGCCTCGATGAGGGGACGACCCTGCTCGAACTCGCCGAGCGAAGCGGCATGGAACCAGATGTATGGTCGGCTCGGATCCTGCGCCTTCAGCTCATTCACCTTGGCCTGCAGTCTCTGTGCCCAGTCCTGGCGACCTTCCTCCATCTGCTTGGCCTTGCGATGCCCGAAGGCAGCAGCCAATTTGATGCCAAGGAAGTATGCGCGGGTACCTATGTTATAAAGAATATTCATAAGGTCTTAAATAGTTGCTATAGAAGCTATAGTTACTATAGATAATATAGTCACTATAATAAAAAACTTACGCCA
>JAEEUA010000042.1 GCA_016286775.1 Bacteroidales bacterium
GAAGTACAACGTCAGCGATGCCCAGGTGAAGCCCTATCTCTCGCTCGAAAAGGTCAAGAAGGGTGTCTTCGGATTGGCCGAGCGCCTCTATGGCGTCACCTTCCACAAGATTGACGTGCCCGTCTATAACGAAGCTGCCGAGTGCTTCGAGGTGCTCGATGCCGACTCCACCTACCTGGGCCTGCTCTACACCGACTTCTTCCCACGCGAGGTGAAGCGTCCGGGTGCCTGGATGACCGAATTCAAGGGACAATGGCGCGAGAAGGACGGAACGGACAGCCGTCCGCACATCCAGATTGTCATGTCGTTCAGCAAGCCCATCGGCCAACCCGGCGACTCGACCTACGTGCCTGCCCTGCTGACCTACGACGAGTGCACCACCTTCCTGCATGAGTTCGGACATTCGCTCCACGGCCTGCTCACCAAGTGCACCTACAAGGGACAGAGCGGCACCAACGTGGCCCACGACTTCGTGGAGCTGCCTTCGCAGTTCAATGAGAACTTCATGCGCGAAAAGGAGTTCCTCGACACCTTCGCTGCCGACTACCAGACGGGCGAAAAGATACCGCAGGACCTCATCAACCGCATCCAGGATGCCTCGAACTTCCAGGCCGCCTATGCCTGCGTGCGCCAGCTTTCGTTCGGCATGCTCGACATGCAGTTCCACACCTTGGGCAAGGGTAATACGGGAAGCAGCAGCAACGAGATTACGGCACGTTTCCCGCAGCTCCAGAACATCGAGCAGTTCGAGGCCGATGCCATGGCTCCCACCCAGGTGCTGCCCCGTGTCGATGGTTCGATGATGGCCACCTCGTTCACCCACATCTTCAGCGGAGGCTATGCTGCCGGCTACTACGGCTACAAGTGGGCCGAGATGCTCGACGCCGATGCCTTTGCCGTCTTCCAGAAGGAAGGCCTGTTCAATCCCGACACGGCCAAGCGATTCCGTCATCTGCTCGAAAGTGGTGACACCGTAGATCCTGCCGAGCTCTACAGACAGTTCAAGGGAGCCGATCCCGACATCAAGGCATTGATGCGCCGCGACGGCATAATCAAGTAACCATGGTCTTAGACATCGTATATATCCTTCTGGGATTAGCCCTTCTCGTCAAGGGAGGCGATTATCTCGTCGATGGTTCGGTGGCCATTGCCAAGCGTGCCAAGCTCAGCGAGATGGTCATCGGTCTCACCGTAGTAGGTTTCGGCACATCGATGCCGGAGCTGCTGGTTTCGGCACAATCGGCCCTGATGGGCAGCTCGGGCATTGCCATCGGTAATGTGGTGGGTTCCAACATCTCCAACATTGCCCTGATACTGGGCGTGACTGCCATCGTGCACACCATTCCGACACAACGGATAACCCTCCGGCTCGACCTGCCGTTCATGCTCCTCGCCTTCGTCCTCTTCGTGGCCATTGCCATGACGGGGACAATCGGACGTGTGGCAGGCGTCATTGCCGTCATTATGCTCATCTGTTTTGTGGCATACCAGGTACGCCTTTCGCGCAAGGCCAGCAAGAAGCAGGAAAAGCTTGCCGCCGAACAGCTCGAAGAGAAATCCGCAGCCGAACCCATGGCGCTCTGGAAAGCCATCCTGCTGGTCATCGTCTCGTTCCTGGCCATGGTCTTTGGCGCCAACATTCTGGTCGAAGGGGCTTCGAACATCGCCCGTCTCCTAGGGGTAACCGACCGCATCATCGGTCTGACCATCGTGGCCATCGGCACCTCGCTGCCCGAGCTCTTCTCGAGCGTGATGGCTGCCATCAAGGGCAAGACCGACATGGCCATCGGCAACATCATCGGCTCCGGCTCCTTCAATATCCTTTGCGTCATCGGCGTATCGTCCATCATCATGCCCATCACGGGCACCAACATCGGCTTTGCCTTTGACTATGCGCTGATGGTCTTCCTGGGCGTTCTGCTCTGGCTGTTCCTTCGTTCGAAGCATTTGCTCGAACGTTGGGAAGGTGTGGCGCTCACGGCCATCTACGTTGCCTATCTGGCCAAAACCATCATCATAGGATAGAACCATCGGAACAATGACCAAGGACGAACTGCGCAAACAGATCAAAGAGGAAATAAAGAAACTGAGCGCCGCCGAACGCGACACCCAGTCACTCTATGTCTGTCTGCAGGTCATCGGCTCGGCAGAATGGCAGGAGGCCACGACCGTGCTGCTCTATGCTGCCCTGCCCGACGAGGTGAGCCTCCAGCTGCTCATCGACGATGCAATGGGTTCGGGCAAAAAGGTCATCCTGCCGGTTGTCGATGGCGATACGCTAAGGCTCCGGAAGTACGACCCGCAGCAAACCACGACGCAAGGCAGATTCCACATCGAGGAACCCACCGAAGCCTGCGAGGAGCTGACCGACCCCAAGGCAATCGACCTTGCCATCATCCCCGGTCGCGCTTTCAGTCGAAAGGGACATCGCATGGGGCGCGGCAAGGGCTACTACGACAAGCTGCTGCCCGCATTGGATTGTCCGAAGTGGGGCGTCTGTTTCACCTGCCAGCTGCAACGGATGGTTCCCTGCGACGAGTGGGACGTAAGAATGAACAAGGTGGTGACTGCTTAGTCACCACCTTGTTTGGTTTACCAGTTCACTCCCTTCCCCGCCTTGAGCGTATTCTTCATCAGCGAGCAGATGGTCATGGGGCCAACGCCGCCGGGAACGGGCGTGATGAAGGCGCACTTGGGAGCCACTTCGTCGAACTTGACGTCACCCTTGAGCTTGAAGCCCGACTTCTTGGTGGCATCGGGTACGCGAGTGGTGCCCACATCGATGACCGTGGCGCCCTCCTTCACCATGTCGGCAGTGACGAACTCCGGCTGGCCGATGGCGGCAATGAGGATGTCGGCCGAGGCACAGATCTCCTTGAGGTTCTCCGAAGCGCTGTGGCAGACGGTCACCGTCGAGTTGCCGGGATAGGCCTTCTGCATCATCAGCGAAGCCACGGGCTTGCCCACGATGTTCGAACGGCCGAGCACGACGCAATGCTTGCCCTTGGTGGGGACGTTATAGCGCTCGAGCAAATCCATGATGCCCATCGGCGTAGCGCTCACGAAGCAGGGAAGACCGATGGAAAGACGTCCCACGTTGACCGGATGGAAGCCGTCCACGTCCTTGCGGTAGTCGATGGCCTCGATGATCTTCTGGCTGTCGATGTGCTTCGGCAAAGGAAGCTGCACGATGAAGCCGTCGATTTCGGGATTCCTGTTCAGCTCGTCCACCTTGGCCAGGAGCTCCTCCTCGGTGACATCACTCTCGAAACGAATCAGCGAAGAAGTAAATCCACACTCGGCACAAGCCTTCACCTTGGCTGCCACATAGGTCTCCGAACCGCCGTCATGGCCCACCAGGACAGCAGCCAGATGGGGTGCACGTTTGCCTTCGGCCAGCATCTGCTGGACTTCTGCTGCTATCTCTTGCTTAATGGCCGCAGCAGTAGCCTTTCCATCTATCAATGTCATATTTGTCTGAATTTAGGTTTGCAAATGTAATGCAAATTATTCAATTGGCCAAATTTCGAAGTCAATAAAAGACTTTCTCCCCGATTTTTCTGCAGAAATGGCGTTTTTTGTCCGATACAAATTATCTTTGCAATATGAAACGGCACAAACTCCTCCTCCTTCGTCCGACGACGCTCCTCCTTCGAACCTTAGTCCTGGCACTTGTTCTGCTGATGGCAGAAGGGGATGCCTGTTCGCAGCTTCGAAAAGAGTCCAAGCGGGAGCCTTTGATCAACGAATGGGGAATCGGCTACGGCGCCGGCTCGCCTTTCGGGGCCACGGAATGGCGTTCGGTCAAGAACTCGGAGTTCACGCAGAAGTTCAGCCAGATGTGGCAGCTGTATCTCGGCCATCAGTTCACGTCGAAGGACTACGGGGCAGCACCCAAGGGCTACTACTACCCCACAATCGGCGCCTATTTCCAATGGCTGGATTACAGCCATCTGAAGATTCGCGGCCGCGAACCCATCTTCCCCTCCACCAAGACGGCGGACTTCGGACAGATTGCCACTGTGGGCCTCACGCTTCACCAGTACTGCTGGACGAGCGGCCGATGGCGCGGCACCTTCAACCACGAGTTCGGACTTGCCTACGTCTTCGACCCCGTCTATGAAGTCCCCGGCTGGGTGACGCTGGCCAAGCCCTGGCAGTTCTTTGTCGGCTTCGGCTGGTTCTTCGGCTATGAGGTCAAGGGCGGCGAAATCGACTTCGGCCCCCAATTCACGCACCTCAGCAACAGCGGCCTCACGAACTACAACACGGGCATCAACAACTTTTCGCTCAGCGTGCGCTACCGCCACAAGGCCTTGAAGGAGATACAGCGATGCCGACCCGAGGAAGCCCTCGTCGAAAAGGACGGGCGGAGGTTCCGTCCGCACTTCTACGGCAGCGTGATGGCAGGGTACGGGAAAGTGTACTTCGAAGACCCGAATTCGGCCGTTCAACTGACGGTTATGGCGGATGCAATGTATAAAATCGACCCCAACGACGGCATTGGCGTAGGTTTTGACTTCTATCATAACGATTCTCCCGACCGAACCAATCGAAAAAATTATGTCGGAGCGGGAATCAAATACGACCGATGGTTCGGGCCCTTTGTCATCCACGTGCAAATTGGCTCGTATCTGAACGGCAAAAGACCCATCAAATACAAGGGTACGGCGCGCATCTACGAGAATTTCGGCTACAAATTCGTGCTTTTCCGTCAAAAAAGAGTATCTCCCTACCTGGGAATTTACACAAAAGGCAATGGTTTTGAGGCCGAACAGATGTCATTTGCCATGGGCTGCACTTTCCATTAGGTTGATTCATAGCTACTTAGCAAAATGCCTGCGGTCGCGCGGTCGAAACGGTCGCGGTCGAATTCAAATTTCACACACACAGACACACACAGAGAGACACATATAGAGAAGAATATATTTAAAAAATTATTCTTTAAATATATATCTATAGTTCTTTCTTCCTCTCTCCCCTACCTGCACACCCCAATTTGACCAATTCGACCGCGACCAATTCGACCGCGACCGCAGAAGAGTCTTTTCCAGGAAGCCCCAAGCACGCTGACGGCCGATACGATACTTCCGCTCCTCGAGGCAAGACACGCTGACGGCCGTAACAAGTCATCCGCTCCTGGAAACGACCGAAACGGTTCGCAGAATCGAAAAAATCCATTTTGCCCCCAATCATCACTTGCTGGCAACCGGTGCAATCTCACCGCTCGGCTGCACTACTTGCCACGAACTGGTGCAATCTCACGGCGAGGCTGCACTACCTGCGCCCATTTGGTGCAATCCCGCTCGAAGGCTGCACTCCTCGGGCCCATGCAGTACAAGCCCCACGGCGAGGCGAGACTTCCCGCACACCCGACAAACTTTCCTCCACGCGAGGAAGCACTTTCACGGCCCATAGAGTGTTATTTCACCAAGTTTCGCATTTGCTCAACTTGGTGGATAATAAGGGATATTTGGGGATATTAAGGGATATTTGGGGACGTTACCTTTGCCTGTAGAGATTGGGACCCAAGAAACATACGTCCCTTAAAATCCCTTAGAATCCCTTAGAATCATCAACTTTCACAAATACGAAAGTTGAGTTATTTCACCAAAAAAGGATTGATTCCACCAGGAACCAACCCTCTTTCTTTTTTCAAGGCGATTTACCTTCCTCCGAAGCCGCCGCCACCGCGCATCTTGGCAGCCATCTGCTGCATCTGCATCATGGCGCGCGGATTGCCCTTCAGGTCGTTCATCTTCTTCATCACCTTGCGCATGTCGTCGAACTGCTTCACCAGGCGGTTCACCTCCTGGATGTTGGTGCCCGAACCCTTGGCGATGCGCATCTTGCGGCTCTGGTTCAGCACCTCGGGATGTTCGCGCTCGAAGGGTGTCATCGACTGGATGATGGCCTCGACGCTCTTGAACGAGTTGTTGTCGATATCCACGTCCTTGATGGCCTTGCCCACGCCGGGGATCATCGAAGCAAGGTCCTTGATGTTGCCCATCTTCTTGATCTGCTGGATCTGCTCGAAGAAGTCGTTGAAGTCGAACTTGTTCTTCGCAATCTTCTTCTGCAGCTTCTTGGCCTCCTCTTCGTCAAACTGCTGCTGGGCACGTTCGACGAGCGAAACCACGTCGCCCATGCCGAGGATACGGCCAGCCATACGTTCGGGATAGAACACGTCGAGGGCCTCCATCTTCTCGCCCGTACCGATGAACTTGATGGGCTTCTGCACCACGGTACGAATCGAAAGGGCAGCACCGCCGCGCGTATCGCCATCGAGCTTGGTGAGGATCACGCCCGTGAAGTTGAGGCGGTCGTTGAACTCCTTGGCCGTGTTGACGGCATCCTGGCCCGTCATCGCATCGACCACGAAGAGGATCTCGTGGGGTTCGACGGCATCCTTGATGTTCTTGATTTCGCGCATCATCTGCTCATCGACAGCCAGACGACCGGCGGTATCGATGATGACCACGTCGTTGCCGTCGCGCTTGGCCTGTGCAATGGCATCCTTGGCGATACGGACAGGGTCCTTCGACTCACGATTGGTATAGACGGGCACACCCACCTGGCCGGCCACAACCTCCAGCTGGTCGATGGCAGCGGGACGATAGACGTCGCAGGCAGCCAGCAGCGGACGCTTGCCCTTCTTGGTCTTCAGCATCAGCGCCAGCTTGCCGGTGTGGGTGGTCTTACCCGAACCCTGCAGACCTGCCATCAGGATGATGGTGGGATTGGCCTTCAGATTCAGATCGACGGCCTCGCCGCCCATCAGCTGTGCCAGCTCGTCGTGAACAATCTTGACCATCAGCTGGCCGGGCTTCACGGCTGTCAGCACATCCATGCCCAGGGCCTTCTTCTTCACCTCGTCGGTAAAGTTCTTGGCGACCTTATAGTTCACGTCGGCATCGAGCAGCGCACGACGCACGTCCTTGAGTGTTTCTGCAACATTGATTTCGGTGATCTTGCCTTCACCCTTGAGGATTTTGAACGAGCGCTCAAGACGCTCCGATAGATTGTCAAACATTATTTACAATTAACAATGAACAATTAACAAATAACAATTGATAATTGAGAATTAGCTATGTTGACTTGACCGCAGCAACGGAAATTGCGGCGCAAAGATACGCAAAATTTCCGAAATAACCAAAATCTGCAATCAATAATTGTTAATTGTCGGGGATTATCAACTTACTTATCAAAAAAATCACTATATTTGCACCGCAAAAATCGCAATCATGATTGAAGTACATAACCTACATAAGTCGTTCGGCGAACAAGCGGTGCTCAAGGGCATCGACTGCACCTTCGAGCCGGGCGTCAACAACCTCATCATCGGGCAATCCGGTTCGGGCAAGACCGTGCTGCTCAAATGCCTCATCGGCCTCCACAAGCCCGAGCAGGGGGAAATCCTCTACGACGGGCGCGACATCACGAAACTGAAGGACAAGGAGATGAAGGAGATTCGCAAGGAGATCGGCGTGCTGTTCCAGGGCTCTGCCCTCTTCGATTCGATGTCGGTCGAGGAGAACGTTGCCTTTCCCCTCCGCATGTTCAGCGAAAAGACCGACGCCCAGATTCGCGAACGCGTGGACTTCTGCCTCGACCGTGTCAACCTGAAGGGCGCGCACAAGAAGATGCCCTCCGAGCTGTCGGGCGGCATGCAGAAGCGCGTCGCCATCGCCCGTGCCATCTCGCTCAACCCGCGCTACCTCTTCTGCGACGAACCCAACTCGGGCCTCGACCCGCAGACCTCCATCCTCATCGACCAGCTCATCGACGACATCACCCGCGAGTACAACATCACTACCGTGGTCAACACCCACGACATGAATTCCGTGCTCGGCATCGGCAACCACATCACCTTCCTTGCCGACGGCGTGGTGAACTGGCAGGGCAACAAGGACAACATCCTGCAGACCGAGAGCCCCGTGCTCCGCAAGTTCCTCTACGCCGCCCCCACCCTGCAGCGAATTGCAAAAGAAAATCAGATATCACACAAATAACAAATGCCCCCGAAAGTCAGACAAGCGCTTTCGGGGGCTAATTCTTTTATAGAGATCGTACGATAGTGAGAAACTCTGTAAGATTCCTTACATCGACTTTTGGGAAATCATAATGTTCGAGTTCCTTAAAATGATGATCGTTGCTTACGATGTAAGTAGCTCCTGCCGTGATGGCACAATCCACAAACTTATTGTCATCAGGATCGGCTGTGATGAGATTAAAACGATATACAGGATTAACCTTCACGGTATTGGGTGACTCTATCAGTTCTTTCAATACTGTGTTTGCGATAAGATTGTTGTATCGTTTAGCTAAAATCTCATGATACTCAAATAGTATCTCATTAGAAACACATAGCTCGTATTTGTTGGCACGAAAAGCCACCCAGACATCGTTGTTGAACGAGCCCGGCATGATGACATTGACGAGACAATTGGTATCAAGAACTATCTTCATCGGTCGTATGGAGTCCTTTCGTGTTGATTCGACCAATCATCCAAAGTTTGCTGAGTAATATTGTGTTCCTGCTGGAACTGCAACAAAAGCCTATCGGTTTTCTTTCGATAGAACTCGAGGAGGATGTCCTGGAGCTCCTTTTGCTCTTGTTCGGT
The DNA here is from genome assembly GCA_016286775.1 of Bacteroidales bacterium. Lineage (GTDB taxonomy): Bacteria > Bacteroidota > Bacteroidia > Bacteroidales > UBA3663 > Liminaster. The sequence continues at coordinate 8,625 of JAEEUA010000042.1, forward strand.
GTCGATATAAGACATGAGACTCAGCACATTCAATTGCGCTGCATTCAGTTGTGTCGTAGCCATATCAAATTCTCCTTTTATTTTTTTCGTGTGCAAAGATAAGAATAAAAAATGGTATTCGGAACTATTTTCCCAAAAAAGTTATAAAAACAAGCATATTTATTGAGATTGCATGAAAATTCGATAGAAAATGGGAATCAAGAGTCATCCCGATTCCCATTCTTTCTATAGCAATATCGATTCCTTATCGCAGCATCATCTTCCGACCATCGCGGATGAAGAGCTGACCACGGCGAGGAGCTTGAAGCGGACGGCCCTGGAGGTCGTAGGATGGAGCGAGAGAGCGGCTTTCGTCCACGGCAACCTGCTCGATGCCCTGCGACGGATCGGACGCCGGGACGAGCGTCTTGACGGCCTGGGCAACGGTGCCATCGGAATTCAGGATGAAAGCGACGGCATAGACCTTGTCAATGCTGGCATCGACAGCCTCACGAAGGGCAGCCTTGGTGGGCAATGCGAGGGTATAGGTTCCCGTTGCACTCTCACCGGTAGAAAGGCTACCAATTCGGGTGGCGCGGTTCACTCCACGGCTATTGTACGAGCTGGAGATCACCACATCGTCAAAGTTCCAATAGAAGTAGCTCGAGCCGTACTCGCCGCCACGGCAGAACTTGGCAAGATCGGCATCACCGACGTTCGAGGCAGCGTATCCAGCGTAGTTATTGGCCTGGCGCCAAGCACTTGACGTTCCCGTGAGACTATCGGCAACGAGGGCATACACCACGTCGTAATCGCCTGGAGCAAGAGCCTCCACGTTGATGTCAACCTTCACCGACTCCTTGCTCTCGTCTGTCCATGCCGACTGGATGGTCAGATCGACGTCGGCAGGCACCGAACAATAATCCTCGAAGTCCTGAAGGACATAGCGGCTGTTCTGCTGTGTCCCATAGTAGGGATCCATCACCTCCTTGCGATCCATGGTGCAGCCGGGAGCACCCGAGATGCCGAGCCTGGAAGCCGAGATGTAGTAGTTGGGATACATCGGGTCGGAACTATTATATGAATGGAAAGCAAGGCCGATAAAGCGGTCACCGAACTCGGCACGCAGATTGGCCATGCCCTGCATACCACGCGGACACCAGGGGCAACCCGTGCCCGTGAATTCCTCGACGAGCGTGTTGCGCTGCACGATGCGGGACAGGTTCTTGAAGGATGTGACGGACGTCTGGTCGGCATTCGCATTGTCCTTTCCATTGACCTTCGTGATGGCAAGCGTGACGTTATAAACGCCAATTTCGGCAGGCGAAGCTATCTTGACCTTGATTTCGCCCGACCTGTTGAAGCCCGATTCGATGGAAACATCTGCCGTGCGGGTTTCCTTGACACCATTCACGTCAATCGTATATTCGATGTTCTCGACGGCCTCCGAAGCTTCCGAATAAATCGTGACCGGCCATTCGGTCTCCGAATTAACCGCAGTAACAGCATTGCGGATTGTTCCGAAGTAAGCATTTGCCTCGGGCAAATTGAGATCCTTGAACAGCGCCTGCAGGCACGACCGACCATATTGGGTGCCGATGTCCTGCCAACCGTATTGTGAGCCGATCCAGACCCAGAAACTATTTGGCGTGAGGGCGGAATCGTCAAAGTAGACAGGATAATTGCTGCCAGGTGTCCCAAGGTCAGTATTGACCGTAATGGTGTAGCCAACGTAGCAGCCCGATTCGGTTACGGTGTAGGGCTCTGCAAAAATAGCCTGATTGAACCCGTCGGCATAATTGGTCAGCTCGACCTGTTGGGCATAGTTTTCGTTGGAGGAGAGTTTGGGTGTAACCCAGGCGCTAAGGGCCGTTACAGCCGATGCATCGCCCACCGGAACGTTAGCTCCAGCAAGAGTTCCACCTGCCAGGATGCCATCGCCTGGCACAAAGATGGCGACACGAAGGGTGGCTACGCCCGCTCCGATAAATCCGAGGTTATCCTCTTCCAAGTTGCCCATATAATAGCCCCAGGGGGTATAATCCTCTGCCGAAACCGACGTCATGGCAAGCATAGAGGCTGCCAGCAAAGTGAATAGTTTCTTCATAGATTTGTATAGAATACTTTAAAACGTTTTCCAATAAGTGACGATGCTCGTTCTCTTTATGATTGAGTCAACAGATAATCCAGCTTCAAGCTTTCCTCATCAACATCATCCGGAAGTTCGAACCCTTTCACAAGATCTGCCACCTCTGGGGCAACGTGCATATCCTCGCGACGGATTTTCGGCCAGGATGAATTCTTGAGGCTTTCTGCATTTTCCTCGGTCCTCACCTCATCAAAGAGGTGCTCAGCGAGCCAGCGCTTGTTGCTCGTTGAGAGAGACATCGAGTGCAGAATATTAAGCACTGTGTTCATTGATATTGTCGTTTCCATAACTCTTTTTTCTAAATTGTTGGATAGTACTCAAAAGAATGGTGCAAATATACGCTTTTTTTTCCAATAAAAAGCAAAAAGGAGAGAAAAATAGCCATGAAATATGAAAAAACGGTCGAAGATGCATGATTTTAGAGAAGTATAAAACAATAAAAAGACCGATTCCCGAAGGAATCGGCCTGATTATTAGATAGGAAAAAGTGGTGACTTACTTCACGAACTTCTTGCCGTTCTTCACATAGATGCCAGCGGGGAGCTCAATCTCCGACTTGCCGACCTTCACGCCCTGGAGGTTGTAAACCTCGTTGTCCTCCTTCTCAGCATCCTTGGCAACATTGTTGATACCAGCACCGATTCGATTGGTAATGTTAATAGTCATATAGTCTTCATTATTTGAATAGACCTTAACACTCGTGGTCTCACCCGGTTCAAGCTTGTCAGAAACAGCCAAGAAAAGTCTGTAAATACCATATTGTCCATAATAAGTACTGTCGGCCTCAAAATCTAGGATTTTTTCCTCATCAAAGTCGGCTGTAATATAGTCGATGCCAAAAGTGGACATGTAATCGAAATCATAATACATTTTGCCATCTTCACCAGTATCAGAATAGGCTAAAGTATACTTTGTACCATCTTCAGCCGTCTCATAAACAGATGTATCGTCAATCCAGCCTTCCATGGTCTTTTCTCCTTCCGTACCGCCAATGAACGTAAAGTGACCATACAAGTTTACAACAGCATCGGTATATACATCGCTAGTGAAAATGGGGTCTCCATCTTGATCAAGATATTGTTCTCCATTGACAATAAGATCATAATATGCATGGGTTGGGAAGTCTGTCTCACCCTTTTCATTTGCACTATACATCATAGGAATAGCAAAGTCAACGCCATCCTGATAGAAACCACTGATTATAAGCTGTGCAGAATGGCGGATGACAGGAGAAATACTGGTTTCGAAACCATCTTCATCCTCCTCTGTGAAGCTTGCAACTGCAGTCCACCACTCATCTTCATCCATAATAAAATCGTCAGCTGTCACAGTGCCCTGGTAAACCACTGTTTCATCAACTCCATTCTCATCATAGTCAATAAGAGCAAACGAAAGAGTCGCACCATTCATAAGGGGAGCTTCCTGTTCATAAGTCCTACCAGAAAGATGAAGATTCTCTGCTACGAAGCCAGGAATATGACCTAAATCAATAATAAGTGTATTAGAGTTTAACTGACAGAAAGTCGTATCGCCAGTGGTCTCGTCAATATCCCAGATAGCGTCAGGCTCATTATATGAGCCATAAGCAGGAGTATTTTTATAACCAATATAAAAACTACCACCACACCAAAAGTCATAAGCACCCACGGGTAAATTCTGGCCGTTACTAGCATAGAAAACAGAACTTTCAGGATAGACCATTCTTTGTCCAGAAGCAAGACCGGCATCTCCGTAAGTATAGGAGGCCTTTCCCGTAGTTAAAACGGGACATGTCCAAAGGGCAGGCACACTGAAAGATTTGAGCGTAAAATTATTATCACTATCTACAAAGGAATATTGATCGAGATCAATATCTTCAATGGACCAAAGGCCATTGGTTGTAGGCTCAAAATAGGATGTAAAAGTCTGGCCCAAAATAATAGATGAACTATAATTGTATCCGAACTCCTGAGTTTCTTGTTTATACCAAATGCCAGTCTTCAAGAAGCCGACGGGCTGATAAAATGCTGCATATTTACCAGTTCCTTGCAGACGACCATTCTTGAACGCAAACTTATCAGATTTGTTAATAACCTTAGAAGGTGCCTTACAATCGAGTACCTTGGACAGTTCTACGCGCTGGCTCTCCTTCACGTCAATTTTCACGCCTTGCTGACGTTGAACACTTGGTGTAGATACGTTGATGTCGGCTGGAAAATGAATCTGATTTCCTGCGAACGACATACCACAAACAGCCATGAGGGCTGCAGAAAGAGTAAAAATCTTGTTCATAACTAATTATTTATTTGGTTAAAAATTAATTTGGAAATAGAATGAAGAATCGTTTGTCTTAACACATGTAGCAGTCTTGGGGCCAAATGTATTGTTCACCGTAACTGAATAGGATCCATTAAGCGCATTCACGATATCTGTGAATGAAGAGCCGATTCCTTTGTTATTGTAACCGTTGAAATTGCTCGAAGGATCATTAGGATCCACATCTATAGTAAGAACATTGGTAGCGTCGTCGAACGAAATGGAACCACCAAAGCCTGTGATATATGTACGATTGGCTGTCGCACTATAGAATGTCAAGCCCGTTCGTTGGTTGCTTCCAGTCTCACCTGAACGTCCAAATGAAAGACGAGAGAAGGTCTGCGTAGTAAACTGGGTAGCTATGTCTGAAACCAACTTATTGTATAGATTAGCAAATGAATCGCATGCTCCTTCTGCAGTAATGGTAACAGCGCCATTGGCATTGACCTGTTTCCTTACATAACGTCCCCAACAGGGCAACATCACCACATTACCGCAGACAAGACGTTCGTTCTCAAGATCAAGTGTGAATTCCTGAATCGTGTCATTCCCTAACACAAAAGGATCTCTGGTGCGGAAACCTTCGGGGGTGAAGACACACGACTTGACCGATTTGTCAAGAGGATCATCCAGACGATCAACATAGTCGAAATAACCCTTCGAGAGTCCGGAAACGAATCTGGTGACAGAACCATTCGAAAGACTGTATTCATCGACTTTTCCACCCGCAAATGTCATCTTAGCAGAATTCGTTGCTGCCAGATACTCCTCGGGGGAACGATCCAGACGGATGAAGCGAATGGGAGCCGTATAGCGTTCGCCACGGAAGACGAGTTCGTTCTCGTTGAAGGAGGAAAGCACCAGGCGGTCGTCGCCATGCATACCCTCACCGTCACTCACAAGCGTTCCAGGAGCAGAAGAAGGGCTCACAGGATCGACGAAGACCGTAAGCACATCGTTCCAGGTGTCGAAGCACAGGACAGGGCCCTCTTCGGCAAGCATCTCGTAGAAGCTTGAGCATTCGGTATAGCTGCCGGCCTTGCCGTTGCGGAGGAAACGGTGATCACCCGAAAGGGTAACCTTGCCATTGTTGTAGAAGCGACCGAAGAGATTGAATCCCTCAAAGTCATAATCCTCGGTACCGGCCACATAGTACTGGATAAGCCATCCATTTTGTTCGGAACCCTGGCAGAGGATATCCTTTACCTTCTCATTGGTATGCTGGATTCGCAGCGAAGCACTCTCGTCGAAGAAGTCTTCCTGCTCAAAAGTACAAGCCGAGAACACGGAAGCCAATGCCGCAACCGGCAATAGGGCCCGATAGATATTCTGATGTTTCATATAGCGGTTCTTAGCAATTACTGATAATCAAAGATAACACACTTATCGCTGTTGATATAGTCGTTGATGGCCTTCTGGCGTGCATCTACCTCACGACGAATGGTGAAAAGATGAATGCCATAGTTCTCGGTGTACCACTTGCCGGCAATATCAAGCTTCTTGAGAATAGCGTTGATACCTGCCCCGCCATCGCCGCTGTCGTAGGGAACCCAATCCATGAACTCCTTGAAGGAAGTGAAGGTCTTGTAGGACGTCCAGCTGTATTTGTTGTACTCATCCGACGAGGTAGTATTATTCTGAAGGTGGGACTTGCTATCGGCCAGGTGGGAATCGAGGATCAGACGGGTATTCTCCTTCTCGCCCGTCTCGCTATTCCTGTACTGCTCCTGGAAGAGGGTGAAATTGTTCCAATGCTTGGCAGGATTATCGAAATCGTCGATCTCAAGGCTATCGATAAGGGCATAGATAGCCTCCTTGTCGCCGCTGCGCACACCTCCGTTGATACAGCCTTCGATGATGGTATTCATCCAGCGGTCGTCGGTGTCGGTGATGGTGCACGAAAGGGTCTCGACGAAGTCCTCGTAGATGGCCGACGAACCATACTGGGTGACATAACCAAGCGAATGGCTGTCGCAGGAGTCGCGATCCTGCCAGGTACGACCGTCGTAGGTGCTGGGCGTAACCTGACCGAACGATACGGGATAGGTCTTGGTCTGATGCAGGATATGCGAGAACTCGTGGTGCATCGTGTGGAACTGGTACTGGTTCAGATTGTTGATATCCTCGTCCGTATAGCTCATACCCTCGGTCACACTACGCATCTCGTTGACCTTGATCAGCGTAATCTTCACACCAGCGGAAGCATAGCCAAGGACCTCGGTACCCGTGGTAGGATTGCTCTGGGCCGATCCGATGAAGTGGAAGATACGGGGTCCATAGGTCTTCATGAAGATGGGATTGCCATTCTGGTCCTTCTCGCCGTACTTGTCATATACGTCATAGAACAGGTACTTGATGAAGTGGGCCAGAAGCTGCGCCTTCTTATAGTCGGCAGGTGCCAGCTGATAAGAAAGATTGGAAGCCGTATAATTGAACTTATACTGGATCTCGGTGTTATAGGGAACTACGAAATTGTCGTAGAGCCACTGGTCAAAGGGAGCAGTCGTTGAAGAATTATCCACCGTTTCGATAGATGTATCAAAGATAGACTCCGTGAATTTTTCATCTTCACTACAGGAGGCTGCTGCCAGCAACAGCGTGGCAGGCAACAGAAGTTGAAATATCTTTTTCATCTTTCCTTCAAATTAATTGGATAAAACTACAGGTTGAATCGTTGCCTTCGAATTGAGAGCCCTGGCATTGCCGGCGCCAGTGGAATAACCACCTGCACTGCCGCCACCCGTGGCACGGTTCGGCGGATAACCGGCATCGATGACATTCTTTGGCAGCTGGAGGACACGACGCTTGTCGTTGTAGGTAAGGCTGTCGATGTGGATCTCATCCTCGTGGGCATCGCGATAGAAGTGGGTCACCGTGATACCATAGCGCTTGATGTCGTACCAGCGGTCGCCATTGTGAATGGTCTCGATACGACGGAAGTGCAGGATGCAGTCAAGCACCGAGAGGTCGTCGCCCGTAAGGACTTTCTCGAAGCCCATCTCGGCCGGATGAAGCGCGCTGACATAGATATTATTCCTGGTAGCACGATTGTAGAATCGCTGGATACGGTCAAGTGTCAATGCCTGAGTACACATGCGGGAAGTCGTCCAATAGTTCAGATCCTCGATTGCACCGGCACGGTCGCCCAGGTAAAGCTTTGCCTCGGCGCGTACGAGCAAGGTCTCGTCGGCTGAGAACGGATTATACAGCATGTGCACATATCCGATGCCTGCAATCTTATCGGTGTATTCGAAATACTCGATGAGCTTGAAGAGGTAGCATCCGAACTGCTGCTCACCCGACACATAGACGCGGCTGCTGTAGCAGGGCATCGAACCCGACCAGCAGGGGCCGCTGCCCCAAAGGGTAGCATCCAGGCTCGAAGGAACGGTATAGGTCACGCCATCCTTGCTGAAGGTCGTACCCGTATTCACATTGAAACGAGCTGTGGCAAGCATACGCCATTGCAGCGAATAGGTCGATTGGATGAGGAAATTGCAGCTGGCCTTCTCGTCCCAATAGCTGTCGCGCTTGGTGTAGGCCGTATTATCGTTGATGCTGGCCCACTTGCGGAGCACGCTGGCAGGATTGCCGCCCAATGCATTGTTGGCATACATCAGAGCCTTCTGGTAGTCACGCTTGAAGAGATAGAAACGTGCAGCAAAGGCATTGGCCGCATTCTTGTTGAAGTGATAGGCGGGCACCTTATAGTTGTCCGAGATCAATGGAAGTCCGGCAAGCAGGTCCTTCTCGATGAGGTCGTAGGTTCCCTTTACGCTATGCAGGTGCTCCGAAGTACTATAGTCCACATGGACGGTGGTCTCGGGTTCCGTAACGTATGGAATGCCCATATCACCTTCGCTCATCGATTCGTTCTTATAAGCTTCTGCAAAAACACTTACAAGGACGAAGTGAAGGTAGGCGCGAAGCACATGGGCCTCACCCCAGGATGCAGCGACATCCGAGCAATTGGCTGCAATCTCCGACGCGGACATCGTCTCGATGCCGGGATACATCTCCTTCATGCCCGCAATGGCGTGATTGACTGTGGAGATACCCACATAGTAGGCTTCCCAGGTGGCATACGGGGTGTCGTCGGCATTCTGCGAATAGTTTTCGATATCGAGCCACTTGTAGGCCTCGGCATGGAAATCCTCGTAGGGTGCATTGTGCGTGGCAGGTACAACCACATTGTCATCGACAAGATTGTCGCCCGACAGTTCAAGCATCACGGCCGGCGTAGAGATAGGATAGGCCGAAGTAAGGAGGCTGGCCACCTTGGTCGGGCTGTCGATCTCGGTTCGGTTATCGGGCACCTCGTCCAGTTTGTCCTGGCACGACGCAACCATCAGCGCCGCTGCAGCCAGGAGCATGCTCCTATATATATATTTAAAAGGTGTATTCATATCGTTTGTACATCATGTTAAATTAGAAACCAAGACGAAGAGTAGCAGTAAACTGTTTGGAGATAGGCGATGCAACACCACCGGCATTCACGTACTCAGGATCCTGACCGTTGAGCTTGTCATCGGCATAGAGCAGGAAGAGGTTGGTGCCCGAAAGCTTGAGCGAAGCGCTGCTAAGCACACGCGACTTGCGAACAACCTCGCTGGGAAGCGAATAGGTGATGGCAATCTCCTTCATACGAACAAAGTCACCCTTGGCGATTCGAGCCGTAGAATAGTTGTAGGCATTGTAAGCCGTACGGAGGGTGGTCGAGCCATAGCGATTTTCCTGGTTGAGCGATGCGATGGTCGGAATATCGGTCTTCGATTGATCGCCGGACACCATCCAACGGTTCTTGAACTCGCGGGGGAGTGACGAAAGGTCGCTATACGAACTGCTGAAGACAGGATCGAGACGAACCACGTTACCACCGGAATAGGTGATGTAAACGTTCAGGTCAACCTTGCCGCCCTTGCCGAAGTCATAGGCGAACGAGTTGCCGAACGAACCGTTCCAGATAGGATCGGTCGGGCCCTCATAGAGGAGGTAGTCGGTCAGATTCTCGGTCTCCTGGAAATAGACACCGCCGACAGTCGGATTCAGGCTCTCGTCCAATACCATGGGAAGACCTTCTTCGTTCAATCCAGCAAACTGATAGCTGAAGAGCGAACGTACGGGATAACCCTGCACACCATATCCGGTACCGGTTACAAGGTCAACGGCACGACCGTCGGTCTTGAGGTCAGTAATCTCATTCTTGGCATAGGTGTAGTTGAAGTCAACACCCCAGGTAAAGCGATGAGTCCTGACAGGAATGGTCGAAAGAGCAAACTCGACACCGCTCGACTTCATGTCTGCCACATTGGCACGCTTGGCAATGGCGCCACCGGCACCCTGGGTATAGGTGTTACCGATCAGGTCGAAGTTGTTACGACGATACCAGTCTGCGATGAGTGTGATACGGTCGTCGAAGAAACCAAGATCGATACCTACGTTCAGCTCATGCTTCTTCTCGTAGGTAAGCTCCTCGTTGGCGATGTAGGCGATATAGATTTCCGATTCAGCGGAATTCGTATTTGGACGCCAGACATTAGACGTGCGATAGATGGCAGTGGCATTGGTCACATCCGATGGTCCTGTATCTGCGGTCAAGGAATATGATCCACGGATCTTAAGAGCGGAAAGCCACTTTCGGGCAGGCTCCATCCATGGCTCGCTGGCAATGTCGTAGCTGCCGGAGATATTCCAGGTAGGAAGCCAGCGGCTGCTGGTAGCCTTGCCCAATCGGTTGGTACCTTCGTAGCGATAGGTGCCCGACAGCGTATAGCGCTGGTCGTAGCTATAGGTGGCCGTTGCGAAGTAGGCCAAGGTATTGGTCTGCGTGAACGACTCGCCGAAGTACTCGGTGTTCTCCTCGTTGGCCTGCTTCAACCAAAGATAGGGAGTATAGGTAATACCGCCATTGTTGTACTGGTAGCCCCAACCCGTCCAGTTGGCCGAAGAACGATGCACGGTAGCCAGCTCGGAACCGATCATTGCATTCACGGTATGAACGTCCTTGAAGACATTGCGATAGTCAGCATTCATACGATACATGAACGAACGCATGGCGTCGTCATACTGATACTTGATACCGCCGACGGGAAGAACCGATTCGGGAATTGCCGATTCATCGTCGGGATCGGTATAGAGCAGGGAGTTGGAGTCGCGGATGGTCGAGTTGTCGTCGGTGGCATCCGTACCGGCACGATAGGCATTGGCCTGGTTGGAGTCGTCCATCACATTCTGCACACGCTTGATGGAGGTCATACGGGCCGAAGCAAAACCGTTGATGGTGAGACCACGGAATGGCTTGAACTCCAATTCGCCACGGAACATCAGCTCGTTCACGTTGATGTCGTTGTAGTTGTTCTCCAGCTCATCGAAGATGTTGAAACGGGTATAGAAACGTGTGTAGTTGATATTCGGATCCAGACAGCGGCTGGTGTTCATCGCGTAGCTGAAGGGATTGATATCGAAGTCACGCTTCACCTCGCCCGTCACGACATCGGTGGTCTGGTTGAGCGAACCGGGAGCCTCCTGGTCACGATGGGTGCCCGATGCAGCGAAGCGGACGGTCAGGTTCTTCAGAATGTCGTACGAAGTGTTGGCATTGAAGGTGTAACGACGTACCTTGCTGCGATTGACGTACTGACCCGGGTCGTTCATGAGCGACATCGAGATATAGCTCTGCGACTTCTCGGTACCAGCCGACATGCTGACCGAATGCGACTGGCTGGCAGCTGTGGAGAACAGCAGGTCGAACCAGTCGGTGTTGCGGAACTCGGCCGACTGCAGGTAGGCATTGCGGGCAGCCTCGGTATTCTCAAGGCCGAAGGAGCCGGTATTGGGATTGAAGCTGCGGAGCTGCTGGAACATGTAGCCATATACACCTGTATTCGAGGCATTGGCCAGGCTCTCGAGCTGCAGCCAGCCCTTGTCGGCCATTTCCTTGTACACGCCCATCATCTCCTGCGAGTTCATGATGTTGTAGTCGCGATAGGAAGGCTTCAGACGTGTGGTGAACTCACCCGTATAGTTCAGGGTGGCACGACCCTTCTGGCCCTTCTTGGTGGTGATGACAATCACACCGGCCATGGCACGAGCACCATAAATTGAGGTGGCCGAACCGTCCTTGAGCACGGTGAACGACTCGATATCGTCGGAGTTCAAGCCAGCCACGGCCGAAGAAATCAGCGTCTTGGCATCGCCCGACGAAAGTTCATCGGAGCTCACATCCACGTTATCCTCATAGATCACACCATCGATCACCCAAAGGGGCTTCGAGTTGCCATAGATGGATGTAGCGCCACGAATACGAATCTTGGGAGCCGTACCGAACGTACCACTCACGTTAGTCACCTGCACACCGGCCACACGTCCTTCGAGCGAACGGCTCACGTCGTTGGCACCGGCCTGCATCATAGCATCGGCTTTCAGGTTGGTCGAAGCACCCGTAAACATACGCTTGTCGACCTTGCCCATACCGGT
>JAEEUA010000043.1 GCA_016286775.1 Bacteroidales bacterium
CACTTCGGTCTGCTTCATGCGATAGCGTATGATGCAAATATCATCTTTATCAATCTCCTCCCCGATTGGCTCGTCGAGAAATTTTGGGGCGACAGGTATGTAGATAAGTAAAACGGTTTTCGACAGATTCATCAGTCCATGAAAGTAACCATCATCACAGCAAGCTATAATCGAAAGGAAACGATTGGCGGAGCTATCCATAGCGTGCTCGAACAGGATTATCCTGACATCGAGTACCTGATAATGGATGGTGCTTCGACGGATGGGTCGGTGGAATATATTCAGGATTTGCTGAAGCAGGAAGCTGCCGAAGGAAGGACCGAACTCATCCGGAAACATGCTCGCGAGGCACGTTTCTTCAGCGAGCCGGATCATGGAATGTACGAAGCCTTGAACAAGGGAATGCGACTTGCCACGGGCGATGTGATTGGCCTGGTGCACAGCGACGATGCCTTGATAAGCCATCAGATTGTTTCGGAATATGTAAATTGCTTCGACCTGACTGCAGCCGACCTGGTTTATGGAGATGGAGAATTTGTCGATGAGAAGAATCCCAAGAAGGTGATGCGCCTCTGGGTGAGCGGCAAGTTCCGCCGATGGAAGGTGCGCTTCGGCTGGCTGCCTCTGCATCCCACCGTCTATATCCGTCGAGCTGCCCTGAATCCCGATGTGCTCTATGACGAACAGTATCGAATGGCTGCCGATACGAAGTTCCTGATCTATTATCTGCACGAATATCCTCTTCGCATCTGTTATCTGCCGCTGAACGTTATTAGGATGCGCATGGGTGGACTGAGCACCAATCCGAAGCACCGCAGTCGGATGTTCATGGAGGATGTCAAGATTTATGGCGACTATGGCTTCAGCCATCCCAGCATCATCAAGCTGATGAAGATGGGGTGGAAGGTGCCCCAGTTCATCAACGCCATGTTCCGTAGGCTGCATATTCCTTTGAGTATTTAAGTCATGCTTTTTTTCGAACTCATACAGGTTGCCGTCGGACGACGCGAGCGACTGACAATGACGCCAAGTGCATCGGAGTGGCAGCATCTCTTCCAGTTGTCGGAACAGCAATCCATACAGGGTATCTGCTATGCCGCCGTGAGACGACTGCCCCAGGACCAGTGGCCCGAAGAACAGAATCTCATCGATTGGATCTGGGAAGCGCAGCGCATTGCCGAACATAGCACCCTCCTCTCGGAACGGAGTGCACAGGTCTATGAGCATCTGACTCGGGAGGGCTTCGATGCGTGCATCCTCAAGGGGCAGGGAAATGCCCTTCTCTATGGTGAATTGTCCTCGCTGCGTCAGGTGGGAGATATCGACATCTGGACCTTGCCCCACGACAATCCCGGACATCAGCCGAAGCGTCGGGTGGTTGAGTATGTATTGAAGCATTTCCCGAGTGCATTTCTGCGATTCCATCACATCGAATATCCTATCTTCGACGATGCCGAGGTAGAGGTTCACTTCAAGCCTATCTACTTGAACAATCCTTTCCTCAATCGTAGGCTCAACAGGTGGTACGATGCACAGCGGGAAGAGCAGATGTCCCATCGGGTCGAGATGGCAGGCAAGCTGGTGGCTGTGCCAACCCTTCGGTTCAATGCCCTCTATCAGCTGCTTCACATCTACAAGCATATTTTCGAGGAGGGTATCGGGCTGAGGCAGATGATGGACTATTACTTTGTGCTGCAAAGACTGAACGAGGGGGATTTGTCTAGAGAATCTAGAGATTCTAGAAAATCTAGATATGATGACCTCCTGGCTATGATCCGGTCCTTGAAGCTTGAGCCATTGGCCGGCGCTGTGATGTACGTGATGCACGAAGTCTTTGGCATGAAGGAGGAAGAACTCTATTGTGCCCCTCGCCGCAAGGAGGGCCTGTCCCTGCTGAGCGAGATCATGCAGGCTGGCAACTTCGGGCATTTCGATACGCGATATGACAAGGAAACGGTGGCCCGCCAGGCTTCGATGCGCCGCTATTGGCGAAAGACGAAGCGAAACCTCGTGCTGGCATGCTATTTTCCGCATGAGGGATTGTGGGAACCCGTCTTCCGACTCTATCATTTCTTTTGGAGAATCTTTAATCTTTGGAAAATATGAAACCTCAAAACCTCATGATTTCAAAACCTCGAACCCTCATGACCTTGATTGCGCTGCTCTTCTGCTTGAGCGCAAAGGCTGATGTCGGGATGCTCGATGCGGCAGCCTGGATCAGTATGGAGGAAGTTGACACCATTGTCGCCCCGCTGGTTCATGCACCTTTGGCCAAGAAGGCCCTGGCAGGTCGGAAGGTCGGCGAATACACGATGCCAGTCTTCCTGCGCGAATTCAAGGCTCGAAAGAACGTCTATCGGGCTACGCTCTACGTCTGCGGCCTTGGTCACTTCAACGTCTATCTGGACGGGCAGAAGGTGGGCGACCACTTCCTTGATCCAGGTTGGACACTCTACGACAAGGAGGCACTCTACGTGAAGTTCGATGTGACACGCTGGTTCAAGGAGGATGCCAGCAATGTGGTGGCCGAATTTGCCCAGCGCATCAAGCGGGGCGAACACGAGTTTCGTGTGGAACTTGGCGGTGGATTCTATAATGTTCCACGTGGAAGGTATAACAAGCTCATCGGATCGTATGGGCAACCCAAACTGCGCCTTCGCCTCCATCTGGAATACACGCAGGGACGCGACGACAACATCGTCACCAACAACGAATGGAGCGTGGGCGAAAGCCCCATCACGTTCAGCAGCATCTATGGCGGCGAGGATGTGGACCTGAGAATTGACCCGAATTGGCGTCCGGCCATCGTCGTGGGCTACGACGGGCCTGCATTGCGTGAGCAGCAGGGAACCGAACTCGTCGTGTGGGGGAAGTACAATCCGGTGGCCAAATGGCAGACTCCATCGGGAGACTGGGGCTATGACTTTGGTCAGAACATGAGCGGCATCATGGAGGCTACCCTAAAGGGTGCGGAAGGCCAGGAGGTGGTTTTCATTCCGGCCGAATTGAAGGACAAGGATGGATGTGCATATAACAAGCCTGTCGGCGATTGGGAATATCATGTCACGCTTCGCAATCAGCAGACTGTGACGGTTGAACCCAAGTTCAGCTATACGGGCTTCCGATACATCCAGGTGCATGGCGCCGTACCGGCCGGGGAGGCGAATCCTGCAGGTCTGCCGGAGATTGAGACGCTTGTGGCAAAGCACACGACCAGTGTCTGTGCCTCGAAGGAAGCCGGAACCTTCAAGTGCAACAACGAATACCTGAATCAGGTACATCAGATTATCGATTGGGCGATTCGTTCGAACTTGCAGAGCGTGCCCACCGACTGTCCGCACCGCGAGAAGCTGGGCTGGCTGGAGCAGGACCATCTGATGATGCCTTCGATGTATTATCGCTACAACCTTACTCCACTCTATCGCAAGCTGATGAACGATATGGAGGCTTCGCAGTTCGTCAAAGGACAGACATTGGGCCATGGCGCAGAATCGACACCATGGATCAAGGAAGGGCATGACCTGGAGGGCATGATACCGACCATTGCACCCTATTACACCAACTTCGGCTGGAACTTCGACGACACACCCGAATGGGGCTCGGCCTTCATCATCTGTCCGTGGTATCATTACGAATGGACAGGCTCGGATGAACTGTTCCGCGAGCATTTCGAGGCCATGCAACGCTACATCGATTACCTCACACGCCGGGCACGTCGAAATGGTTTTATCCTCGACTATGGTTTGGGCGACTGGTACGATCTGGGACCCAAGCAACCCGGTTTCGCGCAACTCACGACGCAAGGCGTCACGGCAACGGCCACCTATTATTACGATATGACTTTGATGGCCAAGATGGCGCGAGTCTTGTCGGAGAGCAGTCCCAATGCGACATCAGGCAAGGCCAAGCTTTATTCGAGCATCGAAATGGTGGGTGCGGCTGCCCAATATGAGGCCCTGGCTGATTCGATCCGCATGGCTTACAATGCGAAGTTCTTCCATCCCGACTCGTGCTATTACGACCGAAATTCGCAGACGGCCAATGCCATCAGCCTCTATATGGGACTGGTGCCCGAAGAATATCGCGCTGGTGTGCTGGACAACATTGTGCGTGATGTGGAGGGCCGCATCGAGGCAATCGACAATCGTGTGGACAGCCTTTACGAATGGGGCGAAAACGGACCGACTGTGATTACGGCGGGCGATGTGGGCTATCGTTACCTGCTTCAGGTGCTTGCCCAGGCAGGACGCAACGATGTGATCTACGCGATGAACAGCCGCGACGATGTGCCGGGTTATGGCATCCAGCTCAAGAATGGCGCAACGACACTCACCGAGAGCTGGCAGGGACTGGAGCGCGTGTCGAACAATCACCTGATGCTCGGCCACATCCTGGAATGGTTCTATGGCTACGTCGGAGGCATTCGTCAGCAGGAAGGCAGCGTGGGTTGGCAGCGCGTCCTCATTGCTCCGCATCCCGTGGGCGGTGTGTCGGACTGCAGCGTGAGCTATCAGACTCCGAAAGGCCCGCTCAAGGTGCATTGGTGGATCGAGGACAACCAGTGCAAGATTGAATATACTGCACCCAAGTCGATGCAGATTGAGGTCATCAATCCTGCAGCCGAACTGTCGAGGCAGATGTCTCTAAATAATTAACAATTAACAATTAATAAATAACATAATAATTATAATTTACAATTTGCTGTGTCTGAAAATCCAATAACAAGGAAGCCGAGGATTGAATACATTGATTTGGCCAAGGGAATCTGTATCACCTTGGTCGTATGTTTTCATCTGACGCTTTTCTATGATACGAGTCTTCCCTTCGACCATTTCTTCAAGTCGTTCCGAATGCCGCTCTATTTCTTCCTGTCGGGTTGCTTCTTCAAGGCATACGAGGGTTTTTCGGGTTTTGTGAAGCGCAAGATCAACAAGCTGCTGATCCCCTTCGTATTCTTCTTTGTGGTTTGTTCTTTCTTGCTGCCGAATATACTGGCCCATTATGGCGTCAATATCCGCTATCTGCCGATGAGCCAGATGTTCCATGCGCTCCTGGATGAGTACTATCCTTCGGGTCAGATCTGGTTCCTGCTCTGCCTGTTTGAGATCAACATCTACTTTTATGTCATCTATCTGTTTGCGGGAACTTTCGAAAAACGGACGCTTGTCATTGTCCTGTTGTCGCTGCTATTCGGCGTATGCGGAATCCTTTTGAGCTTCAAAAGGATTGACATCCCCGCCAATCTTGATTCGGCTATGAGTGCGCTGCCGTTTTTTGCGGTGGGGTATATGATTTTCAGGCATACGGACCTGTTGAAGCCCAATCCCTCCGACCGCTATCTGCCCCTGATGATCATTGGAGCCTTTGCGCTCGTCTATGTGGTTGGCCCGAACGTCTCCTTCCGCGAAAATCATTTCTATGGATATTCCTGGTTGACAGCTTATCCTTTCGGAACATTGGGCGTTCTGGGTGTGATATGGCTCTCGAAGCTGCTCAAGCGGTTGCCTGTCATCTCCTATTATGGCCGATATTCCATCATCATTTTGGTCACCCACGATACGGTTTTCCATTTCTTTGCGCCGATTTTGAAACATCTTGGCCTCTCTGTGACGACCGAAATGTCGCTCAATCTGCTTCTGACAATGGCATCCTATATGCTGATTATCCCCTTCATGCGCCGATTCATGCCGCACGTTACTGCTCAGAAGGATGTGATAAAAATAAATAATTAACAATTAACAATTAATAAATAACAATTAATAATTGTGTCCGAAAATCCAATAGCAAAGAAGCCGAGGATTGAGTACATCGATCTGGCCAAGGGAATCTGCATCACCTTGGTCGTGATGCTCCACCTTTCGTTCTTAGGTGGGGTGAAATTCTCGGCTGAATATTATCTGCAGACGTTCCGAATGCCTTTGTATTATTTCCTGTCGGGTTGTTTCTTCAAGGCATACGGCGGATTCTGGGATTTCGTAAAGCGCAAGACCAACAAGCTGCTCATCCCGTTCTTCTTTTTCTATTTCTTCATCTCCTGCCTTACGCCGCGACTGGTTTACGACTTCTGGGGCATCGACTGGGAACCGCTCGAATGGTCGCAGTTCCCGACCGCTTTCTACTACGGCAAGTATCCACTTGGTGCACTGTGGTTCCTCTATTGCCTGTTCCGAATCAATATCGTCTTTTATCTGATCTTTATTCTGGCGAACAAGTTCGAGCATAGCAATTGGATTATCATCGCTTGTTCGGCTGTGATTGGAGCAATTGGCTGGGCTTCTCGCCTGATGGGTTTCACGATTCCCTTCTTCGGCTATACGGTCTTTGTGAACCTGCCTTTCTTCATGTTCGGTTATATGCTCTTCCGTCATACTTCGGTGATCAAACCGAACAAGTATGACAAATATCTTTGGCTGCAGGTGCTTGCTGCAGTCGTTGTTGTAGTGGTCGGCAGATTGGTGCTTGACCAGATTTCGACGATGTATGTATGTGGATTTGCCGGAACCTATGGCGTGCTGATGTTGTCGAAACAGCTGAAATGGCTGCCGATGTTCTCCTATTTCGGCCGATATTCCATCATGATCCTGGTGACGCACATGCTGCTCTGCAAGATCTGTCTCGAAGTATTCAAGCCCACGGGCCTTTCTCCGCTCGTTGTCTTCTGGATCTCGTTGCCCATCATCATGCTTTCGTATTATCTGATCATCCCCTTCATGAAGAAATATATGCCGCATGTGACAGCACAGAAGGACGTTATCAAGGTGGGGTGAAATCAGAATAGTGGCTATAGAATCTATAGTGACTATAGGAACTATAAACAAAAAATAATAAAAACCATGAAACTATTGAAAACCTTTGCGATTTTGGCACTGGCGATGTGTGCCACGGCCAATGTGTCGGCCTACGAAGAGCAGATTCAGGCCCGACATGACTCTATTCTGTCGTTGATCAGTGGTGCTCCCTCGTATGTGACTCAGCCTGTGAAGCTGATTACAGCCTTTGGCGCCAAGGGAAATGGCGAGAAGGACTGCAAGCCGGCTTTCGACAAGGCGATGAAGGCAGCCGCGCGTTCGAAGAATGGCCTGCACCTCGTTGTGCCTGCAGGCGAATGGTTTGTGAAAGGTCCGATTCATCTGGTGAGCAATCTGACCTTGGATCTGCAGGAGGGCGCTCATCTGAAATTCTCGCCCGAACCGACGGACTATCTGCCTGCTGTGCAGACTTCGTGGGAAGGATCTTTCTGCCAGAACATTTCGCCTCTGATCTATGGCTTCAAGCTCGAGAATGTGGTGATCATGGGTCGTGGAACGATTGACGGCAACTGTGCAGAAACTTTCCCGAAATGGCGTGCCGACCAGAAGCCCGGACAGTCTGCCTTGCGGGAACAGGACCATCAGGAGGTGCCTGTTGCCGAGCGCAACTACGGCGTGGAGCAGAAACTTCGACCGCATCTCGTGCAGCTTTTCGGATGCAGGAACGTGACGCTCCAGGATGTATTTATCACCAATTCGCCCTTCTGGTGCGTGCATCTTTTGAAGTGCGAGAATGTGATCTGCCGAGGCTTGCGTTACGATGCGAAACTGGTCAACAACGATGGCATCGACCCCGAAATGACCCGAAACCTGCTCATCGAGGAGATAGAGTTCAACAATGGCGACGATAACGTAGCCGTAAAGGCCGGACGCGACAACGATGGCTGGAAGAACTGCTCCGCGACGGGCGACCCGCTCTATGAGCCGCAGCCTTCCGAGAATATCATCATCCGACGTTGCCGGTTCAAGGGACTGCACGGCCTGGTCATTGGTTCGGAGATGAGCGCTGGTGTTCGCAATGTCTTTGTCGAAGATTGCACCTACGGCGGCTACAACAAACGGGCACTCTACGTGAAGTCGAATCCCAATCGCGGAGGCTTCGTGCACGACATCTATTTCCAGAACTGCCAGTTCGACGAAGTGGAGGACCTCTTCTACATCACTTCGATGTATGCGGGCGAGGGCGCCGATGACAACCATTTTACCTCTATTCACGACATACACGTGAAGGATGTTCATGCCAACAAGGCCCGCAATGCGGGAATCGTTTTGCAGGGAACGGCAGCCAAGCCCATCTATAATGTGAGCTTCGAGAATGTCACCGTGGACGAACTGAAGGTGGGCTTCTCGTCGATGAACACCGAGGACATCATCCTGCGCAACTGCAATCTGGGAGGAACCATCGATGGAGCACCTTCGCAGGTCACCAAGCAGGACGGCCTGTTCGACAAGGATGCGAAGAAATGACTTGCTAATTAACAATTAACAAATAACAATTAACAATTGATTGTTAACAATCGACGAATAACAATTGACAATGAGCTCGAATCCAATTTCTGAGAATACGAAAACCAGTGAGACTGCTGAGGACAAGGCGTTGAAGGATGCCGAAGATAACTTCGAGGAAGTCTCCAGAATAGCTGCCGAAGAAACTGAGCCTGCAGATGCCTCGGACGAGGCCCCTGTTGAGCCGAAGGAGGAAGAAGAACCTGTCGTCACCTTCGAGGAACGCTGGACTCAACTGCTTGACAATTGCAAGCAGAAATTGGGCAACTTGAGCGACGACGACAAGGATGGGCAGGTCCGCGACCTATGGACCAGCATCAATAAATATGTTACCATCATGGCTGTGCCGAAGGAGATTCTGCCAAAGGCTCGCAAGGTGCTGTTCAAGATGGCGTTCAAATCGTCGTTCATGCAGGCCTTGACATTGATTTTCTATGCCCTGCTTACCTTCCTGCCCCGCAAGTCCTATCGCAGTTTCGAGGCACAGCAATACTTCAAGAAACGCTTGACGCGAAATAGCGACAAGCGTTAAACCCTTCAAACCTCTCAAACTCTTCGAACCCCTCAACCCTCTCAAACCCCTCAACCCTTTCAAACCCCTCTTAACCTTTCAAACCCCTCTTAACCCCCAACATGTACAGTTTGCACTTTAAAGTTACCACCAGTACCTGCGATAGCGAAGGCCGATTGAAACTCTATTCGGCCCTTCAGATGATGCAGGATTGTTCCGAGATGTGGATTGAAAGCGAACCTGGCATCCAGCAGTTTTTTACCGAACAGAACATGACCCAGCTTTTGGCATCGCGTGTGGTCGAAATTGCCCGTGTTCCCTGTTACAAGGAGGAACTGACGGTGACGACTTCGGTCTATGACATGAAGCCTATGTTCGGTTTTCGCAATACATTTATCTACGATGCCAGTGGTGAACCCTGCTATCGGACGTGGAGCATGGGTGCCTTTGTCGATAAATCGACAGGTAAGCTGAAGCGCGTTGGAGCTGATGCGATAGCATCCATGAATATAGAACCTCAGCTGGAAATGAATTACGGTGACCGTCGAATCATCCTGCCCAAGGAAGGAGGTGTGGCTTGTGACCCGATTCCCGTGCTGCGTGCCGACATCGATTACAACAAGCATGTCAACAACGCCAATTACGTCCGTATGGCGATGGAACTGCTGCCCGAAGGTTTCGAAGTAAAGGGCTTGCGTCTGGAATACCGGATTCCCGCCAAACTGGGCGATACGCTGCAACCTGTCGTCTATCACCTCGGAGAGACGATTGTTGTTTCGCTCGACGTCCGAGGAGAATCAAGTGCTATTGTCGAATTCAGCTGATTCTCCTACTCCTGTATCTCGCACCGGATGGAGCCGATGCGCTTCAGGCCGATGATGGCCTTGAGGGGACGATGGTCGGGAGTCGTCGAAAGCCAGACCTTGAGAGGCGTTTCGTCCTGTCCCTTGGTGGCAAAGCTGAGATGGATGAGGAAGGATTCGCGTGTCTTCCCGCTGCGCATTTCGCACTTCTCCTTTCCGCGATAATCGACATGGATAGTCTGCTGTGAGGTGCCGTCATAGCAGACGAACTTCAGCCGTTTGCCCTTCTTCATGTGTTCATAGTCGAGGTGACGAATGGAATAGAAAACTGAGAGCATGTCGTAGGCCGGCCCCTGGTTGGTGTAATTCACGACACGGTTCACAGCCGCATCCTTGCCCTTCTTGCGCCAACGCTGGAGGACTACGCTGGTGCTGTCGACGTTGTTGAGACGTTTGGCAGCACCTTCGTTGTGCCAATGGGGGTGGTATGAATAGTTGGCGAGGGCGTTGTAGCTGCCTTCGTGGGTGCCTTTGCGGAAGCTCAGGGGCACCATGTCCTCGTTGAAGTAGCAGTCGAGCGTATCGCGCACTCTCATGATATGCTCCACGATGCTGAGCGATTTGCCGGCAAGCTGGCCATGATAAACGGTCTGGCCCTGCTTGTCGGTCTCTTTCGTAAAGCACAGCTTGCCATAGCCGGACTTGGCGCTGATGAGGCCGATGTGGAAATAGATATTATACTCCAAAAGCTCTGGAGTGTTGGATGCAGCCCATGCCGCCTGCTCCTGTGGGGCAATGGGAGATGCGGAATAAATGGCGGGTGCGGTCGCGCACGCGTATGTAATAATAAGGAATAGAATGTTCTTGCGTAGCATGTCGGTAAATTTTTTTTACGGAGTATTGTTAGCGCAATTTCTTTCGCAGATTAGGATGTTCCTTGAGGTATTCTTCGTTCTTGCTCTTCTTTTCCTGCTTTTCCTTCGGCTTGTTCTGCTTCAAGGTGTCGGGCTTTTGCTTCACAAGGTCCGTGGCGCGCACGTTCCAGGTTTCGCTGTAGTCCCAGTTCTCGCGCATTTCGAGCATCTTGGGCATATAGAAGACATTCTCGGGCTGGATGTGTTCAGCCAATGAACCAACGTCGAACCGGCCGTTCCCGTTGCGGTCTTCGATGAGGCGGACATAATATTTGCCGACAGGAGCCTGTGGGAATCGGGCCTGGCCATTCTTCACCCAGACCTGCTGGACGGCGTTGTCCTTCTCGTTGAGCAACTGGACGAAAGCTGTGCCCTCGGCGCCCTGGATGTTTATCAGGAGGTGGGCATATTCGTCGGTCTTCTTTTCGCTGAAGGCCAGCGCTGTGGAATCGACGGGATGTCCGTAGATGTCGTACATCGAAGCCGAATCGCAGATGAGCCGATAGTTTAGGCCCGGCGTGAAGTGCGGTTTGGCATGGAGCGTATAGCGGCGCAGACGCAGGCTGTCCTGCTCGAGCTCGAAGTCAAGAGGCACCCAAACGGTATCCTTTTTTTGCTCCAGGTGGAGCGCTTTGACATTTAGACTGTCGAGAGGGGCAGAAGTTTCGAGATGGGGACGTTTTCCGATGTCAATTTTGTTTTCAAGCACCTTGATGGTCATGAAAACGGTCTTGGGAAGCGAGTCGGTTGGGGTTTCGACCTTGTCCTTCTTGCGCTTCTTTTTCTTTTTCTTGTCGCCCTTGTCGTCTTCCTGATCTTCCTTCTGGGTGTCTTCGGCAGTTTTGATCTCGGGCCTCTCAAGCCGGATGGTGTCGGTGCGGATGATGTCGATGCCGTTCTGAGTGAATGGGTAGGTCACCTGCAGTTTGAGTGTGTCGCGATGATACACCAGGGAGTCGCGGATCCAATAGACCAGCGTATCGTTGGTGGGATTGGGTTCGCAGATGAGCCAGGCGTCCTTGTCAATTCCCGCAAGCCCCCGGTCCTCCTCGCCGAGCAATGTGATCTGGGGAGGTTCGGGCATTCGGGCAGAGAAGTTGAGCTTGATCTGGATGCTGTCCTTCCATGTCATGTCGTCGAGATAACGGATCACCCGGCCCTCGTTGAACATGCGTAGGCACAGGTCGTTGGGATAGTAGTCGATGACCTCATGCACATGGATGGAATCGACCTTCAGGCTGTCGAAGCGGTTCCAGATGGTGTCGCTGGCGGTGTGGCTGCCTACCGAAGGGATGATGAGCGAATCGACAAAGGCTATATCCTCGGTGTTGACGTCGTACATGTAGTTGGTGTTGCCGTCGTTCACAGCAAACATCCGGTATCTTCCCGGGGCGATACCACTGATGGTGAAACGTCCCGAAGCATCGGTCTTGCCGGCTCGTTCCAGGGGGCGCAGGCTGAAGATGGAGTCGGGATAGAGGTTCACAATCGAATCGATGGCCAGCTGGAGGGAGTCTCCTGCCGTGCCGCGTGAAGGGAATCGGCCGTCCTCATCGACGGAATAGATGCCCACAAAAGCCCCTGCGATGGGTTCGAGGTCCTTGGCGTTGAGCAGGGTGCCCAGAACCTTCATCGTGTCGATGTGGTCGCCGGTCGAGAAGGTGAGCGAAAGGTTTTCCATCGGATTGCCCTCATTGTTGTCCTGAACGGCATCGCCCAGGTCGATGGTGTAGGTCGTGTTGGGCAGCAGGGTGTCGCGCAGCTCGATGGTCAGTGTCTTGGCGTTGCTCGTTATGGTTGGAGCCTTCACCTGAGGCGGCGAGATGGTCATCTTCTCGTTGGCTTTGTCGAGCTTGATGTTCTCGTTGAAGCGCATCGTTATCTTCTGTTTCCTGACGGCAGTAGCCGCCTCGACAGGCTCGCTTCGAACGAGGACGGGAGGCGTTTCGTCGTAGAGTCCGCCACCCGGCGAACCGACGCTGGCACAGCTCAATAATCCTATCAGCGACAGGAGG
The DNA here is from genome assembly GCA_016286775.1 of Bacteroidales bacterium. GTDB lineage: Bacteria > Bacteroidota > Bacteroidia > Bacteroidales > UBA3663 > Liminaster. The sequence goes on from JAEEUA010000043.1 coordinate 12,559, forward strand.
GAGAGAGGTGCCAAAAACATCCAATTTTTTTGCAAAAAATGTCGAAACATGGCGCGAAGATACACAAAAATAGTCACACATACATAAAAAAGAGTAAAAAAAGTGCTTTTTTTTAGGTTTTTTTTCGTGATTTCAATTATTTTACTTACCTTTGCGCCCGAAATATGCGAAAAAAATAAGTAAAATCAAATATTTTCAACAATGCAAAACAAAGGATTTGTAAGCGTGATTGCCGTCTTGCTTGCTTTGCTTTGCGCCTACTACATCTCGTTCTCTTACGGAGTTCGTCGTGTAGAAAAGAAGGCCGAAGCTTACGCTGCAGAAACAGGCAATTCAGCCAAGTATTACTTGGATTCCATCTCCAACGAAACCGTCTGGTTGGGCAAGACCTTCAAGCAGGCACAGGAGATGCAGGTGGGCCTCGGCCTTGACCTGAAGGGAGGTATGAACGTTATTCTTGAGATTTCGGTCGCTGATGTGCTCAAGTCACTCGCTGCTGAGAATGCACAGAACCCGACATTTGTCCAGGCTCTGGCCGAAACACAGAATGCAGGTGAGGTAGAGAGTGGCGACAACTTCGTCGATGCTTTCGCTGCCAACTACAAGAAGATTGATCCGACGGGCAAGCTGGCCGATGTCTTCAGCACCTATCAGCTCAAGGAGAAGATCACCAAGAGCACCAGCGATGCTGAGGTCGTTTCGATCATCAAGCGTGAGATGGAGTCTGCTCTTTCCAACTCGTTCAACGTACTCCGCAACCGTATCGACCGTTTCGGTGTCGTAGCTCCCAACATCCAGCGTCTCCAGCAGGCCGGCCGTATCCTCGTCGAACTGCCTGGCGTCAAGGAGCCCGAACGTGTGAAGAAGCTCCTCCAGGGTTCTGCCAACCTCGAGTTCTGGGAGACCTATCAGGCCGGTGAGATTGCCGGTGCATTCCAGAACATGCTGATGGCAGAGGCCCAGAAGAACGTTCCCCAGGCCAGCGATAGCGCCGCTGTCGATAGCGTAGCTCTTGCTAACGCTATGCAGAACAGCCTCGCTGCCCGTGTACAGGTGTTTGGCGACCAGGGTCCGGTGATTGCTGTTGCCCAGTCGAGCGATACAGCTGCCCTCAACGCCCTCATCAATCAGAAGCAGTACAAGGATGCCTTCCCACGCAAGCTGAAGCTCGCCTGGAGTGTCAAGTCGTTCGACGACAAGGGCCTCTGGTATCAGCTCTATGCCCTGAAGGCTCACGACAACCTCGGTCATCCATCGCTTCCCGATGCAACCAAGGGTGGTGACATCGTAGTCGATGCTTCGGCCGACTTCGAGCAGATCCACAACGAGTATCAGGTCAGCATGACCATGACTCCCGAGGCTGGCAACACCTGGGCCAAGCTCACCAAGGAGAATGTCGGCAAGTGCGTAGCTATCGTGCTTGATGATGTGGTTTATTCTGCACCTCGCGTTAACCAGGAGATTACGGGTGGCCGTTCGCAGATCACCGGTAACTTCGATACTGAGGAAGCCAACGACTTGGCCAACGTGCTCAAGTCCGGTAAGATGGCTGCCAAGGTCAACATCGTTTCCGAGGACGTAGTTGGTCCTACCCTCGGTGCCGAGTCTATCCGCGCCAGTGTGATTTCGTTCATCGTGGCTCTCGTGCTCCTGTTCATCTACATGGTGCTCTTCTACGGCATCACCGCTGGTCTGGTAGCCGACTGCTGCCTCTTGGTCAATGCCTTCTTCACCATCGGTATCCTTTCGAGCTTCCATGCTGTGCTCACCCTTTCGGGTATCGCCGGTATCGTGCTCGCCATGGGTATTGCCGTGGATGCTAACGTACTTATCTACGAACGTGCCAAGGAAGAGCTTGCCAGCGGCAAGCAGCTTCGTTCGGCTGTTGACGCTGCCTATCGCAATGCATTCAGCGCCATCTTCGATGCCAACTTGACCTCGTTGATCACTGGTATCATCCTCTACTACTTCGGTACAGGTCCTATCCGTGGTTTCGCCGTCACCTTCATCATCGGTATCATCACCTCGTTCGTTTCTGCCGTCTTCCTGAGCCGTATCTTCTTCGAATGGGCTCTGGGCAAGGGCTGGTTCAAGAACCTCACCTTCACCGGTGCTCTCTCTGGCTTGCTCAAGCCTACCCACATCGACTTCGTGAAGAAGGGTTATTTCACCACCAAGGTGTATGCTGTGATTGCAGTTCTGGCTATCGTCTTGATGTTCGTCCCAGGTCTTGAGAAGGGTATCGACTTCACGGGTGGCCGCAACTACGTCGTTGCCTTCAACGAGGTTCCTGCTGTCAACAACGAGGCGCTCGCCGAGAAGCTCCAGAACAACGCTACGCTCAACGATGCCGCCATCAAGGTCATCACCATCAGCCGCGACAACCAGGTTCGTATCACTACCAACTACGACCTCACCGCTGCCGACGACGCACAGGCTAACCTCATCATGAAGCAGGCCATCTACGATGCCGGTAAGGAACTGGGTTATGTAAGCACCGATTTCGAGGCATTCAACAACGAGGATAACATTCCTTCTACCCAGAAGGTAGGACCTTCGATTGCTGAGGATATCACCTACGGCGCTATCATCGCCGTGCTCCTCTCGCTCATCGCCATCGCCCTCTACATCCTCTTGCGTTTCCGCAACATCGCATTCTCGATCGGCGCTATTCTGGGCCTTGCAGCCAATACCCTTATCATCCTGGGTCTCTACTGCCTGCTCCCAGCTATCATGCCGTTCTCGATGGAGATTGACCAGGCGTTCATCGCAGCCATCCTGACGGTTATCGGTTATTCGATCAACGATATCGTGGTTGTCTTCGACCGTATCCGTGAGGTGAGCACCCTCTATCCCAACAAGACTCGCTACAACATCGTCAACGAGGCCCTCAATGCCACCATGCCCCGTACGTTGAACACCTCTATCTCTACCCTCTTGGTACTGATCGTGATCTTCGTGCTCGGTGGTGCCACCATCCAGAGCTTCATCTTCGCCATGTTGCTTGGTGTGATTGTTGACCCATTGACCACCATCTTCCTCGCCGTTCCTGCTGCCTATTACTGGATGGGCAAGAAGGAGGCTAAGGCTGAGACTGTGGCAAAGAAGTAATCTGAAACAAAAGTTTTCCTATACACTTTTGATTTAGCTCAAAGAAGAGCCGCAACGAAGGATCATTCCCGAGTTGCGGCTCCTTTTATATAATGCTTAGAAGTTAACAGGAGTTAGCGGGAGTTAGCACTAACGTGTGGAGTTAACGGACGATTGTTTCTTGGGCCCAATTTCAATTAGGCGATACTATCGTCCGATAACTCCTCCTAATTCCTATTTACTCCCATTAACTCCCACTATATAAATAATAAGCGGTAACGGGCGAGGTGCCTGTTGCCGCTTGTTCGTTATTGGACGAGAGCGTTTAGCTCTTGAGGATTATCGAGGAAACCTGCTCAATGGTCGCGCAGGTTCCACTTGGAGTTGTCCGAATGGAAGTCGTAGGGAGCGAGGGTTGGAGTGCTGTCGCCCGACGAATAGAGGCAGAAGTGATGATTGGTCTCTTCCATGCCAGGGATCCCAAATGGCATGATGCGGTAGGTTCCATCGATGAGCTGTTCGATGCGCCACAGCTGGCAGTCCTCGCCGTAGAATTCACGCGTGGTGAGTTCGAGGTCGAAGGTGGCAGTAAGGGCGCGGTTGGTTCCTTCGATCTTGATCTCGTAGAGGGGCCCACAGAGTGTGCCACCGGCTTCGGGAACGGGAGTGATGGTCCAGCGCTGGTGGGGACGGAACATGTAGTCGCCACAACGTACGGCAATATCACCTTCGGGCCAGGTTTCGATGACATCCTCCAGCTTCTGCACGGGAAGGGCTTCGACGGGCTTCGAAAGGTCCATGTCCCAGAAGCGCTCCCTTTCTTGCTGCATACGCACGAAATCGACTACGAGCTCCAGCGAGTAGCCGCGGCGTTCCGACTCAATCTCGAAGGTGCCGCCCTTGAGGAGCGAACCTGCTACAGGCCAGCCGTTCTTCCAGAGCAGAGGACGGATGCCCAGTACGGAACGTCCGCTCCAGTCGAAGTCGGCTTCATAGTGGCACGACATGATCTCGACACCCTCGTCGATGATGGTGCGTCCGAAGTGGCCGGGTCCGGTCTTGCGGTCGCCTGCAGCAACCACCATCTTGCCGCCGCCATGGAACATGTCGCGTCCCACATTGTCGATATAGGGGCCGGTGACGTTGCGCGAACGTCCTACCACGATGTTGTAGGTCGAGTTGACGCCGTCGCAGCAGGTGCCATGGGTGCCCAGCAGATAGTACCAGCCGTCGCGATAGAGGAGGTCGGTGGCTTCGCAGTCGATGGCGATGTCCAGTTCCTTGTTGCCCTTCACACGTTCGCCCGTTGCAGGGTCGAGCTCAATGAGGCGGATGGTGCCGAAGTAGGTGCCGTAGCTAACCCAGAGACGTCCGGTGGTGGGGTCGAGCAGGAGTCCCGGGTCGATGGCATCCTGGTCCTCCATGCCGTCCGATGCGCATACTTCGATGGCGTCGGTATATTTGAAGTCGGGTGAGGTGGGGTCAAGCGTCTTGTTCCACATGGTGAGGATACGTCCGTTGTGTCCTCCGCCAAGTCCTCCGCCCGTGGCACCGTAGATGACCAGATAGCGGTCGCCGATCTTCAGGACGTCGGGTGCAGCTCCTCCACCGGGGCGCACGGCGCCGCTGTGCCAGGACCATCCGTCTTCGGAGATGAGGCCGCCGCCACCGGTGCCGAATGTGTAGTATTTGCCGTCACATTCGGCGATGGTCGAGGGGTCGTGGATATAGGGTGCTCCCACCTGGGCTTTGGCGATGGGGGCGATCATGCACAAGGATGCGATGATTGGGAATAAGGTATGTCGTTTCATTTTTTTATTATTTTTATAACGTTATTTTTTTCGGTATTCCGATATTCCGGTATTCCGATATTCCGGTATTCCGGTATCTCGTGATTCCGGATTCCGGATTTCGGCCAAAACGTCTATAACGTTAATTCTTATTTTTTCGATTTGCTCACTGTTTGCGTTGTTATCGAATAGTTGGTGACAGGATTGCCTTGGGCATCGAGGAATCGTACGCAGAAGTCACTCAGGCCGGGGCCGTTGATGACGGCACAGCGCAGCACGTTGCGTCCCTTCTGGAGAGTCAGGCGGGGCGACATGCCGTCGTCCTCCACCATGCGTCGGTCACCTTCGAGCAGCAATACCTCCTCGCCGTTCAGCCACCACATCGAGGCGCCGTTGCTTCCTGCTGCCAATCGAACATTGTCAATCTGTTCGTCGCAGTCGATGTAGGTGATGGCCCAGAAGAGCGAGCCGTAGGTCTGCTGTCCGTATTTCTCGGCAAAGCGGAAGAGCTTCATGTTGTAGTTCTCGCTGTCGAGTGCATGCCAGCGCAGCTTCTGGTCGCCGGCCTTGACCACTTGTCCATCCTTGGGCAGTGTGGTCATCTGGTCCTTGAACCAGGTCTTCGAGAAGGCATCGCGCAGATAGGTGTTGGTGAAGACGATGTTCGAGCGAACGTCCTGGCGGATGGGCTCCAGGAGCATCCATCGGCGGATGAATCCCTGTGCATCGGGCTGGGCCGAGGAGGCTGTTGCAGCAATGGGAGTGAAGTAGGTGGGACGGTTCTTGAACTGTACCCAGTCGATGTCCACACCCGTTCCTTCGCAGGTGATCACGAGGTCGGCCACACCCTTGGGCTGGTATTCAAGTGGGGCGGTGAGGGTAATCCATTGTCCGCTCATGTCGCGGCGGAAGGGGCCGTTCTCGCTCTTGACGGTCATCGTGAAGCATGCAACGACGCGGCCTGCTGCCATGTTCTTGCCGGCAGGACGTTCGCGGAGGCAGAACTCGGTATTGTCATTCGCCTTGGCGCAGACTACGGCATAGCCATCGGTAAGGGTGCTGAAATCGATATCGTTGTAGCAGAGCCAGCTGCCCTTCTGGGGCAGAGAAACCTGCCAGCCACGGAAGTACTGGAGGGTGTCGATGTAAGCGATGGTCACATCGTCGGAAGCTGCGCTGAAGCGGTCGGGTTGGATCTGAGAGGTGGCGGGGTTGATGCCGACGCCGCGCTTGGTCTGGAAGACCTCCTGGATGGTTCCGTCGGCATTGAAGCTGATCTTTTCGATGCGAACCGAACGGCGCTTGTCGTCGCGTGGCGAATAGTCGTTGCGATGATAGAAGAGGTACCACTGTCCCTTGTACTCGACGATGCTGTGATGGTCGGTCCAGCAGGTGTTGTCGTGTTCGGCCATGATGATGCCCTTGAAGTCCCAGGGACCCAGTGGAGATCGTGACATGGAGTAGGCCAGTGTCTCGGTGGGGTTTTGACCATTGCTGGTGTCGCCGCGCACCCAGGGGAAGGTTAGGTAGTACCAGTCGCCGCGACGGAAGGCAAAAGGTCCTTCCTTGAATCCTTCGGGCAGTCCTTCCATGGTCTGACCACCCACGAGCATCGGAGGCATATTGGGAGCCTGTGCATTCGCATTTCCCGGGAACCGCATCTCGGTGAGTTCTCCGTCGAGTTCCTTCATGTTCGCCTTGAGCTTGGCGCCACGGATGCCCATGCCGCTCCAGTAGATATAGGCCTGTCCGTCGTTATCGACCAGCACACAGGGGTCGATGCCCATCACACCCTTGATGGGTTCGGGTTCGCACGTGAACGGCCCTTCGGGCTTGTCGGCAGTGGCCACACCGATGGCGAAGCCGCGGCCCTCCTTGGGCGCATTGGGGAAATAGAAGTAGTACTTGCCGCCCTTATAGACACAGTCGGGTGCCCACATGGAGTAGCCTTCGGGATTTCCCCAGGGCACAGTCTTTTGGGAAATGATCATGCCGTGGTCGGTCCAGTCGGTCAGGTTCTCGGACGAGAATACATGGTAGTCGGCCATGCAGAACCAGTCCTGCCGTTGTCCTTCGGGGGGCAGGATGTCGTGCGAGGGATAGACATACACCTTGTCGTTGAAGACGCGAGCCGTCGGATCGGCGGCATACTGGTCCCGGATGACGGGATTCTGCGCCGACAGCATCAGGGCAGGCAGCAACAGAAGAAGTGATGCGGATCGTTTGTTCATAATGGTTTTAGTTAGAAATTTCTGCAAAGATAAAGATTATTTTTCAGTAAGGGCATTTTTTGATGTTACAATTTTCATTTTATTTGTTACAAGAATCAAGAATGCCTCTACAGATGCCTGCAAGAGCCATTTGAAACAAAAATTAGACGTTCATTCGCATTTTTTCGCCGAAAAATTTGGCAGTATGAAATATTATCACTATCTTTGCAGCCGCAAAATCACTCAACCACACATTATCACATCATATTGGAGAGATGCTCGAGTGGTTGAAGAGGCACGCCTGGAAAGCGTGTAAACCCCTAAAGGGTTTCACGGGTTCGAATCCCGTTCTCTCCGCATCAAGCGCTTGCATGTATTTGCAGGCGCTTTTTGTTTTCTTTCATTTTCAGCCATTTAGCAAAAATGTCGGATTTTTTGGGAATTCTTGAAATGTAGAAAATTTTCACTAGTTTTCACTTTTGTGCACAAAAATGCATATTTTTAAAATTTTTGTTCACATTTTTGTTCACACCCGTTTTTCTTCCTATATTTGTATCGCAAATCCGAGGGAAAAGGCCCAAGGAGAAGCAACCGGTATATATAAACAATGTCAGCGCTGACATATATTATTGTCTAATGTATGTCAAACTTCAAGAAGTCGCTTTCAAGAAAGAAGCGAGAAGACGGGAAGCAGCAGATCATGCTTCAAGTCACCGTCAGCAGAACGTGCCGCCCGCGAATCAAGTCGGGCGTGTTTGTCAACCCATCTTCGTTTGATGGG
>JAEEUA010000001.1 GCA_016286775.1 Bacteroidales bacterium
GAAGCGCAATCCCAAGATGCCCGACTTCGAGATCGGCATCTTCTTCTCGGGCCTTACGCGTTCACTCATCAACAGCGACTACAATCTACGCGTCTACGAGTGCAAGGTGGCTGCATGGAATATGCTTGCTTATACCGGCCAGCCGCTCAAGACTTTCGACAAGACCTTCCTGCGCGACATTCCACGTTCGACATTCGACAAGACCAAAATTGCGATGCCCGATCGTTTCGCCCGTCGTGCCGAACATTTCTACACAGAGTATCGTCGCGTCCGTCAGGGTGTTACGGCATGGGAGAGCGGCAACATCAAGCTCTTCGGCAAACTCAGTTTCGATTCGTGCGAATCATCGATGAACAACTACGAATGTGGCAGTCCTGAACTGATTGCCATCTATCAGATCATGTCCAAGCTGCCAGGTGTCTATGGCGGACGATTCTCGGGCGCTGGTTTCAAGGGTGCAGTCATTGCCTTGGTCGATCCTGCCTACAAGGAGAGCATCGAGAAGTCGCTCACCGACCAGTATTTGGCCAAATTCCCCGAGTACCAAAGCCTCTTCTCTATCAACTGGGTCAAACCTGACGATGGCGCAAGGTTTGTAGAATAAACATATGGATTCAATATTGAAAAATATCAACAATTTACAAATATCACAACGAGGACTTGAGATGCCCTCTTCTCCGATACGTAAATTAGCCCCTTTGGCTTATGCTGCTGAAGATCGTGGGATAAAGATTTATCGGCTAAACATCGGTCAACCAGATCTCCCATCTCCACCTACGGCAATTGAAGCACTGAAGCATATCGATAGGACTACACTTGAATACAGTCCTAGTCAGGGTTTCCTTTCTTTGCGCAAGAAACTTAGTGGTTATTACAAACGTTTCAATATAGACCTAACACCCGAAGAAATCATAGTAACCAATGGTGGTTCAGAAGCCGTACTTTTTGCATTCCTCTCGTGTTTGAATCCTGGAGATGAAATCATTGTTCCAGAACCAGCATATGCAAATTATATGGCTTTTGCAGTTTCGGCAGGCGCTGTTATACGCACTGTTACAACTACAATTGATGAGGGTTTCTGTTTGCCTAAGGTTGAAAGGTTCGAGGAACTAATTAATGAGCGAACCAGGGCAATTCTTATTTGCAATCCAAATAACCCAACTGGTTATCTCTATAATCAGAAAGAGATGAATCAGATTCGTGACCTTGTTTTGAAATATAATCTCTATTTGTTCTCAGATGAAGTTTATCGTGAATTCATTTATACAGGTAGTCCCTATATTTCAGCTATGCACTTAGAAGGGATCGAGCAGAATGTAATACTTATTGATTCTGTTTCCAAGCGTTATTCTGAATGCGGAATTCGAATAGGAGCATTAGCGACCAAGAATGCTGAAGTCCGCAAGATTGTAATGAAGTTCTGCCAGGCTCGTCTATCACCCCCACTTATTGGCCAAATTATCGCAGAAGCTTCAATTGATGAAACAGAAGAATATGCACGTGAAGTATATGATGAATATATGGAACGCAGAAAATGTTTGATAGATGGAGTGAATAAGATTCCTGGTTGTTATACTCCTATCCCAATGGGTGCATTTTATACTGTTGCTAAGTTGCCAGTTGATGATTCTGAAAAGTTCTGTTCTTGGTGTCTAAGCGATTTCGTTTGGAGAGATGAATTAACACCCTATGGCTCTGAAGGAGAAACAATCATGATGGCACCAGCTGCTGGTTTTTATACAAATACTAATTTGGGGCGTAATGAAGTTCGTTTGGCCTACGTGTTGAACAAGAAGGACTTAAAGAGAGCTTTATATTTATTAGAGATTGCTCTTGAGAAATATAATCATATCGATAAATCTGGAAATTTATGAAAGGTATAGTTTTAGCAGGAGGTAGTGGTACGCGCCTCTATCCGATAACTAAAGGCATCAGCAAACAGCTGATACCGATTTATGATAAGCCAATGGTGTATTATCCTATTTCTGCATTGATGTTGGCAGGGATTCGTGAGATACTGGTCATCTCGACGCCATACGATTTGCCTGGCTTTAAGAGACTCTTGGGTGATGGATCAGACTATGGTGTACATTTTGAGTATGCTGAGCAGCCATCTCCCGATGGATTGGCTCAAGCATTCATCATCGGAGAGAAGTTCATCGGGGATGATTGTGCTTGCTTGGTGTTGGGTGACAACATCTTTTATGGAAGTGGCTTCACAGGACTGCTGCGTCGTGCTGTGAAAGATGCTGAAGAGAATCAGAAGGCGACAGTCTTTGGATATTGGGTAAGCGATCCTGAGCGTTATGGAGTGGCTGAGTTTGACAAGCAGGGCAATTGTTTGAGCATTGAAGAGAAACCTAAAGAGCCCAAGAGCAATTATGCTGTGGTGGGTCTATATTTTTATCCCAATAAGGTAGTAGATGTCGCCAAGAACATCAAACCCTCTGCCCGAGGAGAACTTGAAATTACTACAGTGAACCAAAGGTTCCTCGAAGATGGAGAACTGAAAGTACAGGTCTTTGGACGAGGATTTGCTTGGCTTGATACTGGAACTCATGACAGTCTTGCAGAGGCTAGCACATTTGTTGAGGTCATTGAGAAACGTCAAGGTCTTAAAGTTGCTTGTCTCGAAGGTATTGCTTATCGCAATGGATGGATCAGCGAAGAGAAGATGCGAGATCTTGCCAAGCTTATGCTAAAAAATCAATATGGTCAATATCTGCTCAAGGTTATTAACGAAATGAAAGAAGAAATCAATTCCCGAACATTAGATCAAGATTAAAATGGAAGTTATCAAAACAAATATAGAAGGAGTACTTATAATTGAACCAAAGGTCTTCAAAGATGCTCGTGGCTATTTCTTTGAAAGCTTCAATTCAAAGGAGTTTGCAGAGAAAACAGGGCTGAATATCAATTTTGTTCAGGATAATGAGAGTATGTCTTCGTATGGTGTAATGCGAGGACTGCATTTTCAGCAACCGCCTTTTACTCAAAGTAAATTAGTGAGAGTTGTTAAAGGCAAGGTTCTTGATGTTGCAGTTGACATTCGTAAAGGATCCCCTACCTATGGACAACACGTGGCCGTTGAACTCACAGAAGATAATCATCGCCAGTTCTTTGTGCCAAGAGGGTTTGCTCATGGTTTTGCAGTCCTTTCAGAAACAGCTGTATTTCAGTATAAGTGCGACAATTTCTATGCTCCTCAAGCTGATGGAGGCATTAGTATCAAAGACGACTCTTTGGGTATCGATTGGCGGATTCCGTTAGATAAGGCCTTACTTTCTGAAAAAGACACCAGGCATGAATGTCTTAAGGTTTTTGATTCTCCCTTTTCGTTTGATATGGATTTCTATCCTAAAACTAATGGTATGTAGTGAAATGTTAATTCCATATTTGGATTAATTAGTTTGTTTAATTGTATTATAATTTATGATTAAATCTAAACAAGATTATCTAGAATATTTGAATACTGATATGATAGTAAATCATGTAGAAAAATTTTCTACAAGAATAACTTCTTATAGGTGGAAATATATTAAGTCTATGAGAAAAGTAGAATATCTAACAAATTGTAAATCTAATAATATTGTAGGAAAAATCAGATTAAAGATTGCAAGATATTTTTTGAAACGAATATCAGTGCTTACAGGTATTTCTATTCCTCCCAACACTTTTGGTAAAGGTTTGTTCATCCCTCATTATGGCTCAATTGTTGTAAATGGCTCTGCAAGGTTTGGTGATTATTGTATTATCCAAAATGGAGTTAACGTATCTGAAGGTGTTATTGGTGGAGATTATTTGTTCTTAGGCGCAGGTTGCAAAATATTAATTGGAGTTAATATTCCAAATTATTGTATTGTTGGAGCTAATGCAGTTGTTACAAAAAGTGTGGAAGAAGAGAATGTAGTCTTGGGCGGAATTCCTGCAAAGATCATTTCTAGAAAAGGCACAAAAAACAGAGATAGGATTTAGATTGTTTTAGATTATAAATAAAGACCATATTATTCCAAATATTATGAGAATTTATTTGAGACCCGTTAATGAAAATGATAGTGATAATATTGTGAAATGGCGCAATTCTGACAAAGTGAGAAATCATTGTATGACCAAAACCCTCATTACAAAGGAATCTCATTTATCATTTTATAGGACCAATGTCCTCACGGGTAAATATAAACAATTTATCGTAGAGCGTGTAGATGAAGAATTTGGACTTGCTTCCTATCCAATTGCAACTGTTTATCTAAAAGATATTGACGACGAAAATAAGCGTTGTGAGTTATGCTTATTCACCAGCGATGATATTGAATGGGGTGCTGATGGTCAAAAGATAGCTATTAAGATGATGCTTGATAAGGCTTTTATTGACTATGGTATGCACAAGGTATACTCTTATGTTTTTCCTAAATTTGCAGACGAAGTTAATCTATTATTAGGTGCAGGATTTGCCATCGAAGCTGTACTGAAAGAAGAGTCTTTTTCAGATAATGCATGGGAAGATGTTGTTCGATTAGCAGCAATTAATAACAATGCAAACTAAACATGGAAATTAGTAGAGATGAATCTGCCATCATGAAAGGACTTGCTATATTATTTATAGCATTACATAATTTCTATCATCTCGAGCTATTTGGTTTTATACAAGAAAATGAAACATTGTTTGACATACGCAGGTCTCAAGAAATCTTTTCTTATCTTTTGAATCCTGATGGATATTTCCTTTGCCATTTTTTTTCCTTTATTGGGTGGTGCGGTGTGCCCATTTTCGTTTTTTTGTCCGGATATGGATTGGTAAAGAAATACGAAAAAGGTCCTGCTTTTATTGAAAGGAAGGTATTTCTTAAGTATAATTACTTAAAATTATTTTTTCTTGTGCTCCCTGGGGCTCTATTCTTTATTTTCATACAGTTATCTCAAGGGAATTGGTTGCGAGCTGGTTTTAGTTTATTTTCATTAACATTTACCAATCCATTATTTGGTTGCTTCAAGAGCCTACCTTCAGCTGCACCTCCGTATTGGTATTTTTCTTTGACGTTTCAATTATACCTTATTTATTTATTGTTAAATAGAGTCCGCTATAACAGGTTGCTTTATTATTTGTTCCTCTTTTTTCTGTTATTATATTTAGTATTGAATCCCAATCACGGGATTGATCCGCGATGGTTGCGATATATTCGTTTAAACTCATTTGGTTGGTTACCAGTATTCATAACTGGAATCCTGTTCGCTAGAAATGCAGGAAGAATGATATCATTATCGACAAATAATTTAATCTTGATAAGTGTAGCTATTTCTTCTTTCTTTATCTTGTTTCTGACGAATCTCAATTATTATTCTTGGGTGTTGATGCCTTTTGTTTCAGTCGTGTTTTTCCTGAGTATAGGTATTATCATTAATAAGATTAAAGTCCTTAGAATAGCAGGCGTTTATTTGGGAAAGTTATCTCCCTATATATTTGTTGGCCATCCCATCTCGATTTATTTTATGCAACTTCTCCTTAATTCTATTTGTTTTCAAAAGATGGACACACCCTTTCTTGCATTCACTTATGGATGTCTTTATATGACAATTTGTTTATTCATTTCTCATTTATTTAAGAAAATTAGTTCCTAATCATTTTTATTATATAATGAAGAATCATTTTACCTATAATTACGTACTATTCAATAGTCAAGATGGTTCGACCTGGAAAGATTTCCCGGATGGTTATTATAATATCTGTGTTGAAGAATTAAAGAAACAAGAAGGTGTTAGTGTGGTAACTGCGCCTCTTTGTCATTGCCCTACATGGGTAAGGTATCTGTTTTCGGTCCATTCTTCACCGGCTCTTGCCAAAAAGATACATCTGCCTTTTAAGAACATTTGGTTTCCTTATTATTTTCATAATGATTTTAAAGAAAAGAAACCTCTTTGCTTCATTCTTCTCAATCACCATATTCCACTTCCCTATCTGGATTATCTTAAATTGAAATATCCGGATTGTAAGATTGTCTTGATGCATAGGGATTTGCTTAAAGTTTGCCAGCGAAATGCCCCCGAATTACTTGACAATAATAATATTGACCTTGAAATGACTTTTGACAAAGGTGAATCTCAAAAATATGGTTTCCCTCACTTCAATGAATTCGAATCAAAGGTGGATATCAAGGTATTGGCAACCCCAGAGAGTGATGTATATTTTGCGGGAAGGGGAAAGGATCGTCTGCCTATTTTGCTAGATATCTATCATAAGATGTCTTCATTTGGTTTGCAATGTAAGTACTTTTTGACTGGGGTTCCCAAAGAACAACAAGTTGATCTGCCTGGGGTTGAATATGCCAATCGCTTTATGACTTATCGGGAAATGCTTTATCATACGGTAAATTCTCGTTATGTGTTGGAGATTAACCAGGGTGGCGCTGATGGATATACTTCACGCTTTCTTGAAGCTGTAATGTATAACAAAAAGTTAATTACAAACAATTCATATATTAAAAATTCAAAATTCTATAATCCTCGATATATACATATTATAAATTCAGCTGAGGATTTGCAGAAGGAGTTTTTTATTGATCAATCTCAAGCTGATTATCATTATAACGATGAATTTTCCCCTATGCGCATGATTGAGCGTGTAAATGAGGAACTTGTCAAGAAATATGGAGGATAAAAATATCAGCAATAAGACAATAGTCAGTAGCCTTTGGTGGAAACTATTAGAGCGTTTGTTCTCGCAGGGTATTAACCTTGTGGTTCAAATCGTTTTGGCACGTATCCTTCTGCCAGAGGATTTCGGATGCTTGGCTATTATTGTAGCAATCACAAACTACGCTGCGATTTTTGTGCAGTCTGGACTTGCGACGGCATTGATTCAAAAAAAGAATCTTGATGAAAAAGATGTTTCTACAATGCTTACAGCAAGCCTTACGGTAGCGTTGTTCTTATATGTTCTATTGTTTGTGTTGTCCCCCTGGATTGCTCAAGCCTATAATCTCACAGAAATACTCTGGCCATTACGCATACAGGCTCTCGTGTTATTCTTGAATGCAATATTCTCTGTTCAGACTGCCATCTTATCTAGGAATATGGATTTCAAGTCCATTTTCATTCGAACAGCATTGGCTGTCCCCATTTCAGGAACTGTAGGTATTGTTATGGCATTTCTTGGATTCGGTGTATGGGCATTGGTTGCTCACAATCTTGTTCATACTACAGTGATGGTCTTGGTAATGTTTTTTGGAACGGATATGCATCTTCGTTTAGATTTTTCTTTGGATAGAGCGAAATCTATGTATTCTTTTAGTAGTAAAATTATGTTATCTGCTCTTATTTGCGGGTTCGGAGATACAGTTCGTACTATGACAATCGGAAAAACATATACTACCAGCAATTTGGCCTATTATGATAAGGCATATTCTTATTCTCAATATGTAGTAAGCATCATTCACTTGTCCATACAAAGTGTGATGCTATCTGTTCTTGCCCGGCAGCAAGATGATAAAAAACTATTATGCGCTACCAATCGTAAAACCGTGCAAATGGTGTCGTTTGTAATGTTCCCCTTTCTTATTGGGGCGATCATGACTGCAAAACCTTTGATTCTGCTACTTCTTACTGAAAAATGGTCACCTTGCATTGGTTTTTTTATGTTGTTTTGTTTTTTTCGTCTTATTGGTTGTGTCACATCTGTTGATAAGCAAGCCTATTATGCTTTAGGACGCAGCGACGTCACCCTTTATTATGAGATGGGGTTACTATTTGCAAATTTAATAATGCTATTTTCAACAGTTAAAATCAATATATGGGCAATTGCTATTGGCGCAACTATTATTGAATTTTTTGGTTGTCTAACTTTGTGTGTTATTAGTAGTCGAATATATGGCTATTCATTGTTGAATCGGTTGTCAGACTTCAGCAAACCTTTGTTGAATTCTATTGTTATGGCATTTGCCCTTTGGGGCTTGTCCTTTTTAAGTATGAGTAATTTGAATACTCTTATTTTTCAAATAGCAGTAGGTATAGCCATCTACTATATAATGGCACGTATTTCAGATAATAAAAATCTTAAATTGTTTGTTAAGATTATAAGTAAAAAACATACTAATAAATTTTAATTATTATGATTAATGTTTATCAACCCACATTGGGTAAAGAAGAGCTGATGGCTCTTGAAAAGGTTTTCGAGTCTAATTGGCTTGGTAAGGGCAAACGTGTTGCCGAGTTTGAAGAAAAGTATGCTGAACACATTAGGAGTTCGAAAGACTTGGTATTGACAACTAACTGTTGCAGTGAAGGTTTATTTTCATCGATGCATCTGTTAGACATTCAACCTGGTGATGAAGTGATTCTTCCAACCATTAGTTTTATCGGTGCTGGTAATGCTGTGTGTGCATGTGGTGCCAAAATGGTACTTTGTGATGTCGATCCTCATACCTTGAATGCACGTGCCGAGGATATCGAGAAAGTAATAACCCCGAAGACTAAGGCTTTGCTTCTTCTTCACTATGGCGGTATTCCCTGTGAAATGGATGAAATTATGGCACTGTGTAAGAAGTACAATATCAAACTTATCGAGGATGCTGCTGCAGGCGTTTGCTCATTCTATAAAGGCAAGGCCGTTGGTACATTTGGAGAAATGGGTATGTGGTCGTTCGATGCTATGAAGATTTTGGTTTGTGGCGATGGTGCCATGCTTCATTTCAATACACCAGAATTGCGTCGTAAGGCTGATCGCTGGTTGTACTTCGGACTTGAAACCAAGAGCGGCTACGAGAACAGTGTAGCACAAAAGTGGTGGGAATTTGATATTTCCAGCTTTGGCCATCGCGCTATCATGAACGATATTACTGCAGCTATGGCACTTGAGCAGTTGAAGAAGCTACCAATGTACATGGAAAAGCGTGCTTTTGTACATAATTTTTACAATGAACACTTGAAACAATTCTCATGGATTGAATTGCCCCCTGTCCTTCCCGATTACGTAGAAACATCATATTATTTCTACCACATTCAGGTTAATAATGGCAAGCGTGATCAATTCGCCAAGTATCTGCGTGAGCATGGTGTTTATACGACCTATCGTTATTATCCTCTTCATAGGGTACCTGGTTATGGAGTAACTGGAAATTTCCCCAATGCTGACTATGCAGCAGACAACACCCTAAATTTGCCCATGCATCAAAGTTTGTCACAAGAGGATCTGAACTTAATTATTTGTGTAATTAAGGAATTTGATCAGAAGTTCTGTTAGTTATACACAAAAATGGAACGCAGGAAAAAGAATTAGCATAAGTTATCTTATACTCTTTTTCCCGCGTGTTATATTTTTCTTTGTATATCTTTTGATTATTTGAGATTTAATTATGGAATATTCAAAAGATTTAATTAGGTCATGTATTATATTATTTTATGATTCTACTTGTTTTTTTATTATTATTCATAATATTTCTTGGATATTTTAATACAAAAAGTGTTATTGTCAATATTTTGTTATGCAGTATTGTTTGTATTCTTTTTGCTTATAGTCAAGATGATCAGGATTGGCATGTATATCAAAAATATTATGAAGGAAATATTCAAGAATCGTATGAGTTAGGTTTTGCATGGCTTAATCAACTTTCCTACAATTTCGGACTTACCTATTTAGAGTTTAGATTATTTATTGGTGTCCTCTTTTGTAGTGTATTATTTTTCATCATTAGAAAATTGACGAAGCATACAAATGTGGTATGGAGTACTTATCTTATTTACTCTGCGATGTTCGATGCATGTATTCTTCGCAATTCCTTATCAATGTTATTTGCTATTCCTGGTATTTTATTTTTAATTCAATCCAAAAGGAGCCGCGATTTTTTTGCCCCTTTGATCTGTTTCGTTATCGCAGCTTTAATTCATAATTCATTTTGGTTTTTCTTAATCTTTATTCCATTTTGGCTCATTATTCAGTCCAAGAACGGAATAGCAAAAGTATGTGTGTTTTCAATTGTACTTTATTTCATATGCGTAATTAATACTTCTTTCTTATTTGACCTATTTGGGAAATTAATCGTTCGAGAAGGTGTCATAGATAAGTATGAAACGGGCCGATATGCAAATTTTAATGGTGCCGTCTATAATCTATTAAAATATTTATTTTATATATCTCCCATTCTTTACTATAAGTATTTTAATACTCATTCTCAAAATTATTTGCCTTCAAATCGTTTGGAAGCACTTCTCAATAAACATATTTTAGATATTAATATCCTTTTTATCGTTTTGTTGGTTCCTCAATTTTTCGCAATTACGTTCAGCCGTTTCTTCCGAATACTATGCTTATTTAATTATTTATTTCTTGCAAATCAAGTTAATGTTTCAAGTCAAAAGAGATTGCCTAAAGTTATCAGTTTGATATATGCGACAGTATTATTATTTTTAATAATTTTTTGGGAGTCTCCGGGAACGTTTGAAGGCGTGTTCCTTATGCATTTTGAAACGAATTCTGTGTTTGAAATAATAAAGAATATTTGATTTATGCATATAATTGTTTCGGGTGATTATTGCGACAATTCTCGTGTCGATGAGTTTATATCAAGGAGTAATTATGATATTTTGTTTCAGCATGTTAAAGCTTTTCTTCACAATGCAGATTTCAGGATTGTTAATTTTGAATTCCCTATAGTCTTAAATGGTAGTTCGCCAATAAAAAAAGCGGGACCTTCGCTTAAAGGGCAGCAGAAAGCGGTTGATGCCATAAAATCGGCTGGTTTTAATGTTTGTACATTGGCCAACAACCACATTCTTGACCAAGGCGAAAAATGCTGCATTGAGACAAAGCAACTTATTGAGGCAGCTGGATTATCAACTGTTGGTGTCGGAAAGAATATTGAAGAGGCCTCGCATACATTATTATTAGAATGTTCAGGAGAAACTATCGCTGTCATTAATTGTTGCGAGCATGAATTTTCAATTGCTACGGAGAAATCAGCCGGAGCAAATCCTCTCAATCCCATTCAACAGTATTATAAGATACAAGAGGCTCGATCGAATGCTGATTATGTATTAGTAATTGTCCATGGTGGTCATGAAATGTGCCAGTATCCGTCTCCTCGTATGAAGGAGACTTATCGTTTTTTTGTTGATTCTGGTGCTGATGCTGTTGTGAACCATCATCAGCATTGTTATAGTGGTTATGAAGTTTATCATGGTAAACCTATTTTCTATGGGTTAGGGAATTTCTTATTTGACTGGGAGGGTAAAAGAAATGGACTATGGAATGAGGGTTATATGGTGAGCCTTGATTTTGTAAAAGGTCAAATGATTAATTTTCGATTGTTTCCTTATACACAGTGTAATGACGAGCCTGGAGTTAAGCTAATGCAAGGTAATGCTTTCGATGTTTTTGGAAAGCGTATTCAGGAGATTAATGAAATAATCGCTGATAACCGACGTCTTAAAAATTCTTGGGAATCCTGGATAAAAAATAATAGTAAATATATTACTATGGATTATCAACCTTATCGGTCGAGACTCACCCAAGGATTGTTTGTGAGGGGGTTGCTTCCATCTTTTATTTCTAAAAAAAGAAATATAGTATTATTGATCATATAGAATGTGAGTCTCACCTTGACAGATTAAGATTCATGATTCGTAATTTAAAAGATTAAAATATGAGAATTGATATTTTGAAAAGTAAAATTATTACAATTTACAAATCGCCTTTCATTGTTGTACAAAAAGTTTGGCGTTTTTTTGAACCTTTAGTTTCAGATGAGTTTTTTTTATTTGTCGCATTTCGACTGAGGGTGGGATATTGGCCAGATTTTAAACATCCAAGGTCTTATAATGAAAAATTACAGTGGCTGAAACTTTACGACAAGCATCCTGAATACACTCAGATGGTTGACAAGGTAGCTGCTAAAGATTATGTGGCTGGTATTGTTGGTGAAAATTATATAATACCTACGATTGGAGTCTGGAACTCAGTCGAAGATATAGAATGGGAAAAGCTCCCTAATCAGTTTGTTTTGAAAGCATCGCATGATAGTGGAGGTGTTGTGGTATGTAAAGATAAGACCAAACTCGATATTGATTTAGCAAAATATAAACTGCGAGGAGCAGGTAAAAAAGATTATACTAAATATACAAAAGAGTATCCATATTATGATGTTCCGCATCGTTTTATTGCTGAGCAATATATGGAGGATGAGAGTGGCTTCGAACTGAAGGATTATAAGTTTTTCTGCTTTGATGGAGAACCCAAATTCTTATTTGTTGCTACAGGCAGACAACAGCATGATACCCGCTTCGATTTTTATGATCTTGAATTCAACCACCTCCCAGTGTTAAATGGCCATCCAAATGCTGATATTTGGCCAACAAAGCCGCTAAAATTTAACGAAATGCTGGATGTCGCTGCCAAATTGTCGAAAGGAATTCCTCATGTTAGAGTTGATTTATATAATATAAATGGAAAGATTTACTTCGGAGAATTGACATTCTTTCATTGGAGCGGAATGACTCCATTTGAACCAAGGGAATGGGATTATAAGTTCGGTGATTATTTAAATCTGCCAAGAAACAATGATTAAAATATTGATAGCTGGAGATTATGCTCCAAAGGATAGAATTCAGAGCCTTTTAGATAAGGGTAATTATTCTTTTTTTGATAAAGTTCGCCAGATAACATCTGCTTATGATTTCTCAATTTTAAATTTGGAGGCTCCAATTGTAGAAAACACTCAGTCGAGTATCATAAAAAGTGGTCCTGCTTTAAAAACTACTCCTAATGTTGTTGATTCTATAAAATATTCAGGTTTCGATTGTGTCACATTAGCTAATAATCATTTTAGAGATTATGGTGATGTCGGAGTAAATACTACATTAAGGATATTAAAAGAAACTGGTATTAAAAGCTTTGGGGGAGGATCGACTCTTGCTGAATCTCAGAAAAACCTGATTATTGAGATAGGCGATAAAAAGGTTGGTTTTATCAATGTTTGTGAACATGAGTTTTCTATCGCAACTAAAAATCGAGGAGGCTCAGCTCCTTTGGACATTATAGATGTTTCGCTACGTATCAAACAGCTTAATAATCTTGTAGACTTTATAATTGTAATAGTCCATGGTGGGCATGAATATTATCAGCTTCCTAGCTCAAGAATGAAAAAGACATACAGATTCTTTGTCGATGAGGGGGCTGATGTTGTAATTAATCATCATCAGCACTGTTATTCAGGTTATGAAGTGTATCGTGGTAAACCTATTTTCTATGGTTTAGGTAATTTCTGTTTTGATTGGAATAACAAGAGAAACTCAACATGGAATCAAGGTTTTATGGTTGGACTTGTTTTAAGTGAAGAGATATCATTTGAACTGTATCCCTATGAGCAATGCGATAAAACACCAAGCATAAATTTGCTTACTGATCATAACAAACAAGAATTTTTAAAGACTGTATTTAGTCTTAATTCTATAATAACAAACGATGAGATTTTAGAGAAGGAATTCGATAAGTTCTGTTCCTCTAAAAAACATTCAATTAAAAGTACGTTTTCTCCTCTCCAAGGAAGATTTATGCGAGGTTTAGCTAAATACAAGCTTATGCCATATTTTTTACCCACATCTAAGATTCTAAGTATTTTGAATCATGTCCAATGTGAGTCCCATCGAGATTTGGTTTGTAATGTACTAAAAAGAGGAATTGAAAAATGAAAATAACAATTTTTACGGGTAGCTTATCTGGAGGCGGAGCCGAACGTGTCGCTTGTAATTTGGCTACATTCCTCTATAATCATGGTAATGAGGTTGAATTCCTAACTTTTGGCAATGATGAGAACTCATATTATTATGATCCTCATATTAAAAGAATTAATCTATTAGAAGATTCAGAAAGAGGTAATGCTTTTAAGGAGTCGTTTATAAGAATTGTGAGATTTGTTAAATATCTAGTTTTAAAAAAACAAGATGTCTATATTGTTACTTTGCCTGTAACTATAATCATGTTGTTATCATTTAGTTTTTTAACCAAATCTAAAATTATTGCTTCAGAAAGATGCGATCCACAGAAGCTACCCTCTAAGCAGCAAAAGGGTCTTAAATTTTTTTGTAAGAATGCTGATGGATGGATATTTCAGACTCCTGAGGTGATGAATTGGTATTTACCTAGCCTCGGTTCCACTAAACGAATTGTAATTCCTAATGCTATTAACCCCTCATTCCTTGAGAATCAACTGGATCAACAAAAGGAAAAAGTAATTATTACATCGGGACGTCTAAAAAAACAGAAGAATCATAAATTACTGATTGATTCCTTTGCATTGATAGCTTCGAAATTTATCGATTATAAATTATTGATATTAGGAGAAGGTGGATTAAGGAATAGTTTGGAATCTCTAATAGAAGAATACCGGCTTAATGATCGTGTGACACTATTGGGGTATGTTGATAATGTCAAAGAACGATTAAGCCGTGCTTCTGTTTTCGTTTTGTCATCTTTATATGAAGGTATGCCCAATGCGTTAATTGAGGCCATGGCCCTTGGTTTACCTTGTATTTCTACTGATTGTGATGGTGGAGGAGCTCGTTATTTGATAAATGACGGAGAGAATGGCTTGCTTGTTCCCAATAATGATGTGAATGCACTGGCTAATGCAATAGATAAGATTCTATCTAATGAAGAATTTGCTCAGAAACTCGGAAGAAATGCAGAAAAGGTGAAAGAAGACCTTCATCCTGATAAAATCTACGGCTGTTGGCTTCAATTTATAGAAGATATAGTTCAAACAAAATGAATCCAATATTTCTTTATTGGAATAAATCGAAAAGATAATCACAATACTTATGTCAAAAATCGCATTCGTAACAGATACGATGCATCCAGGTGGTTCTGAACGAGTCATTTCTGTATTGGCTAATGAGATGACTCGTCGAGGCCTATATATTGAGATCATTTGTCTTAGAGGGAAAGAGAGTTTTTATACTTTGGAAAGAAGAGTAAAAACAATCTTTATGGAGCAAGTCTTGAAACAACAATCGATGTATAATAAGGTGAGATTCCTAAGGACTTATGTTAAGGAGGAGAATATTGATATTGTTATCCCATTTATGACACCAGTCTTCTGTTTTACTTTATTCTCTCTTTTAGGAGCTGGTAAAACGATTATTTGTTCGGAAAGAATTGATCCAACCAAAACATCGAAAGTTCGGAAATTGCTTCGAGCTATTCTTCTGCCAACAACTTCCTATCTTGTTGTTCAGACAGAGCAAATCAAGAAATATTATTCTAATAGTATCCAAAAGAGATGTTCTGTTATCTATAATCCTGTTTCTGATTCTTTTTTTGAGGAAAAACAAATTGTGCCCAAGAACAGATTCATGAGTGTTGGTCGATTGGCCCCCCAGAAGAATCAACGGATGCTCATAGATGCTTTCAGCCATGTTCATCAGAAGTATCCTGACTATTCTCTCTCTATTTTCGGAGACGGTCCACTCAAAGAAGAACTGCAATCATATATTGATTCAAAGGGACTACAAGATGTTGTTAGACTAGAAGGAACATCTTCTGATATCAGCAAGGAATTGCACTCTTCGTTTGCTTTTTGTTTGACGAGTGATTTTGAGGGTATGAGTAATGCAATGATAGAAGCACTTTGTTCAGGTATTCCTTTGATTTCTACGAATGTTTCAGGTGCGGCTGAATTGCTTGGCAATAATGAGGGTGGTATGATAGTTCCCATTCGTGATACGGATGCATTTGCATCTGCTATGCTGAAACTGATAGAGTCCCCTTCATTGGTTGAGAGAATGAGAAACTACAACTTGAAGAAACGTGAAGAGTTCCGTACAAGCCAGATAGTAGATAAATGGATTGAAATTATAAATAGTTTTTCATAAATGAAAGAAAGCAATAAAAAGATAGTAAGTACTATACTAAAATGTCTGTCTTTTTTGCCAGACAGTATTGTACTGTCGTTAGAATACTTTTATAAGCTCCATCGTTTCCCGAATTTGAGGAATCCACAGCGCTTTTCTGAATGGATGCAGTGGTATAAGATGAATTACCGGAATGAGGTGATGTTCGAGTGCGTTGACAAATATGCTGTTCGAAACTATGTGAAAAGGATGGGATGTGAGAAGTACTTGAACACCTTGTATCAGGTATGTAATGATGCCAAAGAAATTGACTTCGATAAGCTTCCCAAGCAGTTCGTCATAAAAACTACGGATGGCGGCAACGGGGAAAATGTATTTGTCTGTGCGGATAAAAACACTTTAGATATACCCTCCACAATTAGTAAAGTGAACAGCTGGCGCCATAAAAAGATGGAAGATGTTGGTCGCGAATGGGCTTATTCTGGATGTGCTGATTCGCGTATCATTGTAGAAAAATACCTATCTGACCCTGAAAGCAAAGATGGGTCAATAGATGATTACAAATTGCTTTGTTTCAATGGTAAGTTCCGATATCTGTGGGTTGATAAAAACCGCTATTCCAATCATAGACGAGGTTTCTGGGACGAAAAACTAAAATTCAGACCAGAAGTAGTTAGTGACCATCCCACTTTTGAAGTTCCACCAGCCCTTCCAGCCAATACACAGGAGATGATAGAGGTTGCGGAAAAGCTTGCAGCAGATTTCCCTTTTGCTCGTATCGATTTTTATGATATTGAGGGGAAGATTTATTTCGGGGAGATTACATTTTACCCGTGGAGCGGCTATTGCCAATATACTCCTGACAGTTTCGATTTTGAAATGGGCAGTTATTTCAAGAATACATAATCATGACAATCTCAGTTCTGATGTCTGTTTATAAGAACGAACAGGCTAAATTTTTGGATAGAGCCCTTCAAAGTGTATGGGATGATCAGACGTTGAAACCTGATCAGATCGTCTTGATTGAGGATGGACCCTTGGGTTCAGACTTGCGTTCAGTTATTGATTCCTGGCAAGCCAAATTAGGTAGTGTCCTTTGTTTGCTGAAGAATGAGGTCAATATAGGATTGACTAAATCCTTGAATAAGGGCATCAAATACATCAAATCGGAATTGATTGCTCGTATGGATAGCGATGATATCTCTGCTCCCGATAGATTCAAACTTCAACATGATTACTTCGTCGAGCATCCAGAGGTTCATATCATAGGAGGATCTCTTCAGGAATTCGATGAAAATAATGATTGTTTGAATATACGACATTATCCATTGTGTCCTAATGCTGCTAGAGCATACATACAGAAAGCTTCCCCCCTAGCTCATCCCACAGTGATGATGCGTAAAAAGATATTTGATGAAGGGTTGCTATACAATGAAAAGTATCGTACTAGCCAAGATATAGCTCTCTGGTTCGATGCCCTTCTTGCAGGGTTTAATATCAGTAATGTGCCACAGGTGACCATTTTTTTCAGGAGAGATGGGGATGTTTTCAAGAGGAGAGGAAGAGAAAAGGCGTGGAATGAGTTTAAGATCTATATGAATGGAGTATATAAGCTCTTTGGTCCAATTACTCCCAAATATATCTTCCCCATTAGTCGTTTCGTATTTCGATTGATGCCTTCATCAGTTATTAAGTATATCTATGGCAGCAAAGCTCGTAAGAAACTATTGAAATAGTATGGAGATTGTTCAGGAACAACTTCTTGGATTGGCTTATCTCGCTATCCATCCTAAAAATCCGGTTCCCAAGGCATTAGAAAAGAGTATAGATTGGTGTGCTCTTTTGGAGGAGGCAAAGAAGCAATCCCTGATTGGGGTTGCTTTTGTTGGTTTTAAGGTATGGAGTGCTTCGAATTCGGTTAATTCACCGGATGCGGCAATTGACAAACGCCTGCTGACGCAATGGTATGGGTATTGTGAGAAGATACGGGAAGATAATCTCCTGCTGAATAGACGGACTGCTCAAATTTGCAAGAACTTCGCGAAGGATGGTTTTCGGACTTCGGTAATGAAAGGGCCTGGGAATGCACGTCTTTATGGTCGGGAGCTATCCCTGCTTCGTGCTTCTGGAGATATCGACGTCTGGGTGGAAGGTGGCTTTGAGCGTGTGAACAACTATGTGCAGCAGATGGCTCCTACGAAGCACGTCAGCGAAAAGGACATGGAATTCAGAGTTTTTTCTGATACTGAGGTTGAAGTGCATTATCGTCCCTATATCATGCGGAATCCTTTCCGCAACATGCGACTTCAACAGTTCTTTGAAACCCAGACTGAGGCTTGCTTTACGAACAAGGTGCAGCTATTGGCCTCCGACAAGAATGGTGGAGAACTGCAGATGGATGCCTATGTCTCAACAACGTCCTTCAACCTCGTTCATCAGCTGGCACACATCCAACGTCACTTGTTCGCAGTGGGTATGGGGCTGAGGCATGTGATGGATTATTATTTCCAGCTGGTTCATGCCGAGGCGACCTTGAGCCGGGAAGAGAAGGAAGAGGTCATTGGCGTCGTAAAATCCACCGGGCTCGAGAGATTGGCCTGTGCCCTTACATGGATTCTATCAGCATGCTTCGGCTTGCCGAAATCCTGTGAATTGTGGGAACCGAACAAGAATGATGGTGAGTTCCTGCTTGAAGACATTTTGAAGACTGGCAATTTTGGACAAGGAGATGAGCACCTGCGTGCGGGGATTCGTTCAGGAGGCATCAAGTCATTGTTTGATGTGCTGAGGCATAATTGGGCGATGACGAGATTCGACCGAACAGATTGGTTCTGGGGACCGATGTATCGGGTATATTATTTCTGCTGGCGCAAGCGAAAGGGATTTCAGGTATAACACGGCTCGATCGACGGATTGATTCGATTAATCAGGATGAATATCAAGCGAATCAGGTTGCGATTTCAGCAGTTCGGTGGCTTCCGTTTAGTGAGGGAGTATGCCCGGTTAGGGGTACTGACTGCAATCGGGACAGAGTTTGTACGTATTTTGGTGGCGCGGAAACCTCCTAAGCTTATCAATTCCGTTATCTCTCAAAAACTGGAGCCTTTCCTGCAGGATAAGTATATGCCGGTTCTGCTTGAACGTAAAGCATACTACGAAGGCCTGACGTTTGAACATAAGCGCAGCCAATTTGTCTGGTTCTGCTGGTTGCAGGGAATTGAACAGGCTCCGCCAATTGTTAGGGCTTGTCTTGCTTCGTTGAAACAGAATCTGAAAGATCGAGAAATCATCATTGTCACTGAGAAGAATTGGAGAGAATATATTGATCTGCCAGAGCATATTATCAACAGATGGGAGAAGAAGCAGATTCCACCAGCACTTTTCACGGATTTACTGCGTCTGCAACTGCTCATACGGCATGGCGGTACGTGGATAGATTCTACAGTCTTATGTACAGGCACGGCGCATGCGAAGGAATTGCTCGATGCGGATCTTTTCCTGTTCCAATACAGGTCGCCAGAGAGTTCACCAGCTTCCTTTGAAGGCATATCCAATTGGTTTATCACATCGTGCACCAACAATCCGGTTCTGCTTGTATTGAGGGATCTGCTCTATGCCTATTGGAGGGATTATGATTGTACCTTGTACTATTTCATCTTCCACCTTTTCTTTTCAATGCTGGCGAAAGAGTATCCCGAGACAATTGCCGAGATGCCGTATGGCTATAGTGTGTGGAGCCTGACGTTGGAGAATCATTGGTGGGAACCATTCAATAAAATAAAGTGGGACAAATTAACCGGTTTGGTTAATTTCCATAAGCTTTATTATCGGATCGGCACTACAATTGAGAAGAATAAAGGTAATTATTATCATTGGATTTTGGAGGAGTATAAGAAAAAAGATGAAATTAACAGCCATTAAATGGATATTTCTTTTTGCAGCAATATTTGTGTTAATGCACATTAATAATCGTTTTGAGATTTTTGCTCTAAATTGCAATAGAGCAAACGATTTTTTTAATGGTTCCTTCCGAATAATGACATATAATGTCAATGCGCCTTTAGGTAATGAAGATATAGAAAAGGTCAGGGGGGCATTAATTGAAGAGATTGAAGAACAGAAACCAGATATCTTGTGTATTCAAGAATTGTCGTCTATGATTTTTAAAAATATTCAATTACCGTTGGATAGTGCTTTTGGATATACTGACAGTTTGGCGATAAAGAATCAACCGTTACGTTATAGAATATATTCAAAATATCCGATACGAAATTTCCAACGCCATAAATGTGTGATTGAGATTGACACTGTTGGATTAGATTCTTTGAAGAAAGAAATCAAACAGCTACAAAAGGCTATGCAAGTCTATTCGGCGGAAATTGAAGTAATGCCTGACAAATGGATTACAGTTTTCGCTTGCCATCTTCGTTCCAGCGCTTATACTACAGCCCGCAGATCGATGGATGAAGATACATCATGGTTGGATGGATTACCATTGTATTTCGAGAATTATAAGATAGGTGAGAAGATTCGAAATTGGGAGGCTGATAACATTCGTTTATTCCTAAAAGTTTTAGAAGCTAATGATACACCTGTCATTATTGCAGGAGACTTTAATGATTGGAGTGGTAGCTATTGTATGAATACCATTAGAGATGGGAAATACAAGGATTCATGGTGGGAGGGTGGCTTAGGTTTTGGCATCACCTATGATGGATGGCATCTGAAGTTGAGACTGGACCATATCCTTTACAGTCATCATTTCAAGCTGGAGAATGTATATGTCGAGAAGTCGAAGTTCTCGGACCATCGGCCGTTGGTAGCTGATTTCACTCTTCTTCCTTGATGATTCTACAAAGGCGAAAAATGGATTTATTGAAGACGAAACTGTCCGATGACAGTTTTGATGTTTCTTTTGAGTTCAGCATTTGAAAGCGAGCTTTCCTCTGCGGCCCTCAAATGAACCATCACCCTAATGGGCTTCCATCTTCAATAAATCTAAAATAGCTATCGCAGAAAAATGAGTATTAAAATTCTGCTTGATGGAAATACATTGGATTAATAGTCATCCCCCTATGCAGGGGGAATGAGAGGGTCCTATTCGTGAGTAATTCATGTTTAGAGTTAATTTATTTCTCTCATTCGTTTTATTCTTTGTACTTTGCTTAATGCCTCTAAAGTCTGAGTCATTGAGTAATGGGGTAGTGCAGAGATATGAGGTGCAGGTGTCGGGGAGCGATGGATGCACTCCGCTTTGGCTGAATGCGAATAAGTATGGACTGAGCTCGCTGAGTCCTTTCAATGGTTATGTGCGTGGTGGTTTTGAAAGGTCATTGGAGGTGGATGAGGATAAGAAATGGGGGATAGGCTATGGATTGGATTTGGTGGCACCTCTGCATTATACCAGTGATTTTGTGATTCAACAGTGTTATGCTGAAATGAGGTATAAGCATGCTGTGCTGACAATTGGCCAGAAAGAGCAGCCGATGCTCTTGAAGAATATGGAATTGAGCAGCGGTTCGCAGACATTAGGCATCAATGCACGACCTATTCCTGGAATACGTTTGTCATTTCCCGAGTATTGGAGTGTCCCTGGGCTACACAAATGGTTGGCCATCAAGGGGCATTTTTCGTATGGCTGGATGACGGATGGAAGTTTTCAGGAACGATGGACGGATGGCAAGAAACAATATGCTAAAGATGTGCTCTATCACGATAAAGCCGGATATTTGCGTATAGGTCCGGGAAATATGTCTTTTCCATTTAGTTTAGAGCTCGGTCTTGAGATGGCATGCTTGTTTGGAGGTGATATTTATAATTATAAAAAAGATGCCCTGAAGGGCAGTAATAGCATAAAAGCATATATAGATGCATTTATTGCAGGAGGTGACGAAGATAAAAGCCAGCATTACCAAACTATGGCTGGCGACCAGTTGGGCAGTTGGGTAGTACGTCTGAATTATGATCATGAAAAGATATCCGCTGCTATTTATGCTGACCATTTTTTTGAAGATCATTCATCGATGTTCTTTCTGGATTATGATGGCTATGGTTATGGAAGGGATTGGGACACCTGGAAGAGGAATCGTTATCTGCTCTATCCATTGAAAGATATCATGGTGGGTGCTGAACTGCGAATGAAGGAATTCCGATGGATTGATGGAGCAGTAATCGAGTTCATGAATTCACGCTATCAAAGCGGACCAATATACCATGACCATACCCGAAGTATCAGTGACCATATTGGTGGACGTGATGGTTATTATAATCATTACCTTTATGCAGGTTGGTTACACTGGGGACAGGTGATGGGGAATCCGCTGTATCGCTCTCCAATCTATAATACGGATGGATCGTTGACCATCAAGGATAATCGTTTCTATGCCTGGCATTTCGGAATTTCGGGAAATCTATTGATTAATCTGCGCTATCGCCTGCTCTACAGCTGGCAGAAAGGATGGGGAACCTATAGTGATCCATTCTTATATCCTCAGGAGAATCTCAGCATGATGGGGGAGGTGACGTATCAATTCAAAGGTAATGGACTTCTGAAGCATTGTACGATTAAGTTAGCTGGTGGATTTGATAAGGGTGAACTCCTTGGTAATAATCTAGGTTGCCAGATGACGTTTCAATATCAAATCATTGGAAAAAGTTTATTTTTTTTAACATGAATGCTCATGAATGGATTACGATTTTATCATGAATTAAGGTTCGGTTTTAACGTTAATGCTCATTAATGGACCGTATAATGATTCGTTATTCGATTTTTGTTTGAAGCTGCTAAATGTTTAATGGATACTGGTATTTCCGGAAGTTGGTTGAAGTTGATTGCATGTGTGTCGATGTTGATTGACCATATAGCATTGCATGTGTTCAAGGGAATGGACTGGGTGCATTCCTGCTTGTTCCAGATAGGAAATCATGAAATCACGCCCTACTTCGTTATGCGGAATGTTATTGGGCGATGGGCATTCCCGCTGTTCGCCTTCCTGATTGTGGAGGGATTTCTGCATACGCATGACAGAAAATGGTACGGAATGAATCTTTTTTTGTTCGCCCTAATGTCGGAGATACCTTTTAATTTTGTGAATGTGAACAATTTCTTCTATTATAAGCAGAATGTATTCTTCACGCTCCTGTTGGGATATTTGGGACTGTGTGCGATTGAACGGTTCAAGGAGGATTTCAAGCAGCTTGCAAAATTCATGGTCTCGCTATTTCTGTTGTCATTCGTGCTGCGTGCTGATTATGGTTGTGGAGGATTCGGATTTATCCTGCTGATCTATCTGCTGCGGGAGAACAAATTGCTGATGTCGATTGTAGGTACGGGTGCCTTGCCAACTACAATTTTTTCGGGCATAGCGTTTATCCCCATCTGGTTCTATAATGGGGAAAGAGGGTTTGTGAGGGGGAAGGTGTGGAAGTACGCGTTCTATTGTTTCTATCCGGTGCATCTGCTTGTCCTCTACTTTATCAAGTTACATATATATGGTCCTTGATAATTCATTTATTCCCCCTAAGTAGGGACTGTGAGGGTTTTTGAAGAAAAGTTTAGAGTCATCATCGGTAGGCTTGTTTACGGATGATGACTCTAAATTTATTTGTCGGGATCATAATCGGGATGGGCGGCGTCTCGTTTAGGACCGAAAGGAGTGTCGATGAATCGCTGTAGTTTGTTCCACCAATCCTTTTCACCTTGGCGCATCTTGGTTAGCGATCGACGGATTCGGTACGCTGATTGTGAATTGCGCTTGTCTTGATGGGAAAGATAAGCATAGCTGCCCCAGACGAGGGAAGCGGCAGTAATCAAGACAACATAGAACTGGGCATTGATGGAGCAATGGCTCTTGAAGGCGATGGCCCAAACAATTACTATAATAATAGCAATTGAAATCTCAATCAGGGAAGTAAGCGAGTGGGATCCACTGTAGCTGAGTAGCATATGGTGAAGATGTGTCTTGTCTGCCTTGAAGGGGGATTGGCCTTTCATGATGCGGCGGAACATCACACGTAAGGTATCACCTACGGGTACAGCAAGGATGGCGAGTGTAAGGGCAACAAGGCTCAAATGCTGGCTTGATACATATTTTATCCATTGGCTGTTGTGGTCGTAACGAAGCATCTGGATGACATACCATGTCATCAGGATGCCCATGGTCATGGTGCCTGCATCGCCGATGAACATCTTGGAGGTCTTGCCGAGGACGTTGTGGATGAGGAAGGGAAGCAATGCTCCTGCATAGATAAAGGCAAGCATGGCATTGGGATAGTCGTGCGCTTTAATCATAGCGATGCCGAACATACAGCTGAAGGTGATGCAGAGACCACTGGAGAGGCCGTTGACGCCATCGATCATGTTCATGGCGTTGATGATACCTACGCCCGCAAAGACGGTAAGGGGAACACCAATCCACCAGGAGAAGGTCTCGATGCCCCATAGCCCGTGCAAGCTGTCAATGCAGGCACCTTCACCGTAGATGATGCCGAGGATGGCGAGAACTTCGATGATGATGCGGTTGCGGGGAGTCAGGTCGATGATATCGTCGATGGCACCAATGTAGAGCATCATGCTCATGGCGATGACAATGGGTAATATCGAATCGCACTCCCAGATACAGGTGGCTAACAATGTGCCGCACAGCACACCGAAGAAGACGGCGATGCCTCCCATGACGGGTACGGGGCGCTTCTGCAGCTTGCGTGCGTCGGGATTATCGACGAGATTCTTCGCTTTAGCAATGGCAAGTATCTTGAAATAGATCCAGAACGTCATCAGCATAGAGACGAACGAGGTGGAGGTGAAAAAGATTAGGCGACTGACATGCATACGTTAGTATGATTAGTGGCGAGCAAGCTCGCTGTTGAATTGTTAGGAACCTTTTCAGTACACTGGAAGGTTATTGTACACTCTTTCGGGGCAAAGATAATGAACATTTCTGAATTGACCAAACATTTTCCGTTTTATTTTATCAATCTTTCTTCTTTTACCTCCATTTGACAGCTGATACGTGCATTTCCGCTCTCTATTGAATGAAAAAACTTGGAGGGTGTGGGACTTTGGCCCTGCACCCTCCAAGTTTTTTCGGAAATGTGAGGTGGGAAGATTATTCTCTGTCCCACATGCTTTGACGCTTGCCTTGAGCTTCGACACCGCTTTGAAACAAGCCTTCCTCCTCGTCCTGATGCAAGGAATCACAAACAATATCGTTTGGTTCGAGGTTCACGAACTTGACCGATGGATTAGAAAAAACCTTTTTCATAATATAGTACTTTATTTTATCATAATAATCTTGCCATTCTCGATAAACAAGCCCTTTTGAGTATTGTTGAGCTTGCGACCCTGGAGGTCGAAGGTTGCTACGACGGTGCCATCTTCCTGCTCAACGAACTGAAGGGACTGCTCTTCCTCAATCTCGATGCGGAAAGGTGCTCCATTGGTCGGAGCGGGTGTCTCGAACCATCCGCGATAGGGCTTGACGGTTATATTATTGCCACAATAGTATTTGTCATTGTAAACGTAGTAGATGCCGTCGAGCGTTTTGCGCTGGAACGTTCCTTTCATGGTCCAATTTGAGATGCCTGCGGTCGTAGGATCAGCCACAACTGTTACATTTGATTCAGCGATGTTCAATTCGCCAGGTTCATCAAGCTTGAAGGCGACAGGCGTTCCTGCGGCGATGTTGGTGCCTTCGATTGGGGTGAATTTCATTGACGTTTCAGTAACAGAATTTAACTGATAGAAGGTCACGCCGTTGTATGAGTTCGTAATGTTGAAAGGAAGGCAGAGGGTGCCCCAGTGGTAGCCGGTAGAGGGGCGAGTGTAGGAGGCAGATGATACTATATAGCTATTAGAACTCGATAATTCAATATTATCATTTAAATTCAGTTCCACACCCTCAATCTTCAAACTCCAACGTGTGTTATCTGAAAAGTTGGAAGATGGATTCCAAGTAGCGGTCAATTTATATTTGGTGAATCCTGTGGTTGAGGTATTTAACACGAAATTATCATTGTTATTACCATTAATCCATCCTTGAGGAGCATTAAGGGAAACTGTGCCAATACCTAAATAAGTATTATTTGGAAGATTAAGTTTGAATGATACTTCACCGTTCGGAGCATCCAAATCATAAGTCCAATTGATCATACTATTTCTAGTAAAGGATGTACTTGTTGTACTCCAATCATTAAAAGAACCGGCAATAGTCAACGATACAGGACTAGTAGTATAAGATTTATCATCTCCAAAATAATAGAAATAATACTCAGAGCCACTATTTAATTCGATAGCAGGAGTTTCTTTAGCTTGCGATGGGTCATCTAATCTTGGATCAGATATAATTATTTTTATATTTGTTCCATCATTTTTTGGAGTTAATACTTTCTTGTAAAAAATATCTCCATCTTTTTCAATATTGCCATCTAATTCTGTAAATTTCGGAGGGTATATGCCTTGACTTGCGTTCCAATTAGGTTTCGGGTCATTGGTTTCATCAGCATCATACCAATAAAATCTTTGTGAATCAGGATAACTTCCATAAACATACACCGTCACATCTTCTGCCTGTGCATTATACACACTCAAGCAGGAAAGCAAGGCGAATAACGAAGTAAATGTCTTCATAGCCATGATATAAAATGATTGTTTTATAGGTGATCGTATTCAAAAACGGGGACAAATTTATTGTATAAATTTATATCTTCCAAATTTTCGAAAGATTATTTGCAAAATGACGCGTTATTTTGCTCGCTAAATGGATTTTTTGATTTTTTAGTGTGCCATTTTCTATTTGGAATTAAAAATAAATCGGAAAAAGTTTGGAGGATTTGGAATTGTTGTGTATCTTTGCGGCGATATTTTCGTTATAATCGAAACCATTAAAGAAAAATAACATCAGACATTGAAACAAGTAGGTGAAAATGGCAGACAACCTCGGCCCAATTGCCTGGTTGTTTCTGCCGGAAAATGAGCAGGTCCAATACCTGAAAAAAATTGCACTTCGTGCAGAAAATCCGTCCGGATCCATGTGATCATCATGATATGGGCGAGCTTTATTTTTTGCGCATGGTTTCTACTGAATGTCAGTTTATTCAATATACCTTTTTAAAAATATAATGCTTATGAAAAAAATCTTACTTTCTGTTGCTATGCTCTGCATGGCATTGTGTGGGCGAGCTGAGACACAAGATGCCTATGTGGGCTGGCCTGCCAATTACGATGGCGTGATGCTCCAGGGCTTCTGGTGGGACAGCTACGATGCCACCAAATGGTCGAATCTGACAGCACGCGCTAACGAGCTGTCGCAGTATTTTGATCTGATATGGATTCCGAACTCTGGCACATGCTCGGGTGACTACAATGGTTCTCAAGGTAAGTCGATGGGCTATGATCCCTGCTATTGGCTGCATCATAATTCGTGCTTCGGCACGGAGGCTGAACTACGCACGATGATCGACACTTATAAGGAGAAAGGTGTTGGATTCATCGCTGATGTGGTGGTTAACCATAAGAAGGGTAAGACAAATTGGTGCGACTTCCCTAATGAGTCTGTAGATGGAACTGGCCAAAATGCAGGAATTACGTATAATCTCGAATGGGATAATAGCTACTTCTCCGGCATCTGCAAGAATGATGAATGCAACTATTACAAGGATGAATTAGGGAACTATCCCTATAAGACTTCCGGCGAGTATGACACAGGCGATAACTTTGATGGTTATCGTGACCTGGATCATACGAATCAACATGTTCGAGAGAACATTATGATCTATCTCCACTTCCTGCTGAATGAGTTGGGCTTTGCGGGCTTCCGCTATGATATGGTGAAAGGCTATAGCGCAGGTTATATCCAGCAATATAACAATAATGAGTATGCCCGTGGCCTTTATGGTACTTCTGCAGTCCCTACCTTTTCCGTAGGAGAATTTTGGGACAATCAAGAGAATACTCAAAACTGGATTAATGGTACGGGAAGGACTTCGGCTGCTTTCGACTTTGCTCTGAAGTTTACGCTCAATGATGCCATCAGCAGAGGCAATTACGCAGCCCTACAGAACAAGAGCTTTACCTATGACCCCAGTTACAGTCGTCTCTCAGTGACATTCGCCGACAACCACGATACGGGACGTGAATCGTCCAAACTCGAAAATAACTGGTCGGCTGCCAATGCGTTCATTTTGGCTTCGCCAGGTACACCTTGTGTTTGGTTCCCCCATTATGAGGCTGACCCTGTGAACATTCGTGCGATGATCCTGGCTCGCAAGGCTTGCGGAATTACGAATACGGGCTATGAGATTTTGAAGCAGTATCCTGTTGAGAATAATGGCGGATATATCCTTGAAACCAAGGGCTCGAAGGGCAGTGTATATGTTCAGCTGGGCTCTGCTGCCGACGATGGCACGCCTGATGGCTATACGCTCGTGGCAGAGGGCGATGCCTACAAGTTTTACTCAACGAAGGCTGACTTTGCTTCGGTGAATGTGTCTCCCAATGGAGGGCCTTTTACCACCGAGACGAAGGATGTTACTTTGACAGCTGTCAATGCGAATGAGGCCTGGTACAAAATCGATAATGGAGATCCAGTTTCATTCAGCGGTGAAAAGACTGTTCAGATTGGCAATGGATGTAATGTGAACGAAGAAATCACCATCAGTTGGGGTGCAACGGGTGCTGATAATGTTGAATATACCGGCTCCACAACCTTCACGAAGCGAGATGCATACAACACACCTACGGTAGAAGAAAATGAAGTAAGCGTCTTCTTCGAGACGAATGCAAATGAGGTTACCATCTGGGCATGGGATGATGATGAAGTCAACTATACCGGAGGCGTTTGGGAGAATAAGCCTGCCATGAACCTGATGGGCGTGAACGAGGCTGGAAAACTTGTCCATAAGTGGACCTATTCCGGAACAGGCAAGCCCACTCATGTGCTCTTCGTGGCTGATGACAATCAGACATCTGACTTCGCATTTGTCAATCATGGCTACTACACCGAGTCGGGCATTTCGTATCATCTGGGCACGAATACTGTCTATTTCGATAATACAGTCAGCAATTGGGAACATGTATATTATTATGCGTGGGACAGCAATGACCATGACAAGGCTGCCTGGCCGGGTGAAGAGATTACAGCTGTTAATGGTCAATATAAGGTGACATTGGACGGTGTTTATACCAATATCATTTTCAACGATGGAAATGGCAGCATATTGGGCGTGACCAAGACAAAGGATCTTTCCGTGATTGACGGAGCCACCTATGCAATGGGCACCAATACCGTATCGTTCGATAACAGCCAGCTGGGTTGGGACAATGTCTATTACTATGCATACACTGACAATGAAATTCCTAAAGTGGAATGGCCGGGTGAGTCGCTCAGTGAGAACACGAATGGTATCTATGGTGTAACCTTGCTTGAGGGGTACACAAAGGTGATCTTCCACAATAATACTACAGGTATCGTTGGGGAAACCAAGACGGCTAATCTGGATGTGGTGGATGGCACCGTTTATACGATAGGCGCCAATACCGTCTATTTCGACAACAGCATTTCCCAGTGGAACGTTGTCTATTACTATGCTTTCACCGAGGATGGTACTTCGAAGAAGGATTGGCCAGGCGAAAAGTTCGCTGCCAACCCTGAGGATAAGTACGAAGTAACTTTGTCGGATATTTACACCAAAATTATCTTCAACAATGGTACGGGAGGTAATGTGGGCGTCAGCCAGACGGAAGACCTTACGATTGAGAACGGCAAGGAATATGCATTGGCTACCCATACAGTTTATTACGACAACAGCCAAACAAATTGGGAGAATGTGTATTATTACACCTTCACCGACAAGGGTGCTTCTAAAAAGGCTTGGCCTGGCGAAACCATTGCTGCAAATGCAAACGGCAAGTATGAAGTTACCTTGCTGGGTGGCTACTCTTCCATTATCTTCAGCGATGGAAATGGCGGCGTGAAACGGGTGAACCAGACGGAAGACCTCACGGTAGAAGATGGCAAGACTTATACGCTTACTGCCAATACGGTTTATTTCGACAATACCGGTGCCGATTGGGCTCAGGTTTATTACTATGCTTTCACTGACAATAAGACACCCAAGGCAGCATGGCCGGGAGAAAGGATAAATGAACTCAATTCGGCCGGATATTATGAAGTTACCTTGATGGAGGGCTATACTACCATCGTCTTCAACAAGGGTGTGGATGGTGAAGGAAATCAGACTGGAGACCTTCCTGTCGAAGATGGCAAGATCTATTCGCTGAATGCAGGAGCCAATACCCAGGATGGCTATACGGTCTATTTCAATAATACATCCAATTGGCCTAAAGTTTGTGCTCATATTTGGAACGACCAAAATCAAAACCTTTATGGCGCATGGCCAGGTCAGGAATTGACGACCAAGACCGATGATGGCTATTACATGGTTCACGTCGATGATGCATCGTATTGCAACATCATCTTCAACATTGGAAACAATGGCCAGCAGACTGCTGATCTTGCAGCCGTTGACGGACGTGTTTATACACCAGCTGGTATGACTGACGACCTTGTCTTGACAGAGGGATATGCATACTTCAATGCCAGTGAGTTTACAGCTACTACCGCCAAGTACACTCGTGTGGCTAATAACAATTGGGGTACCATCATCCTGCCATTCGAACTTACGAGTGATGAAAATGTCCAGTATTATGAGCTCAAGTCGATTGGTGAAGAAACGATGACGTTT
The DNA here is from genome assembly GCA_016286775.1 of Bacteroidales bacterium. Taxonomy (GTDB): domain Bacteria; phylum Bacteroidota; class Bacteroidia; order Bacteroidales; family UBA3663; genus Liminaster. Next base: position 30,577 of record JAEEUA010000001.1, read on the forward strand.
GAGGAAGTCGAAACTGTGCCTGCAGGACAACCTGCGGTGTTCTATCTGACAGAAACTGGTTCCCTCACAATCAACGCAGCGAATGTAAAGGTTGTTCCAACGGCCGATGAAAACAAATATGGCTCCGATGTTTCGTCATGGTACATGAACGGTACATACAAGACGGTGAATAAGGCATCGACAAGCAATAATTATATCTATTATATTGCAAATAATGCGTTCTGGTGCTCAAAGTATGATGAATCAACACAGTCTTATCCGTCAATCGAGGCCAAACCATTCCGTGCTTGGATAGAGCATGCTTCTTCCGAACCTATGTTTGCCCGCTTCCGTATCATGGATCAGGAGGACCCTGAAGGCATAGAATTGATTCAATCTGAGACCTCTGATAGCTCAATCTATGACCTCTATGGTCGTCAACTGTCTGCTCCCAAGAAAGGCTTCAATGTCATCAATGGCAAGTTGATTATCATCAAGTAATTCCTAATAATTGAAAGTTATGAAAAAGATATATGCAAGACCGGCTTTTGAAGTCGTTTCGATGAGAGAGACTGATGTCATCGCTACCAGTAAAGTCCTTGGAGCAGGGGAAGGAACTCCTCCGCCGAGCATGGAAGCCAAGCGTCATAACGCCATCTGGGACGAGGAATAATTAACTCTTTTCCTCTTGAACACGAATTGTCACAAATAGACACGAATATTTTCGGTTATTGGTGGAAAGCACTTCGCTGAAAATATTCGTGTCGAATACGAGTGAAAAGGTCGCTATTTGTATAGCTAAGTTTGCAAAATGATGGATTTGTCATTCATTTGGTTTATTTTTGACAATGGGTTGACACATTTTAACGAAAAAATACGTATCTTCGCACTCGTATATGTGTAATTTTATAGACACAACATTTTAAATACATTATAAAAATTATTATGAAAAAAATTTTTGCATTGCTCGCTGTAGCGTCTGCATTCACCCTGGCTAATGCCCAGGAAGAGATCGCTGGTGTTAAGTATGACGACGGTATCGCCAAGAAGTGGGAGTTCAAGTTCGACGGCGGATATAATAACGACTTCGTCTCTGAGGACTATGACAATGGCCTGCTCGAAGGTAGTGAAGGTTGGAATGCTAACGTCGGTGTTGGTTACAATTTTACCAGCAATTGGTTCGTTGGCTTGAATAGTGGTTACTGGTATCGTTGGGCTGGTGTTAGGTCACAGCGTCATGGTCATGTGATTCCTGCTTTGCTCGACGTAGTTTATCGTTGGAATCTGGGTACTGCCGAGAAGTGGTCTGTTTTCCTGGAAGGCCGTGGTGGTTATCTTTTCAACCTGCAGGAAGACTTTACATTCAAGGGTAAAGAATATGAACCAGGTAACTATATCTATGCTGATGCTCAGGCTGGTGTTTACTACCGTATCCGTCGCAATATCGACTTGAAGTTTGCTCTCGGTTGGGGCTATGGTTTTGACCAGACTGATGACTATACTCCTGCTGTCACCCACAATGAACACCCCTTCACAGCTAAGGTAGGTATGAACTTCCGTGGCAAACCAACCACCGCTTCGCGTGCTGAGCTCCTCGAGGAGGCTGCTCGTCTGGCTGCTGAGGCTGAGGCTGCTCGCCTGAAGGCTGAGGAGGCTGCCCGTCTGCTTGCTGAGGCTGAGGCTAAGCGTGCCGCTGAGGCTGCTGCCGAGGCTGCCCGTCTGGCTGCCGAGAAGGCTGCTGCCGAGAAGGCTGCTGCTGAGCTCGCTGCTCGTTCCGCCGCTACCAACCTGGTATTCTTCTACAACATCCGCGTGACCACCATCGATGCTCAGGATGATGCCAAGCTCCAGGAGCTCGTGAACTACGTGAAGAACGGCAAGGTGAACATGATCTACATCAAGGGCTATGCTGATAAGGGTACCGGTAATCCTTACGTGAACCGCAAGTATGCTAAGCAGCGTGCCGAGAACATCAAGAAGACCTTGATCAATAAGTATGGTATCGATGCTAAGATGATCGAGTGCCTCTCTTATGGCGACACCGTTCAGCCTTATCCAGAGAATGACAAGAACCGTTGCGCTACGATCTTCGTAGAGTTCGAATAATCATCACACATAACGCGAATTTATTGTTAAAACTACTAACGCCGCAGTTCTCTGCGGCGTTATTTTTTGATAACTCCAAAGTGAAGATTTTTTGTTTTTATATAACATTAATTACCGTTAATTACTCGTTAATTATCCGTTAATGATATGTAGGTATGTACAAGTAAGGTCCTACCAGGGTTAAGACGAGAAGTAGTAAACTCTTTGTAGGGTTAAAGTCTAATTCCAGTCAAGTTTTTTCAGGGAACTACATTAACGTTTTAAAATAGATTTAGACTTTAATTACCGTTATTACTTGTTATTTATCAGTTAATTATATGTGGGTTAATGATATGTGAACTGATGTAATTCTAACAAATCTTAAACTGTTTAATATTAATATTATGACAGATCTACTATCTTATTCGAATCTCGTTTATAGAATCATAGGTGCTGCTATGGAGGTCCATTCGAAGCTAAATTGGGGTCTATTGGAACCTGTTTATCAGGAGGCTATGCACCTTGAGTTACTTGATCGTGGTATTGACAACGAACGGGAGAAAGAGATTGAAATCTTCTACAAACACCATCACTTGGATAAAAAGTACAAGATGGATATTGTTGTTGGGGATATTGTCGTCGAATTAAAGTCAGTGACTAAGCTTTCTCCTTCTCATCGTGCTCAATTATGTAATTATCTTCGCCTAACACGTAAGCCCCTTGGATTGTTGATCAACTTTGGAGAGAAACATCTGGTCGGAGAGAGATGGGCTTACGATGAGAACACCAATGAATGTTTTATCGTTGACCGCAATATGGATCCTCTTTCAGATGCTGATTATAGTTTTCTTCTTGACAGTGAAGAGGAGGATAAAGATGACAGTACACTTCAATAACCACCCTTCATTAATGAAAATTAACGGCACATTATACGGTCATTAACGTTAGAATTTGACATTAATTGATATTAATTACTCGTTAGTTTGTAGTTAATGTAGGTGGTTATTGCTGAAGGAGGAGGGTCGGGTTGAGGGGGAAGCGACCGGCATTGTAGCCGTAGATAGCCAGGCCACCGGGAGCTTGATGGTCAGGGGTGGTTGCAGGCACCTCAAGGCGTATGGTGATGGGGGAACCGGACTTGAGGAACCGGATGGGGATGTTGACGGACTGGAGGTATCCGTAGGAACCGGCCTCGTCGAGGCGAAATTTGGGTTGTGAGGGGTTGTAGGCATCGTCCTTGGGGGCAGTGATGTTCTGGGACTGCCAGGAGAGGGCGCCCCGATGGTCGGCGGGATCGTCGGGGAGGGTGAGTGTTTCGACGTACTTTCCGTTGATCCTGACGATGACTTGGGAGGGATAGGTGTCCTGGTCGGTCTGCGGATAGCTGTTTGGAAGTCCGCTGGGGTCGGCGATGCCTTGACCACGCATGAAGTCACCTTGGCTGGACGTGCCTTCGCGATCCTTGCCGTTGAGGCGCTTGGCAGAGGCTTCGAATAGGAGCGTGGCACGCCTGAGGTGCTTGACCTTGACGTAATCGGGTATCATGACCTGATACTCGAAGTATCCGCTGCCGAAGCCGTTGACCTTTTCGCCGCCCATGGCGTAGGAGGTCTTTTCAGACCATTCTGCCTTGGTGAAGCTATGGGGTGCGAAGGTCCTGACGGTGAGGCCGGGAGTTTCGGATGCTTGGGTGCCGTCCTTGACACGAAGGAGGACGAAGTTGCGATGGAGGGGATTGCCAAGCTCGTCGCGCAAGATGAAGCGCACGACATAGAGGCCGTTTCGACGAGGAGCGGTCAGGATGGTGGAGTTGATGGGCTCGTTGGCGTAGGGCTTGAAAGGAATGGGGTCGAAGAAGAGGACTTCCTCTTCGATGGGTTCGCCAAGGTCGTTCCATCCGGCAAGGGAGGTTTCGAGCATCAGGTTGCCAGGGTTGACATCGGTCATGATGGAGAGATAACGACCGATGATGACCTGACTTTGCGCTTTCACGTCCTGGATGAGAGGACAACGCGGGGAGACGTAGTAGGGCGAATGGAAGTCGCGCATCGACATACCGGGGACGAAGGAGTCGAGACCATCGACCTTCGGGCTGCGATCGTAGCGCACGTATCCGTTCCATTCGTTGACAACGTCGTGGTGTTCGGTGTAGAGCCAGCCGGCGCATTGGGGATGGGCACGGAAGGCATTGATCATCAGATGATAGTCCCACGTGATATCGACGTCGCCTGTGGCACCATCGTAGCCCCAGACATTGCCACATTCGCTGTTGAGCATGGGAATACGCGTCTGATGACGGTCGCCGGTGTAGTTCCAGATGGAGCCTTCGTAGGTTCGACTGCAGTATTCGTCGAGCTTTGATTCCCAAGCTGTGCCGGGGAAGTAGCCATGCCAGGAGTTGAGGTCGGTGATGAAGTGGTCGAAGTTGCAGGGAGAGTTATCCTCGACAAGACGGGTAGGGTCGAGCTGTTTGGTGAGCTGATACATCTGTTCAACCCAGTTTTGCGTGGTCCAGTGGTAGCGACGCAGTCCGTCGGCCTTGCGCGTGGAGAAGAGTCCCCACGTCTCGTTGAAGTTGACCCAGGCGAAGATGGACGGGTGGTTGAAGTCGCGACGAAGCTGTCCGCGCATGCAACGTTCCCAGTCCTCGCGTCCAAGCGGGTTGTCGTCGGCCCACCAGTTGGGAGTGTCCTGCATGATGAGGAGGCCAAGGCGGTCGGCCCAGTAGAGCTTGCGGGGGACTTCGGCCTTGATGTGGATGCGGTTGCCGGTAAGGCCGAGCTCCTTGGAAATCTCTATGTCGCGACGCATGTCGTCGTCGGAGGGATAGGTGTAGAAGCCCTGCGGGTTGTAGCTCTGGTCGAGGGTGAGCTGGAGGTAGATGGGATGACCGTTGAGGGTGACGTAGGGGAATTGGGTGCCGGGGAGCGTGTCCACGCGGATGGAGCGCTGACCGAAGTAGGTCTTGACAATGTCGAAGGACGAACGTTCGCGCGTGATGGACACTTCGACCTCGTAGAGATAGGGGTCATCGAGGTTCCAAAGGTGCTGCTTGTGGAGCGGAAGATGGAAGCTATAGACCTTATCGTTGCGATTGTAGCGAGCGGGAGAGAACCTGTAGTCGGCCTCTTCCCCATTGGGGAAGTGGAGACGGATGGATTCACCCGAGGAGAGGGGCTGATCGACAGCGACTTCCACACGGACGATGGAGTTTTCGACATAAGGCTGGAAGTGGACATAGTCGATGTACTTCTGGCCACGAGCTTCGAGATAGACGGTCTGCCAGATGCCCCGTACGTCACCATAGCCCTGCTTGCCCGAGAGACGCTGGTCGTTGGGTGTGTCGTCTGCGACAATGAGAAGGTGCTGAGCAACATCGTCGAAGCCGGTGAGGTTCCAGGTAATCTCGACTTCGAAGGGCGTATAGCCACCCTGGTGGGAGGCGATGAGACGACCATTGAAGTAGATTTGGGTGTCCCAGTCACAGGCGCCGATAACGAGGAAGATGCGCTGGTTGCGCCAAGACTTTGGAACAAAGATGTCGCGGGCATAGTAACCGCGGTCGCCTAAATTGTCCACACCGGAGAGAGGGCTGCCCCATCCGAAGGGAACGGTGATCTGCCGGTCGAAAGTGACGGAAGTTTTGGATTCGGTGGCCAGTTGTCCAAGTTCGGTGTTGAAGGTGAACTGCCACGGCCCGTTGAGGTTGATCCAGTCGAGACGCTCGAAGTCGGGACGGGGATGTTCGGGGAGTGGGATGGTTTGGGCAGCAGTTGTCGCGATGGTGAAAGTCAGCAGGGCCAGAAGGGAGAGGAGGGGTTTCATTATTGTCGGGGTTATGCAGCCAAGGATGGCTGCGACGGGGACGCTGGGGGTCCTTTTATCAGAAGCTGAGCAGCCAAGGATGGCTGCGACTTGGACGCTTGGCGGTTTTTTTTGCTATTTGGGGTGCAAAGATAGTGGATTTTTGGATATTTTCCAAAAAAAATAAAGAAATTCTGCTTTTTGTGGTCCTCTTTTTGAGGCGATTAGGTGCGAATCTCTGTAAGCGCGTGCTAAACATGGCGCTACAGGTGCAAGGATGGGGCTATTTTGCTATGTGGCGAAGTGGAAATATGGGTTAATTTGGCAAAAAGAAGGACAATTTGGAAGATTTAACGGGAAGAAAGGGGGACGGAATGGGATTTTTGCGTATATTTGCCGACGAATTTGTGTTTGGTTTGACTTTTAGGTCGCGATTTTGCACATGAGATTGATAAAATGCTTTCTACTGGCGATGCTGCTGACTGTGCCCGTGCTTACATGGGCGCAGAATGATGCGTTGTCGGGGAAGGACACCATAGTCTCGATGCGGGAACTGCATCGACTGCATCGGGAGGAGAAGATTGCCCGTGGACCCTTGGGACGACGGGATATGGGGAATGGAAAGACCACTGTACTTTCACTTCGAAGCAACCTGCTCCGATGGTTGACATTTACGCCAGATTTAGGTCTGGTGCTGCATTGCTCGCCGAGGGTGGATGTTCAGCTGAATGCGGCATGGACTTCGATGACGATATCAGACAGATATCAGAAGAGATATGCCCTGTGGATTGTTTCGCCTGAGGTGAGGTATTATCTGGGTCAGAACCAACGGTATTATCTTGGGATTCAAGGTGAGGTGAGCCAACGCAATTATCGTCTGCGTGGTCGTGACGAAGGCAAGCAAGGAACCGTCTATGGCGGTGGTGTCGTTGGCGGATACCAGTGGCGCATCGGTCGCCATACGAGCCTCGACCTCCATATCGGTGCAGGATTTAATGCAGGCAGGATGAGTCATTATGACAATAATTCGCTTTTTGATGGCCAGAAGCCATCGCGTACCTTTCTGCGCAAAGAGGATGAACATTGGTTCGGCATCAATCATCTGGGCGTGAGCCTGGTCTGGGACCTTTATGGTCGGAAAGGAGATGGGCGATGAAACGTACTTGGATGGTTCTGATGCTGGCGACAATGGCTCTGTGGCTGACAGGTTGCCGCATCTTCGATGTTGAGGACGACCTGTATGATATCGACAAGGAGCAGGCTACGGTGTCACTACAACTGTTCTATGTGGAGCATTCGACTGACCGAGCAGATGTGCTGCCTTCGTCGTATGGCATCCGGATTTATAGCGATAGCGAACTCCCGAATCCATCGATCCAGTTCGTGAGCGCAAGGGATGGAAAGTCTTTTACGAATACGTTGAACAGGTCGGTTGACACGCTTTCATACAACGGGTATCTGCAGCCTGGAAGTTATAAGCTGCTGACGTATAACAATGCCCGAGGCTTCAAGGTGGATGCCACTTCGGCTGAGGTCGAACGGCATGGAACGTCTATCTTGGCGATGCCAGAGTCATTGTATCTGGGCTCATGGTTGGAACAGTTGACGGGTGGAGAACAGTACAGTACGGATGTGCAAGTGCGGCAACGTACGCGACGGCTGACCTTCCACGTGGAGCTGGAGATGAGCGATATGCTGACGTACGTGTCGGGCACGGGCAGTTTGAGCAATGTCTGCTACCGGCTTGATATTGCGAAGGACTCCATCGATCCAACTTGTCTTGCCACTATGCCACTTGCCTGGCAGGTGGGGACGGTAGCGGCAGGCGACGGAACAAAGACTGTCGAACTGGTCTGCGAGGCCAATGTGCTGAGCCCCTCGGCGGCTGAATTTGCAACTATGGGGGTGGGGCAAACTTTGACGATGGAGATTCGTCTTGCCGGGCCTTCTGGCGAGAAGATGGTTGAGTTTAGCTTTGAGCATGCTTTGGACGAGGCTTATCGACTGGGATATGTGGAGGCTACCGGGGATCTTTGGTGCATTGAGCACTATGAATGGAGGCGTCGGGTCGGTGTTTAGGGCGGCCAAGAACGGCCGCTGCGGGGACGATGAGCAGCCAAAGATGGCTGCTGCTGGGACACTGATAGCCATGGATGGCTGCGTTTGGACGATGAGCAGCCAAACTTGGCTGCCGCTTGGACACTGATAGCCATGGACGGCTGTGGTTAGGACGATGAGCAGCCAAACTTGGCTGCGGCAGGGACGGGGCGGTTGTTTTCGGGACGCTATATTATATATTATGTGTGATGTTTGATAGATTTTTGAAGATAATTGCTGTTGTGATGGGCCTGCTGATGGTGGGCTGGGCTGCTGACGTGCGTGCGCAGTTCCACGAGATGGAATCGCTGCCGTGGGTGCCCGCACGACCAGAGGGGAAGGCAATCAGCAATGGAGGCGGCGGTGCCGTGTTGGATGAACTGGCGGCTGCCTTGCAACAAAAAGAATATAAACAGGTGGTTGATAAGTACTATCCGCTGGCAATCAGCGGAGGCTTTCAGCGAAATACGAACCTCTATAACCAGACGCGTCGCGCATTGAGACAGATTCTGCAGACGGATGAGGGTGCGGCCTATTGGAACAAGATGGAAAAACTGTATCACGAGCGCTACGCGAATATCGGGAAGGATGAGTATCGATACCGTAATACGCTGGAGACGGCAGCCTGGTGTGATGAACAGCTCGACAATGAGCAGTTGCTAATGCTGTCGAAACGGGAAGGAGGCATGGAGGCCTGCTTTGATCGTGCCCATCAGATCTTGAGCCGTCGGCAGGGCAAGGCCGATCCTGTGATTGTGCTGCAGGGCATGTTTGTTCCGTTGAACCGCGAGCATGCGGCGCATCCTGAGCGTGGAAAGAGCTACGTGAACCGCTATAGTGACATCGTACGTTGGCTGGATGTGACGGAAACGTTCATGAAACAAGAGCACGATGCAGACTATCAGACCTATTATAATAAGCAGACCTTGGCGATGGTTCGCGATGAGAGCGAGCGTCAAGTGAATGCCGATGCTTCGATAGCTGCGTTTGAGGCACATCGTATTGAACTGCAGGACCAAATGCGCCAACAGGCTGATCTGCTCGATGCCGAGACACGTTCACAGCGCTTGTATGCCGAGGCGGTGGGGTGCTATCAGAAGAATGACTATGGAGAAGCCTATCAGCGAGTCAACGAAGTGCTGGCTGCCAATGACAAGATGAAGGAAGCTCATATCCTGAAGTCGAATATCCTGCAACGTGCGGCCAATGCGAGCAACAAGATGGCTGATAAGGTGGCTTTCTGGTGTGCGGCATATGAGGCTGGACAGGGATATGTGGACCGCAAGACGCAGCGTCATATCATCTCGGCTTTGAAGAGCCATCTGTTTATGACGGGTCTGGCCGGGCAGGTGCATTCGACGCGCAATCCCTTCAGCATCCGACAGCGGATATGGACTGTTGAGGAGCTGAGGGAGAAGTAGGGCAGCCAAGCTTGGCTGCGACTTGGACGGAAGGCAGCCATACACGGCTGCCGACGGAAACGCGGACATGGACAAAGACGGTCGCTGGCGGAGACACGGAGGGCAGCCAAGCACGGCTGCCGACGGAGACGCGGACTTGGACAAGGACGGCTGCTGGCCGAGACGAGGAGGGCAGCCAAACATGGCTGCCGGCGGTGACACTGGAGGCGGACAAGGACGGCTGCTGACGGGGATATATAGACAGAAATGAGAAGAACAATTGAGATAATAATCATACTGGGGACGCTGCTGTGGGCAGGTCTGGGGGCGCGTGCCCTGGGACAGACGCCCTATCGCAGCGTTAGCTTGGATCGTGATGGTGTGAGCTGGACGTCTTACCTTACCTGGTGGATGGATCTGGCGGATCTGGCATTGGGAGCACCCAATGTCGGGGTGGATGTGGACCTGCGAAATCCTCAGCGAATGTGGACCCAGTCGGTGGCTTTACAGTTCAGGACAGGAGCCGATAGCCAATATAAGCTGTGGAGAGGAGATTACAAGGGAAGTGTCTTGGACAATTTTGGCGTGCAGGCGCAGTATCGTGTTCACTTCAGTCCCTATAAGCATCCTGAATATCATAAGGGACGCTATTACGTGGGTCCCTATCTCGAATACCAGACGCTCAAGAAGCATTCGAATGCCGGTGTCGTATTGGGGTATGATTTTCCCGGAGTCAGCTGGGGCAATCGATATTTCCTGGAGTTTTCGGGTGGAGGAAACATTGGCTATAACCTCGACAAGAAGGGTTTGGTCGATCTGCATTTTGCAGTGGGTTTCCGCACATTGAGTATAGCAGGCAAGTATTGGCGGCCCGACGAAATGCAATTTGTGCGCAACAACCTTTCGAACGAGATCGCCCAGAACCGGATTGATTCTCTGTTGGGTGAGATGACTGCTGCTCCGGTGACGCTGAACGTCAAGAGCGCAGCAGGAGACTCGTTGCTTGCCGAGCCTGTCACGATTGAAGATGTGCGCAGAGCATTCTCGCTGCAGTATAATGACCCGTATCTGGTGGTGGGTAAACTGGAAGAGATGAAGGAGAACAGTCCTCTGCCCATGACGATGCCCAGCGAATATAACAATGTGCTCTACCGTTTGAGCCTGCTGCCCAAGGATTACGACAGTGAGGCAGGCGAAGCCACCTATATCATGCCTTTCCGAGTTCGGATTGAAGGCTATGACGAAGCCCTGGCACGCAGGAGCAGCTTCAATTCGGCTTTACGAGGAGCCTATCAGGAAGCGGGCAAACGACTGCCAGCGCTGCTCCTGAAGCCTGCCAGCATGGATTCGCTGGCCGAGACAGCCAGCGTCGAGCAGGTGATGAAGCTCTTCGATGGACATTGGAAGAAAGAAACACTGAAGGAGCAGGAGGTTGTTGGCCTCTTTTATCGGCAGGATGGAGAGTTTCAGCCCATCCTGGCTGAAGATATGAACAAAAAAGGAACCTACGCCATTGCGTTGAAGTTCCATCCGCAGGTGTTCGAGTCGTATGATTCTCTGGTTACGCGGTTCACCATCCTTCCTGACATCAGCAACCGAGATCAGGAGATGTACGACCGTTTCCTGGAAGTCTATAACAAACAGACGTTCTATGTGGAGCGTCCCTGGCGCAACGGCAAGGAGAAGACAGTCACCGAGGATGACGTGATTGCTGCTCTCGATCGGGGAGGCATGACTGGATATACCGAGGATCAGATAGAACTCCCCGATAGCATCCACTACGGACGCAATGTGGGCACGACAACCTATGGACCGGCCTTGCAGCCGCTGCAGTTCATCTTTGTAGTGGAAGATTCGGTTGGAATGCGTCAAGGAACCCGGATGCTGGAAGCCCTGACAGCAGGCGTCGATGCACGACGTGCTACCTGGAACACAACCTATGGGCTTGATGCACATGGACCGCTTCTGGCTGGCAAATACAAGACCGAGGCAAAGGACGAATTTGATGAGCCGGAGCTGGAGGTGGCCGACCGTGAGGAACTGCTGAGGCAGGTAAGCGAGTACCTGGTCAAGATCGATCCTTCGCTTGAAGGATTGAAAATCGAGGACGACTGGGTAGTGAATTATGAATATACGGGGTTGCACGGACTGAAGGCAAATGATACCCATCCTGACGGTACGGTCTGGACGGTACTTCAGTTCAGGTATCGCCTGTTGTATTTGGACGGACGTCCGAGGGTGGCCACGGCTAATGTGGCGTATCGGATTGCACCGCCGGAGGCGGCTCATTGATTGGAGATCGAGCAGCCAAACTTGGCTGCGGACAGGGACTTAATTAAAAGACAAGAATGACAAGAACAAAATGGATAGGGATACTGATCGGGACTTTGCTGTGGGCAGGTCTGGGGCGTTGTGCACAGGCACAGACTGTGGTGGTGCATAGCAACGCTCTGCTGTGGGCAGCAAAGTGCGCCAATGTGGGTGTTGATCTGACTGTGAATGACTACCAGAGCATCGGCGTAACTGGCCTTGTGACGATGGGGGACAGCTGGATCAAGAAGATGAATGGTTCGGGTTTGCAGCTTGATTACCGGTTCTGGTTCAAGCGCAAGCTGTTTCAGGATTTCTTCTTCGGACCACAGCTGGGACTGTATCACTATCGGAAGGATGGGGAAGACAGCAGCGTTCAGCGGCATACGGCCTTGACTGCAGGCTTCGTGAGCGGCTATGGCTGGATGATCAACCGACACTGGAACGTGGACGTAACCATGGGTGCCGGCTATCTCCTCTATGCTGACCCTAACCAACATCATAAATTCGTACCGACTAATCTGGGCGCCAATATATCGTATGTTTTCTAATCTATCGCATCTACAAGCATGGCGCACAAAGATGGCGCTTGTCGGACTTCTGCTATTAGCAGGAGCAAGATGCTATGCGCAATATGATGCCTTGCCGATGGTGATCCTGAATGCCGATGGCAAGGACCTCACCGATGAAACAGGTCGCGCGTGGGACCCTGAGGATGGTGTGTGGATGCCTTCATCACATGATCTGAGCGACCGAACTGACCTCGAGGTATTTGTCACCAACGAAGTGTGTGCCGACTCGATCGTGGTCTGGAGTCATGAACACAATGCCCGCAACACGAGGCTTTTGCAAGGCTTCGTAAACGAGTATCGCCAACGCGGCTGGAGACTGCAGCGACAGGGTGAGACCTATAATCTGGCCGACGTGAATGCCATTGCAGAAGACATCTACTATCGCTATGGCTATCTGGTCGATTACTGGTGCCGCGAAACGGGCGATACGCGAGGCATCTATTCGGTTGCTCTCGTCCTTCATCCTATGGAGAGCAGCCGCTTCGAAATGATTGTGCTGAACGAGAAGGTCACGAAGTATGATGGCGATGAACCCTATTGCCCGCTCTACTACAAGAACCGCACCGTGCTCGAGAATGTGAACAAGGTGCAGCGCGTGACGACGTTCCATAAGAAGCGCAGACAGGCACAGAGCAGCGGGTCTTGGCTGACTTTCGACGAACATTTCAACTTCCGTGGCCCTACAGACAGAAGGCTTGTTGTGGAGCGTATCATCGAAGCCTGTATCTTCGGAGAGGACTTTGACCGTCTGGATGCGCGTTTGAAGGGTAATGCTGCAGCCCAACGATTGAACCAGCAGCTCATGGATCATCATGGCAAAGCACTCGATACCAGCTATGTGCTGGAACCGATGGTTTTCTCGGGCTATCGATTCCAGGCTACCAAGCAACGCCAGATGCGCGATGACCTGATGCGCGATACGATGGAGTATTATCGAAAGAAGACTCAGGATATCTTCGAGCAGATGGGGAACTGGGTGGAGTATCGCGAGGTGGAATCGGACACGACAACGTATCTGGTACCGCGTCCCTTGTGGCGACTGCTGCTTCGCTATCCCAGCTTCGATCAGCTTCGTGGGGAACTGCGCAAAGCTGCTCCTCAATTGCCCTTGTCTGTCTCCGATCAGGACACGACAGAAGCGTACACCATCAGTACGCCCACTGAACTCTATCATCGGTTTGAGGAATATATTGCACGAGGCCACAAGATGGCTGACAAACGTGCCATATCGAGCGAATCAGAACTGGTGGATGGCTATATCCGCCACATCAACCAGATGGACATCTACCCCTTGAAGCAGGAAAGTCGTCAGGTACGAATTGAACATCGGCAGGAGGGCGATTCTTCGCGCTATAGGATGCCGATGCAGCTGGTTCCCTATGGCAAGGACACTGTGCTGCACTATCGCTGGCAGATGCCTGACCGGCATCGCTTCTACCAGATGCGACACGTGAACTATCTGCATGACTTTGTGCATGCTGATACGACACACACAGATGAATGCTCGTGTGAGCGACAGATGCCCCTGCAGTTCCTTTCGGTGTCGGCACGACCTGCCGACTTCGATTGCCCACCTCGTCGGCATTCGGGCACCGATGAAGTCGTCACCTTCAGACCCCGAGAGCGCGGTGAGGTACAGGATGTGACCTACCAGCTGTCGCTCAGCTTCGACCAGAACAGCACCAAGATTGACTTGAAACGCGGCAATAACCAGCAGCAGCTGGATAGCCTGATTGCGAAGGCATACGAGATTACCCATGGCGAGATCGAGAACACCATTCAGAGCGTGGGCATCGTCGGTGTGTCGTCGCCCGAAGGTCTGCGTTATCATAACCGTCTTATCTCGCATGGACGCAGCCAAGCAATTATCGAAAAACTGCGTCAGATGGGTGGTGAAGACCTTCGTTTTGCGCGTTTCAACATTGAGAAGGATTCGGTTGCACCATGGAGTGCCGTGGCAGACCTGATCGATGAAATGCATCCCGAGTTCCATAGCACTGCAGAACATGTGCGTGAAGTCATCAAGGGCGATGACCCCGAGAATACAACCCAACAACAGAAACGTCTGGGCTATTCGAATGGTGCCGATCCAATCATCGCCGAAGCGTTGGAGAAGCTGCGTCTGGCACAGGTTACGTATTCGTACAAGGCTCTACGTGAGACTCCGAGCGAGAAGATTCTGAATTTCTATCGAGACAGGTATGATGCTTCGCGCTGGCCATCGTATTATTTCTATGTGCTGCTTCGTTCAGATCAGTTGACACAAGAAGAAAAACTTGAACTGGCCCAGCGGCTGCTCACAATCAAGGCATCAGATGTACGCCGATATGGCCGCGATATGCATCCGCATGACAGCTATGGACTGGTTCTGCCATACGCCGCCAACCTGTTGGCAGCTGAGGCAATTTCGGAAGGAAATTATGACCGTTCGATTTTGGCTCCGTTCATCAATACCCAGTATTTCCAGGGCAATCTGCCCTGCTATATCGAGAATGACCCGGACACACCCGTCAAGTTCATCAACCTGGATGTGATACTTTACAACCAGGTGCTGATGCTGAGTGGCATTGGGACGCCCGAGGCCATCCAAGAGGCTCATGAACTAGCAGATATACTGGAGAATACGCCTACGATGTCGGGTCTTTTCCACGACACTTATCGCCCAGAACTATTGGAGATGCTGCTCAACAGCCAGAGCGGCCGGTTCGTGCTGGATGACGAGAATGCAGAAATTATTCGCAATACGAACATCTGCAATTTCTTTGTTGTTAACATGGCGCTTATTCACCAGGCCGTGGATGGAGAACTGCTTGACATTGCAGCCAATGGAGAAGCGCTTGAACTAATGCAGCAGTGCTGTGACAGCCTGATGTCCCTTCAGCGACAGATGAATGACCAGCCGGCAGCACTCTACTTTACAGCTGTCACCGAGGCATGGGCATCTGAGGCCGGCATCTATACGAACAGGGACGAGCATTATGACCGTGCCGTGGCGGCCTTATCGCAACTCTTCGGCAAGCAGGGCGATCCGGCTTATCTGGAACGTGTACAGGGTGATAGTTACGTGCGAGGCATCTATCGTGATGCCAAGGCGATACGAGAAGGAATGGACCTCTATCTGGAGGCTGTGGAACAATATATAAAACTACGGACACATGAGGAGGAATAGCTTTGTTGGGAACCATCGGCTTGGCCTGATGGGGCTATTGCTGCTCTGGTTTGGTGCAGCAGAGGTTGCTGTTGCCAGCCAAACACGGCTGGATGCAGATAACAATACGGCCGGCCAAACGCGGCTGGCTGACGAGAGTTCGACTGGAGAAGACGTACGACAAGTGACGGAGATCCCCTTTAGGGTGACTGATTATATGATGTCGGGTAATTATCGTTATCCGGATAAGGTGCCGTTCGTGCTGGATCGTTGGTGGAAAGGATTAAGTGTTTCGACCTATTGGTATCCGAAGCTCATAAACTTCCAGTATGATTATAATGGATTCGAGACCAGTGGAATAGGGCTTGCCTTGACCAAGGATTTCAACAAGAGTAATGCTGTACGTCTGGGCCTTGCCTATAACCATGATCGACTGGAGGGTATGGTCGATTATCAGTGGAACCTCTCGAACTACTGGGGTGGCTACAATCCTGGACGAAGGTTCGAGTGGCTGGCGACTGTAGGTCTGATGGGCGGAGTTGTCGATTATGAAGGCAGTTACCGTAACTTCTATGGGGGACAGATTGGCCTGCAGTTGCGACACACATTATCGCCATGGGTAAGCTTGTATGTTGAACCCCAGTACAAGGCAGCTTCGCCTCGTTACGACGGATATTGGGAACTTGGCAATATCGTGGATGATGGGCTGATGGTTCAGGTGGGCCTGATCACGAGGCTGACGAGTCCATTGCGCGAAGGCGGATATGGCACTGCGGTGGCCAATGGTGCGAAAACCTTTGGGCGAGGAATGGTTAAGACTGGCAACTGGATAGCAGATTTAGCCGGGAAGGTCTTCATGGGCCATGGCATGAAGGTGGACCGCAGAAATAGCCTGCACCGCTGGTATGTGGAACTGCTGGGCGGCACCCAGTTGCGCGATGGAGAGCATGAGGTCGGGAGTCTGAAGCCCTATCAGTTTGACTTCGAGATGAACCTGGGTATGCGTCTCAACAGCCTTATGGCAGTGCAGCTTGGAGCCTTTGGCGAGCGATTGGACTTGACGCAGCAATCGGACAATCCAGAGCAAGTCTATGGTTATCGTGCTGAGCTGACGTTTGACCCGCTTCGCTTCGTTTGGCATCGGTCGGAGGAGAAAGGTTGGGCCTGGACTATTGGTGGAGGTGTCGAAGGTGGACGTGTAGAGCTTTGGAACCATGTGGATGGTCTGAATCTCGAACGTTTCCTGGAACCCACCCTGCATACGCAGTTGCGCAGACGCCTGTTCGGGCAGACTTGGCTTGTGCTGCAGGGACGCTGGCAGCAGATTGATGTGGATGATGATCACCTGCAGTTGCTAGCCTTTGCGGGTTTGCATCATAACCTTGTTTCGAGGAAGTACCCCCATCGTCGTATGCCACAGTGGTGGAAGGGCTGGTGGCTGGCTGGAAGCTGGGGCGCCTGGGATATGCGAAATAGTCTGATGAATGTGTCACTAGGGTATGACTTCAATGATGTGCATGGTGTGCGTTTGAACTATTCGTATTCGCACATCGATTCGCACAATGTGCTGTATTTCAAGCAGACCTATCTGAACCTGTTCGGATTGGACTATATGATGAATATCAGAAATGCGTTTGTCGGATATGATCCGCAAAGGAAGCTCAATGTATATCTGTTTGCAGGATATAATATGGCTGTTCATCAGGAACTTGGCGATGAGTCAATCTGGCATGCCCATACTTATATGGGTATGGAAGGAGGAGCCCAACTTGAGTTGAAACTCACGCAGTGGCTTTCGGCTTTTGCTGAGGAGAAGACAACATTCCTGTCGGGTGACCCCTTTGTGACCAATGACTTTACCCAGGGATTCGGTATGACGGGACTGGTAGGCTTGAAAGTGAGATTCTGAGGGTGACCAAACTTGGCTGCGGGAGGAAAGTCTTTGCGGCCAATTACGGCCGCGGCGAAGACGCTTGCAGTCGGGAACCGGAGTGATGGGGGAGAGAAAGCTACCTCAGTTGGTAGAGGCCACCTGGGGTATTACGAATTTTATCGGACATTTCGAGATCGAGCAGCTCTTCGAGGAGGGCTGTTCGTTCTGTATCGGGGAGGATGTCGGCGAGCTGGGAGAGGCGCATGTCTCCACGGTCGCGAAGTATGTCGAGTATCTGGCGACCGAGGGGAGAGACATGGTCTTCTTCGAAATTGAGGGTTTGCTGGATGGCAGCCGGTTGGCTGGTAGATTGCCAATTCATGGCATAGAGGAAGTCTTGTGCGCAGGTAATCAGACCTGCCCGGTTGAGGCGGATGAGCCGATTGCAACCGTTGCTGCGGTCATCCGTTATTCGTCCTGGGAAGGCGAATACATCCCGACCATAGTCAAGGGCTATGGATGCTGTGACAAGCGAACCACCTTTCTCCTTGCTTTCGGCCACGAGGACTGCATCAGCAAGACCCGCTATAATGCGATTGCGAGCCAGGAAGTTGCCACGTTCGAAGGGGGCACTGGTGACGTACTCGGTGAGGAGGCCGCCGCCCTGCTGAATCATTTGTTTGGCAATGGTACGGTGGTTGTAGGGATAGATGCGATCCAGGCCGTGAGCCACTACTCCGAGAGTTGGAATACCGTTTTCAAGAGCGGCTTTGTGGGACTCCACGTCGATGCCAAGCGCCAAACCACTGACGATGATTAGGTCGGGAAGAACTTCGTGCAGTTCTCGAATGAGGCGATGTACCATATCGCGTCCATATTGAGTGCACTGGCGTGTGCCGACGATGCTGAGGATGTGCTGGGTTTCGAGGTTGATGTCACCAAGCTTGAAAAGTATGGTGGGAGCATCTGGACAACTCAAGAGACGCTTTGGATAACCATCCTGACCATAGACGAGGGGTTGAATATGATGTGCTTCGATAAAAGCGAGTTCGCGTTCGGCATTGATCTGGTGTTGCGGGTTGTTACGGCCATCGATGACCATTTGTCCGACAGCGCCCGCCTGGAGAAGAAGGCTGGTGTCGGCATTGAGGACAGCTTCGGCGCTGCCGAATGCATCGATGAGATGACGGGCTCGGATGGAACCTACGCCACGGATGGCGTTCAGAATGAGGATGGGAAGAAGTGGGGACATGGGAGAGGGTGGGGAAGAAGGCGGCCAAAGATGGCCGCTGCTGAACGTTGCCGAATGAGGAAGAGCGGCCAAAGATGGCCGCTACAAAGACGCTGGAGAAGCCAAAGTTGGCAGGCGCGGGGCGTCACTGAATGGGGAAGAAGGCGACCAAAGATGGCCGCTACAATGAACGAGGAGCGGCGGAGAACGGCTATTGCCCAATTGCTAAGAGGGGTCAATCGAAGCCGATGGCATGAATTGGAGGAGGTGTGAGGACAGAGGTTAGGGGGTGGTGAGATAGGGGGCAAAGGTGGAGTAGATTTCGTCTCCACGGGTGAGTGTGCCGTTGACGACGCAGACGCAATCGACCTGTGCTTTGATACACTGGACACCATCGGATTTGCGGTAGATATCCTGTTCAAAAACATAACGGACCCCTTTGCGATAGATGTTGAGGCAGGAAAGAAACTCCTGGCCGCCGCGAAGGGGTGCACGGTAGTTAATAGTGACACGGCTTACCATGACATCAATGCCTTGGTTGTGAAGCTCCTCGAAGCTGATGCCAACGCTTTGGATGAACTCATGACGGGTAACCTCGAGGTAATGCTGGTAGTTGGCATTGTTGACAACTCCCTGGATGTCGCATTCGTAGTCACGCGTCTTCAATTCGAGCTTGTAGGTATAATCTTTCATTTCTTGATTAAATAGCGGGGTTGAAAAATAATGGAGATGAATATCATAACGCCCAGACCCATAGGATAGAATAGGTAGGGGACGACGAGTATCGGGTTGAGCGGGAGTCCACAAGTGGCTTCGACAAGACCAGCAGCAGCAAGCAACTGGGCTGAGTAGGGAATGAGACCTTGTGTGAAGCAACTTGCTGTGTCGAGCAAGGATGCAGAACGACGCAGGTCGAGGCGATACTGCGTGGCAATCCGACGGGCTATCGGACCTGTAGTAATGATGGACACCGTGTTGTTGGCTGTGCAGATGTCAACGAGACAGACGAGGCTGGTGATGGTCATTTCGGCACCTCGTCGGCCATGGATGCCTCGGGTGAGCTTGTCAATCAGGTAATCGATGCCACCCATGGTGCGTATCATTTCGAGCATACCGGCAGCCAGCATGGCCATGATGATGAGTTCGCCCATGCTGTTGATGCCCGTTCCGAGAGACCCCATCCATCCGAAAAAGTCGTAACTTCCGTCGATGATTCCTATCATGGCGGTGAGCAGGAGGCCTAAAAGAAGGACGAGCATCACATTGAGGCCCGCAACAGCGGTGAGAATGACAGCGAGATAGGGCAGGACTTTCCACCAGCTTACGTCGGGAATCTCCTGAGGCACAGAAATGTTCCGGCCTATGAAGAAATATACACCCACCATGATCAGGGCAAGAGGAAGAACGAGACGCAGGTTGACGCGGAACTTGTCGCCCATGCGGCATCCCTGCGTTTGTGTGGCAGCTATCGTGGTGTCGGATATGAACGAGAGATTGTCTCCAAAATAAGCACCGCCAACCACGATGGCGACCATCATTGGAAGTGCAATACCGCTCTCTTGTGCAATGCCGACAGCTACAGGGGTGAGGGCTACGATTGTGCCTACGCTGGTCCCAATAGCCAATGAAATGAAGCAAGAGGCAAGGAAAATGCCAGGGAGGAGCAGGCTGGGGGGAAGGAGCTGAAGGGTTAGGTTGACCGTAGCATCAACGGCACCCATCGCCTTGGCTGATGCTGCAAAGGCGCCGGCCAGGATGTAGATCCACACCATGAGTAAAACGGTGGGACTGCCGGCACCTTGGGAATAACAGTTCACTCGCTCGTTGATACTGCCACGGCTGATAGCGATTGCATAGACCGAGCTGACAAGAAACGCTACGGTGACGGGAACTTTGTAGAAGTCGCCGGCTACAATGCTAACGCCTAAGTAGAGCACAAGAAAGAGGAACAGAGGGGATAGAGCTTTCATAGAGATGGACGATGGGTTCGGGATGCAGCCATGAACGGCTGCTGCGGGGACACGTGAGGGTGGCCAAGGATTGCGCTGGGCAGCCAAGCATGGCTGCGACAGATACGCTTGCGGGGTGGCCTAGGGGTACGCTGGGCAGCCAAGCATGGCTGAGACGGGGGCGCTTGCGGGGTGAGCCAGGGGTGCGCTGGGCAGTCAAATATGGCTGAGACGGGGACGCTTGCGGGGTGGAACTTGGGTGCAAATATATGTATTTTATTTTAAAAGTGATAGGATATGGATTGATTTTTGAAAAATAACACAAAAAATCGTTTTATTTCTGGGCAATTGTCACATTTGAGATACTTTCGCGTGCCTATAAGTATGGATAAATGACATTTTCATTTGACTAAAAAAGAAATAGAGAAATAAAATCAGTAATTTTTTAGTAAAAAAGTGTTGATTGATTTGGTAAATTCATAATTTATAGATAAATTTGCGGCGATTTTGGCAATTAGCAAATAATTATATGATTAAAAAGAACTTCTTTATTTTAGCCATTCTTGCAATAATCCTTGGCGTGACTTCGTGCAAGGCGCCAGAGGATATTGTTTATCTGCAAGATGTCGGCAACGATCAGCGACTTGAAGTTGCAGATCTTTCGATGATTCGCATCCGTCCAGGCGATCAGCTCTCAATTGTTGTTTCAAGCCGCAATCCGGAGCTTAGCGCTATTTTCAACCTCGCTGTACCTTATCGTTATGTCGGCGGAACAAGTTTTACTCCTAGTGGTACAAATAGTCAGACTGCCTATTTTACGGTTGCGAGTGATGGAACGATAGATTATCCCGTGTTTGGTGCGATCCAAGTGAGTGGTATGACCCGTCAGGAATTGTCAAAGACTATCAAAGATAGGATTATTTACGAAGATTATATCAAGGATCCTATTGTAACGGTCGATTATGCGAACCTGACCATCAGCGTGCTTGGCGAAGTGACGAATCCTGGCAAGTACAGCATCAGCAAGGATCGTATTACGATTCTCGAAGCCATCAGTATGTCAAGGGACCTGACCATCAACGGTAATCGTCAGGATGTTCTGGTACTGCGTGAGTACCCAGATGGTTCGACCCAGAGCTATCGAGTCGATTTGACTCAATCGGGTATCATGCAGAGTCCTGTCTATTATTTGCAGCAGAACGATGTGGTCTATGTTTCGCCAAACGATCAACGTCGTCGTCAGTCTCGAGCTACGGGTAACACCATCATGACACCAACATTCTGGCTTTCAATCACCAGTACGTTGTGTACAGTTACAACCCTTATTTACACTTTAAGCAAGAAATAATGGCTAATCAAATTCCTACCGTTCCTCAGCAGCCAGTTACACAACCTGCAGTTGCTCCCGTAGAGAACGAAGATTCGGAACTTTCTCTTACCGAACTTTGGTATCTTTGCATTGGACGTTGGCCATGGTTTGTCCTTAGTGTATTGTTGTGTATGGGAATTGCAACCTTGAAATTGTTGCGTACCCAAAAGACCTATACACAGCATACCGACGTCATGATCAAGTCGGATTCGCGTGACTATAGTGGCGGCACCATGGGCGACTTTGCTGATCTTGGACTTTTCCAGAGCAATAGTAATGTGAACAACGAGCTCATTGCCATGATGTCGCCTGCCTTGTCGTTGGAGGTGGTGAATGAGATGGAGCTCAACATCATGTACAGCGAACCTGGATTCTTCAAGGACAGAACCCTTTATGGCCAGACACTCCCAGTGAAGGTGATTTTCTGTGACGTTGAAAACGAAGGCTATGCACAATTCCGTATTGACCTTAAGGAAGATGGCAACTATGTGCTCAGTAAATTCGACGATGGTTTTCTCGATGATGAAGTGAAGAAGACAACCATTGAAGGTACGCTTTCCCAGGATACTATTCAGAGCCCAGTAGGACGACTGGTGGTGATGAATGGTATCGGTTATGGATCTTCGGTGGGCGACAGGATTATCGATGTCGTTCATATTCCCGCTTCGAATGCAGCTGGAGTAGTGCAAGGCAATCTCAGTGCACAAGTGACTAACAAGCAGGCCACAGTCATCACCTTGTCCTATGTCGATGTGAACCGTTTCCGTGCAGCAGATGTCTTGAGTACCCTCATATCCTGCTATAACAGAAATTGGGTGAATGACAAGAACCAGATAGCTACAAGTACATCGCAGTTCATCAATGAACGTCTGAAGGTCATTGAGGAAGAATTGGGTCATGTGGATACGGACATCTCTAAGTACCAGTCACAGAACCTTATCACTGATGTTAAGGCTGCCAACCAGATGTATATGGCCCAAGCTAATCAGGCTTCCCAGCATGCTGTACAACTGAATAACCAGTTGTATATGGCCAGGTATCTGCGCGATTATATAAGCAGTGATGCCAACAAGTACCAGTTGCTTCCTGCTAACAGTGGCGTGGAGGATCGCACCATTGAAAGTCTGATTAGTTCCTATAATGCCAAACAGTTGCAGCGCAATAGTCTTGTAGCTAACTCGAGCGTCAAAAATCCAGTTGTGCTCGATCTTGACAAGGAACTGACTGAGATGCGCAACAACCTTCTTCGAAGCATCGACAATCAGATTACAGCGCTCAACACACAGATCAGATCTTCTCGTCAAACTGAGGCTCAGAGTAATGCCCAAATGGCATCGAATCCTACACGTCAGAAGTATCTGCTTTCTGTTGAACGTCAGCAGAAGGTGAAGGAGCAGCTTTACCTCTACCTGCTTGAGAAACGTGAGGAGAACGAGCTTTCACAGGCATTTACTGCTTATAATACGCGCGTGATTACTCCTCCTATGGGTAGCAAGAATCCAACTGGTCCACGCAGCAAGATGATCTTGCTCATGGCTTTCCTGATTGGTCTTGCCTTGCCGCTTGCCTATATCTATCTGCGCGAAACCATGACTACTGTTGTTCGTGGACGCAAGGATATCGATAACATGAAAACTCCGTTTATTGGAGAGTTGCCACAAGGAATTGCAGCAACGGGCAATAAGCGTGAGCGTATGGCGGCACGTCACCAGTTTGTTGTGAAGCCTGATTCGCGCAACCTTGAGAACGAAGCATTCCGCATCTTGCGTACGAATCTGGAGTTTGTTGCAGGTAAGGAGTCTGCAAACCCAGCAAAGACGATTCTTGTTACGTCGATGAATCCTGGTTCGGGTAAGACGTATGTCAGCACGAATCTGGGTGCCACCTATGCAATTGCTGGCCAGAAGACATTGGTTATGGACCTTGATATTCGCAAGAGTTCTGCCAGCCGTTATATTGGTCGTCCTAAAGAAGGTATTACCAGCATCTTGAATGGTAGTGTCCAGGATTGGCATTCTTTGGTTGTTCGCGTTCAAGATCGTCCTAATCTTGACTTCTTGCCAACAGGACGTATCGCACCCAATCCAGCAGAATTGCTGCAGGGTGATGCCTTGAAGAATTTGATTGAGGAAGCTCGTAAGGAATATGATATCATCATCTTTGACTGTCCTCCTTTCAATCTTGTGGCCGATACTACTCTTATTGGCAAATATGCTGACCTTTCGCTCTTTGTGATTCGCTGTGGTGTATTCCAGCGTGCACTAAAGAAGAATGTGGATCAGCTTTATGCTGAGAACAAGTTCAATCGTTTGAACATCTTGCTTAATGGTTCCGAGGCTGCTACCAGCAAGTATGGTTATAACCGCTATGGCTATGGTTATGGCTATGGTTACGGCTATGGCTATGGTAGCTATTACGCTACGGATAAAAAGAGATAAGCAGATTTGATTCTATAAAAAATCCCGTCGCTTTGTTGCGGCGGGATTTTTTTGCAGCCAAACTTGGCTGCGGCATTAACCAGAGGGCAATCGTGGATGAAGAGGGCAATCATGGATGAAGAGGGCAATTCTGAAAGAAGAGAACAATCATGAAAGATGACGGCGACCATGAATGGGATAGGGTCGCTGGTTGGCTAAATGCCGATCAGCCCGTAGGCTATGATGCCGATAATGCCGCAAATCAGCGTAGTATAGATGATGTTCCACTTGCGCCAGAAAATGCCACAGAAGACAACAAGGCAGATGATGAGGCTTAGGATGAACTGGTTCGTTCGGGTGGTTGGATGACCGAAGTTCTCGACGTTCATGAGGCTGATTGCTGCTGCAGCCAGCAGGCCGATGATTGCAGGACGCAGGGTAGCAAAGATGCTTCGTGTGACCTTGTGGTCCTTGTGCTTGATGATGATGTGCGAGATCCATATCATGACTACAAAAGGCAGCCATACCACAGAGATGGTAGCAAGGATGCTTCCGAGGATTCCGAAGAGATGGGGCGCTCCAATAGCTTGGATTAGGGGATCGTGAACGACGGCAGAATAGCCTACGTAGGTGGCACAGTTGATGCCAATTGGTCCTGGTGTCATCTGGCTGATAGCCACGATGTCGGTAAACTCAGCTTCGGTGATCCATGCCTGTTTGACTACAACCTCCTGCTCGATAAACGAGAGCATGGCATAGCCACCTCCAAAGTTGAACAATCCGATATAGGAAAAGACTAAAAACAGTTTGAGAAATATCATAGGGAATGGAGTATGGGGAGTATTATTTCGTTTCTTGTTCCTTGTCTTTCTTGATGATGCCATAGAAGAATCCTGCGATTCCTGCTACGAGGATGATGAGAGCGGGAGTCACACCATAAACGATGAGTGCTGTTGATACGATGGGAATCCAAACATTGCTCCATGTGACTCTTGCTGTCTTAGCCATCTTGAACACGGGCACAGCGAGGAGAGCCACTACAGCTGGACGAATGCCCATAAAGGCAGCTTCGACCCATCGGTTGTCGCGAAACCTTGAGAAGATGATGGCGATGAGCAGGATGATGATGAGCGAAGGGAAAACTACGCCGAGCGATGCAATGATTCCCGAGCGTATGCCTCCAACCTTATAGCCAATGTGCGAGGCCATATTGACCGCGAAAACACCCGGAGTGGCTTGAGAGACAGCCATGATGTCCATGAATTCACTGTGCGACAGCCACTGGTGACGGGTAACGACCTGTTGTTCCATGAGTGGAATCATAGCGGCTCCACCACCCAGGGTGAAGCCGCCGATTTTCATGAAGGTTACAAAGAGATCCTTGTTTAGTGATTGCATTCGTCTCTTTTTTTATTATGGCAGCCATTGATGGCTGCCGACTTCAACGTTTTGTGAAGGGTTGGGAGGCGCTGTGTCAGCAGACCTTTGAACCGTTCTTGACCTTATCTTCGTTGGTCACTACGTGGAGTGATCCGTCGAAGTTGACCGCCGACAGTATCATGCCGTTGGAAGCAATATGCTTCATGACCTTGGGTGCGAAGTTTGCCACGAAAAGCACCTGCTTGCCGACCAGAACCTGTGGATCAGGATAATGCTGAGCAATGCCGGAGAGGATTGTTCGTGGCTGGCCGGTTCCATCGTCGAGGGTGAATTGAAGCAGTTTGTCACTCTTCTTGACAGGCTTCACTTCGAGGACTGTTGCGACTCGGATATCAAGACGCTCAAAGTCCTCGAATGGAATGTTCTCCTTGATTGGTTCGGGACGCCAATTCCATTCGGCTTCAGCCAAAGCAATCTCGTCGTTCTCCTTCTTGATTCGAGCCAGTCGGTCGAGTTGGGGCTGGATGTCCTTGTCCTCCAGTTTCTCAAAGAGGAGAACGCTTTCGCCAAGCTGATGTCCTTCGGCAAGGAGGTCGGTACGACCAAGCTGTTCCCACTTGAAGGTCTCCATACCCAGCATCTTGCGAAGCTTCTCGGCAGAGAAGGGCAGAAAGGGTTCGAAGACGATGGCAAGGTTGGCCGAAATCTGAAGGCTCAGATTGAGAATGGTCTTTACGCGCTCCATATCGGTCTTGGCAATCTTCCAAGGTTCGGTGTCGGCCAGGTACTTGTTGCCGATGCGTGCTAATTCCATGGCCTCCTTCTGTGCATCTCGGAACTTGAAATCGTCGAGTAGAGCTTCGACACGTGCCTTCACGTCCTTGAAGTCTGCGAGCGTCTGACGGTCATAATCGGTGAGTTCGCCGCAGGCAGGCACCTTTCCGTCGAAATATTTCTCGGTGAGCTTCATAGCCCGGTTAATGAAGTTGCCGAAGATGGCCACAAGTTCGTTGTTGTTGCGAGCCTGGTAGTCACGCCATGTAAAGTCGTTGTCCTTGGTCTCTGGTGCATTGGCTGTCAGGACATAGCGGAGCACATCCTGCTTGCCAGGCATATCGACGAGGTATTCGTTGAGCCAGATTGCCCAGTTGCGGGAAGTGGAGATCTTATCGCCTTCGAGATTGAGAAACTCGTTAGATGGCACATTGTCGGGGAGGATATAGTCGCCATGCGCCTTGAGCATAGCGGGGAAAACGATGCAGTGGAAAACAATGTTGTCCTTGCCAATGAAGTGAATGAGGCGAGTGTCTTCGTCCTGCCACCATTTTTGCCATGGTCCATATTTCTCGGGATCGCTATCGCAAAGTTCTTTGGTGTTGGAGATATAGCCGATTGGTGCATCGAACCATACATAGAGTACCTTGCCTTCTGCACCTTCCACGGGAACAGGTATGCCCCAGTCGAGATCGCGTGTGACAGCACGTGGCTTCAATCCGCCATCGAGCCATGACTTGCATTGGCCATAGACGTTGGGACGCCATTCCTGATGCTCGTCGAGGATCCACTGGCGGAGCCATTCCTCATGTTCGTTGAGGGGCAGGTACCAGTGCTTGGTCTGCTTCTTGATGAGGGGATTGCCATTGACGGCATTGTAGGGGTTGATGAGTTCTTCGGGAGAAAGGGTAGCACCGCACTTCTCGCACTGGTCGCCATAGGCGCCCAAACTGTGGCAACGCGGACATTCGCCACGGATATTGCGGTCGGTAAGGAACTCATGGGTTTCCTCGTCGTAGAATTGTTCGGAAGTCTGCTCGATGAATTTTCCTTCGTCGTAAAGCTTACGGAAGAAATCGGCAGCAAACTTGTGATGAATCTTCGAAGTGGTGCGGGAATAAACGTCGAATGATATGCCGAAGTCGGCAAACGACTGCTTGATCAGGTTGTGGTAGCGATCGACAACCTGCTGTACGGTGATGCCTTCCTTGCGTGCACGGATGGTAACAGGTACGCCGTGTTCGTCGGAACCACCGATAAACAGAACATCCTCACCTTTGAGGCGAAGGTAGCGGACGTAGATGTCAGCAGGTACATATACACCTGCGAGGTGACCGATATGGACGGGGCCGTTGGCGTATGGCAGGGCCGAGGTCACTAAAGTGCGCTTGAAATTCTTTTGTTTCATAGGGTTATGTTGTTTTGAGTTTGGTCGGATATGGGCAGCCATAGATGGCTGTGACTTGGACGCTGCGTTGGTGTCCGAGGTTAGAACTGGAAGTATATGAATGGCTGCATTTCGGCGGTGATGAACTGGTAGATGACGAAGACGGCCAAAGCGCAGACCACTATCATGATTGGCAGGGGAAGTTTGGCAAACGAGTAACGATAGCGGCGCTTAAAGTTCTCGGGGAGCCAGTGTATTGCCATTCCAATGCAAAAAAGAAGGAATACCTTCCAATAGGCAGGAATTACTTCGAGTGGGTTGACGGTCCATTCGGTTCCGATGCGAGTCATCATCGAAGTGGCGATGTTCCAGGCTGTCTCGTTGGCAACGGCAGGATCAAGATTCGAACCGGATCGGAAGAACAGGCGAGTGAAGGTGATGAAAGTGAAGGTGACGATTACCGACCATCCTATGTTGGTTGCCTTGGCGATACGAGGCCAGCGGACATAGTCGCGTTGCGAATTGTAGTATTGCCAGATGCATTTGATAATCATGCTGCAGAGAATGAAGATGCAGAAACAGAGCAATACATTCCAAAGCGCCAGTGCTGGTGCTGCCCACAGACGCAGCAAAAAGAGGATGCAGACAACATAAGATGTTACGATGATACGTTTGACGGTGTGCCAATCGCTCCAGAACTTGAAGATGATCATGCCAACGCCGTTCAAACCGCCCCAGATCATAAAGTTGCAAGAAGCTCCATGCCAAAGGCCTCCGAGCAGCATGGTGATCATGGAGTTCATGTTGGCGTAGATGTGTCGACGCTTCTGAGGAGAGCGCAGGGCAGTAATGACGGTAGCTAACGCAATCGACAGCACGATGACGGCGACGATCCACGAACCGCTGAGGATAAGTGCAGCAATGGTGATGACACATATCCAGAACCATGTGCCGAAAGAGATGTTCCGATTGCCGCCGAGCGGGATATACAGATAGGTCTGCAACCAACGGGAAAGAGAGATGTGCCAGCGTTTCCAGAAGTTGCGCGCATTCTGGGCCTTATAGGGGGAGTTGAAGTTCTGTGGCAGATAGAATCCCATCATCAGCGAGAGTCCGATGGCGATGTCGGTGTAGCCCGAGAAGTCGGCATAGACCTGGAACGAGTATGCGAAGAGCGCTGCCAAGTTCTCGAATCCCGAAAACAGTTGGGGATTGGCGAATACGCGATCGATGAAATTAACAGCCAGATAGTCCGACATCACGATTTTCTTTGTCAGGCCATTGAGGATCCAGAACACAGCGATGCCGAACTGGGTACGCGAAAGGGCATAACGCCGATAGAGCTGCGGGATGAAGTCGGACGCCTTGATGATAGGTCCGGCGACGAGCTGCGGGAAAAAACTCACGTAGAATCCGAAATCGAGAATATTGCGCACAGGACGTACTAACCCCTTGTAAACGTCGGCGGTATAGGATATCACCTGAAAGGTGTAGAACGAGATACCGACTGGCAGAACGATTCGGTCAACACTCCAGAACGGACGACCAATGACGTGGTTGCCCAGTTTTGCTGCAATGTTGGTAATCTGGAAATTGGTTCCAAATATCTGATTGACCACATCGGCAAAGAAATAGCTGTACTTGAAGTAACAGAGTATGCCGAGGTCGATGGCCACCGACAGGCAAAGCAGCGAAAGGGCCAGGTAACTTTTCTTGATTCCCTTGTTATTAGCTCTCTGCCGGAAATGATAGATGCCCTGCGCAAGGAAATAGTCGGTAAGTGTGACGAGAATCAGAAGGCCGACGAAAAGTCCGGATGTCTTGTAATAGAAGAGCAGGGAAATCAGGAAGAGATATCCATTGCGCATCACGCGTCGCCATCCAGGCAGATGCATGCGTGAACCCGAGCGGTTCTTGCGCAAAGAACCCGTAACAATGGCAAAACCTGTGAATACCACCGCAAAGAATGCCCAAAACCGGAAGTGCGTGAACAGCAGCGGTGAATTGGGATCAAAGGCGAAGATATTCAGGAGATATTCCTTGATCAGTATGAGTATATCTTGTATTTCAGTCGACATAATACTTTGCATAATCTTCGGCGATGGCATTGTAGATGATATTTCCGATGAGCTGGTAGCCCTCTTTGGTAAAGTGGATATGATCGGCCTTCATCAAGTCCTGTTTAATCCACTTCTCGGCAGAGCCTAAACCGCCCATCAGGGCAAAAACGTCAACCACGCCACCATTGTATTCCTCAGCGAGCTGCTTCATAGCTGCCTGGGCACGAACCCCATTCTTATTGGGCGTGTAGTATCTTTTTCGACCACGTCCATGACGGATGGCGCTGTCGTTGTTGGTGAGCCAGATGAAGGAGCAGTTGGGGTTGACTGCCTGAATGCGTTTGATCAGTTGCCGATACCTCTCCTTGAAAACCTCTGGCTTGAATTCCTCGTATGGGACGTAGGCATCGTTGATGCCAATGCCGAAGATGACTAGATCGGGTGGCAGCAGGGAGAGCTCCTGTTCGAAGTGATAGTTGCAGCGAGCCCAGCTTTCAAGCGATGCTCCGTTGATGCCGGCTTCGGTGTAGGTGATGCCGTGACGAAGGCTCTCGGGTATCATGCCGCGGAGGATGAAGTAGTGACGGTCCTCGAGGGGCAGATATTCTTTTCGATTGATCGTGGGATTGACCGTTCGAGTCAGGCCCCGAACTCCCAAAGTGGCAACACTATCGGGGCTAAAGAACTGGAAGACCCAAACACCCTCGACGTCGGCTATTCGGCTGAGGATAGGATCGGCCCAAAGCGTATCCCCTCGTTGAGTTATGAGGAAGGGGATAACTGAAGGGTCGCTTGTCTCACCAAGCACTGTAAGCTGAGTGAAGTCCCATTTGCCATTATCGCGAAGCCGCAGGGTCAGAGTAGCCTCCTTGTCGCTTGTGATGGCAGCTGCCCCTGCCAACCCAAGTTCGGCATCGGGTTGTTTGGACACGTTGCGCGAACCTTTCCAGATACCTGTATAGTCAAATCGGTAGTAGCTGGGGCCGTTGGTCCGGATGGCACGGAAGGGAAAGCAGAGTCCCCTGTCGCCAGAGGGTTCGAACTGCATGCGGATGATGTTGCTCAGTTCGCCACCTTGAACGTGACTTCCGCCGATGTGGAGGATGTTGACCTTCTCGGAAGGGGTGGGCAAAGAGTCGCTGCGCAGAGCATGCAGCTTGTCGTAGAATGTACGCAGTCCGTTCTCGCTGCCTGGAACCAGCAGGTGGATGTGCCGTTTCAGAACCACCGAGGGATAGTCCTCGGCAGGGTGAAGGGCATAGGTCCTGACTGGAACTGACAGGTCAATGCAGAACAACAGGAATATCGTCAAAAGTATCGTTAGCAAGCGAATCTTCATTGGCTGTAGGAAGATCTGGCGTGAGTTCGCCACGACGGAACTTATAGTTTTTATAATAGGTATCGATAGTCTCGTAGAGGAGGTCACTGACATGTTCGGCACCCTTGTGGGTGAAGTGCACATAGTCCTCACCAGCAAGCTGTGGACGAGCGGCT
This sequence comes from Bacteroidales bacterium, assembly GCA_016286775.1. Lineage (GTDB taxonomy): Bacteria > Bacteroidota > Bacteroidia > Bacteroidales > UBA3663 > Liminaster. The sequence continues at coordinate 61,906 of JAEEUA010000001.1, forward strand.
ACCCAACGAACCATCGAGCCATATCCGCCCATCGCCTCATAGAGGTTCCAGAATGATGCACCGCATTCGGTGAGATACTGATCCAGCAGCTTGACAAACTGGGGAAGCAGCGTGTAGGTCCTCTTTTCACCGGCAATGTTGGTGCTCATGTCGGAAGGTCCAATATAGAGGATCTTGGCTTTCGGAGCTATCTTCTGGAAGAAACGAACCTGACGCTGAATCTCTTTGCAGAAGTCGTGGAGAGCCTTCTCGGAACGCAGGCCTGGCACAGAGTTGCCACCATATTGGAGGATGATGAGACGTACATTTTCCTTCTGGAAGAAAGGCTCGATTGTATTCCGGGTGATTCGCGTGAAGATGTTGCCAGAGGAACCGCGCATCGGGATATTATCCATCGAAACACCCACTTTCTGATCGAGCATAACACCATAGATATAGGCTGGTCCTTGAATCGAGACCGTCACCTTGGAGCGTAGCGAATCGAACTCCTGAACACGATATTGCAGGCCTGAACCATCAGGATTGTTGCGAAGCACAGTCACACGGTCGAATTCGCGGACGTGACGGAACTTGTCATTCTGGGTCGCCGAGAAGGAGATGTGTACGTTTCCGGAAGCATGAGCCACGGTAGCCATCGGGCCATACCCATTGTGGCGGGCGCGCATGGTGGAGGTTCCATAGGCGACGTAGTAGGGGAGTTCGGGCGAAGTGCTTTGGAAACAGGTCAGCTTGGTTATCCATTTTTGAGCAGGCATCAGGCCGGGACCGCCGCCACCAAACTGTTCCTGAAAATGTTCGCGCAGACCAGAAGTGATGCGATCTTCTTCCAACTGGGAGTCGCCATAATGAAGGATGCGCATATGGCGATAACGAGCGCTGTCGAGTGCTTCGAAGAAATCGTCGAGATACGTCAAATCGCGTTCTTCGGTGACGCTGTCGCGATAGGTCACCCAAAGGGTGTCAACGGGAGTGGATGCTGACCGAAGGGCGGTGCTGTCGATGAACATCTTGATACTGTCGCACAATGATTTTGCACTATCGGACATCAAAACATAACTATCGATGGAGATGGTATCGACCAGATAGATGTGCTTGCGAGGCATCGAGATGCGGATAGGACTATTCATGCAGAAATCCATAAAGGTGGAATCCTGGGCCTGTTTGAGTGCCTCCATTTCCTTCCTTTGGATTTCTTCGGGAGTAAGTTCTATCTCTTTTGAATTGTCTTCGATCTGAAAGCTCAGCACCTCATGAAGATTGGGGAAGGTCAGATGAACCGGACCGACCTTTAAACCTTCCTTCGGAAATAATACCGAAATGGCTGCCAGCAGGGCTAATAGAACGAAAATAAAGATTAGAGTCTTGAATAGTTTCATATCTTGATATGTCGTGCTATTAATAAATAGCGCGCAAAGGTAGTATATTTTCTTTAAAGGTCCAAAAAAAATGCCAGTTAAATTGAAAATACTATCTATAAAGTGTTTCGTTTAACAATCGTTAACATGGATTGGAACCCCAATCCACATATTTTTTGTGCATTTCTTTCCGCAGATTATCTGTTCTTCTCACCTAAAATAGGAAACCGGACCCTCAGCCAAACTCGAAAGATGTATTTGCAAAGAGAACTTCTTCTACCGGTATGGGGATAACAAAAAAGTCTGAAATGAACATCAACAGGTGGTTTTCGTAAAATTTTGACACTAAAATTTGGAACTTTCTAAAAATAGATGTATCTTTGCGCCCGTAACAAATAGTAATCAGCACGATGTTCTCAACTCATAATCTGACCTCTTTCGTTCTTTCGTTGTTCTTCTTGGCAGCCTGTTCTACTCGCCAGGACAATTCAGGTGTGGACCACCCCCAGGGAGGGACAGATGTGACCGATGATGGCGTGACTGCTGTGGATGAATCGACTGTTCAGGATAGCGGTATTGTCATTCAGAGTGAGCCTTATAGTACAAACATTTTGAATGATGCAAACGGCAATATCAGTCATGCTGCACGCTCCCTGCTTCAGAAAAACAAACTTGTCAAGACCTATTACCAACGTGTCGGCTGTAAGGATGCTGATTGCAAGGAAGAGTGGGTAACCTTCACTGCTGTTCAATATCCGAAAGACTCTGTACTTCAGAAATGGGCGGCCGAGGTGATCGGAAATTTCTATTTCGACGCGACACGCGATCTTGACATCAAGGTGAACGGAGAGAGGAGCGAAACAAACGACGATGGCGAAATGACTCTCCAAAATACGGGATGCCGTCCCTATGGTGGTGTTCTCAATAATGGAGAAA